>JAOAPO010000161.1 GCA_025462945.1 Bryobacterales bacterium
GGCCTTGTCGCGTACGATGAAAGCGACATTCACCAGTCCGACATCTACCTTGATGGTGGGTTCTGCCGGTTCCTGCGCGAAGGCGCAGCCCAGCAAGGCGAACGCAAGAAGTCCGGAACGCATGAAAGGAGTTACGCAGCCGGTGCCCGGAAGTTTGCAGGAATTCATGGCCAATCTCGCAGAGCGATACTCGTCGTCGAAAGGACGGGTGGGCGTAGCTGTCTCGGGCGGGGCGGATTCGGTGTTCCTGCTGCATGTGCTGCAGGAAGCGGGTCTGGCCGGGCATGTACTACACGTGAATCATCAGCTTCGAGGCAGCGAGTCGGCCGGCGACGAGGGCTTTGTCCGGGGACTGGCGGCGCAACTCGGCGTTCCGTGTTCAGTTGCGACGTTGCCGCCGGGGCCCGGGAATACAGAGCAGGAAGCTCGGCGCGGACGTTACACATGGTTTTCGGCCTGTATCACAGACGGCGTTTGCGATCTGGTTGCGACCGGCCACACGCTGGATGATCAGGCGGAGACCGTCCTGTCGCGGTTCCTGCGCGGCGCCGGAACTGCCGGCCTGGCCGGCATCCTGCCCGCGACTTCCGGCGGAATCGTCCGACCGCTGCTGGAAGTACCACGCGCGACCGTCCGAGCCTGGCTAGTGGAGCGCGATTTCGAATGGCGCGAAGACTCTTCAAATCTCGACCCCTCCTTTCTGCGGAACCGACTGCGGCGCGACGTGATGCCTCTCTTGATTTCGATCAACCCGGGGCTGCCCGCGAACCTGGGTGCAATGGCCGAATGGGCGCGCGGGGAGGAAAGCTACTGGGCCGCAGAGGTAGAGCGTCTTGCGAACTCTTACATCCAACAGCGCGGGGAGGTGGTCTTGCTCGAAGTCTCCCAGGTGAGCGAGTTGCACGTTGCCGTACAGAGGCGCCTTCTGCGTCGCGCGATCGAGCTCGTTCGAGGCGATCTTCGATCTATCGATTTCCGCCACGTGGAGGCTATCCGGCAACTGGCGGCATCAATAAAAGGTAGCGGGAGGCTGCAGCTTCCCGGCCTCGATATCTTCCGGTCGTTCGACTGGCTGCGTGTTTCACCCGTCGGCCTGGACACCAGGAGCGCTCGAGACTTCGAAATAGACCTCCCCGTTCCCGGGAGCGCGGTAGTGGCAGAAAAAGGTCTGCAGGTGGTAACGAAACTAGGTGCCGGGAATCACGTATATAATAGTGACTTGCATGCAATTGACCCTGCGCGCCTTACGGGGAGTTTGCTGCTCAGGAACTGGCGGCCGGGGGACAGTCTCTCTCCGCGAGGATCGACCAGGGCTGAAAAGATCAAAACGTTGTTTCAGGAATACCGCATTCCCTTGTGGGAGCGGCGAGCCTGGCCCGTGATCGCCGCAGGTCGTTCGGTAGTTTGGACGAGGCGATTCGGAGTTTCAGCAGAGTACGCTGCCGGACCCGACAGTCGGTCGGTGATTCTGGTTCGGGACGTGATGGAATCGATTGGCCTTTCTACCGCGTCTAACGGTATGAAGGGGTCCGAGGCGTCTTTCCGAGACGCTCATCGGGGCACCCGTGAGGGTGCGGAGGTACTGTGAATTCGAACGTAAAGACGGTCATATTCTGGGTAATTTTAGTCTCGGTTGCGGTTCTGCTCTGGGTCGTTGTGAAGACGGGCCATGGGAAAGTTGACCGTCAACTGAACTTCAGCGAGTTCCTTGCCGAGGTTGACGCCGGCAACATCAAGAACGTCAATATCAATGTCAACGAAGTGAAGGGTGAGTTCATGAACGGCCGCGACGCCTTCCACACGGTCGTCCCCAACAACTACCCCAAGCTGTTCGATGTTCTCAGCGAGAAGAAGGTATCCATGACCTTCACGGACCCGGCCTCAGTCGGCTGGGTTTCCCTGATTGTTCAGTATTCCCCATTCATACTCCTGATCGGCTTCTGGGTGTTCATGATGCGCCAGATGCAGAGCGGAGGTAATAAGGCTCTAAGCTTTGGAAAGAGTCGAGCGCGCCTGCACTCGTCTCAGCAGCGCAAAGTCACGTTTAAAGACGTCGCTGGCGTGGAAGAGGCGAAGGAAGAACTGGAAGAGATCATCGAGTTCCTCCGCGAGCCGCAGAAATTCCAGAAGCTGGGCGGTCGCATACCGAAAGGCGTGCTGCTGATCGGCTCGCCCGGAACCGGTAAGACGCTGCTCGCCCGCGCTATCGCCGGCGAAGCGAACGTTCCGTTCTTCTCGATCTCGGGTTCCGACTTCGTGGAAATGTTCGTCGGCGTCGGCGCCAGCCGCGTCCGCGACCTGTTCGAGCAAGGCAAGAAGAATGCGCCCTGCATCGTGTTCATTGACGAAATCGACGCGGTCGGTCGCCATCGCGGCGCTGGCCTCGGCGGCGGTCACGACGAGCGCGAGCAGACACTCAACCAGTTGCTGGTGGAGATGGACGGCTTCGAATCGAACGAAGGCGTCATCCTGGTGGCTGCCACGAACCGGCCCGACGTTCTGGACCCGGCGCTTCTCCGCCCCGGTCGTTTCGATCGCCGCGTGGTAGTTGGACGCCCCGACGTGGGTGGCCGCGAAGCCATTCTGAAGGTGCACACGAAGAAAGTGCCGCTGGGCGACGACGTCGACCTCTCGGTTCTGGCCCGTGGGACACCCGGTCTGGCTGGTGCTGAACTCGCCAACCTGGTAAACGAAGCAGCCCTCAATGCAGCGCGGCAGAACCGCAAAGTCGCGATGATGGTTGATTTCGAGATCGCCAAAGACAAAATCCTGATGGGTGCCGAACGCCGGTCGTTGATTCTGACGGACGACGAAAAGCGCACCACCGCTTATCACGAAGCTGGCCACGCCATCGTGGCGATGGTGGCTCCGCACGCCGATCCTCTGCATAAGGTCAGCATCATTCCTCGCGGGATGGCGCTCGGCATCACCATGCAGCTTCCGACCGACGATAAGCACAACTACAGCAAGGTGTTCTGTGAAGACCAGCTTGCCATCCTGATGGGCGGCCGTATCGCGGAAGAAGTCTACCTGCAGCAGCTCACCACGGGTGCCGGCAACGACATCGAGCGCGCCAGCGAAATGGCTCGCAAGATGGTCTGCGAATGGGGTATGAGTCAACTCGGTCCCATGAGCTTCGGTAAGAAGGACGAGCAGATTTTCCTTGGCCGCGAAATCGCGCAGCATCGTGACTACTCGGAAGAGACCGCGATCAAGATCGACGAGGAAGTAAAGCGGATCATCTCGAACGCCTACAGCCGAGCCGAAGCGATCATCAAGGACCATTCGGATTCGCTCATCCGCGTAGCGCAAGCGCTGCTCGAACGCGAAAGCCTCGACGGAGCCGAAGTTCGCATCCTGATGGACAACGGCACGCTGCCGCCCATGCCGCCCTCCGGAACCCCGGCCCCCACTCAGCAGGTCATCCGGCCTGAGAGCGGCTCAGGTCGCCGTGTCAGCCTTGAGGGTGGAGAAACGCCCGCTACTGCTTAAAGTGGGAGTTGTTCCGCAGTTCCCGTATTACCTCTTCGATATCGACGGCACTCTTCTCGACAGTGCCGTCGATATCTGTAGTGCCATCCAGCAGGTCCTCACCCCGCACGTTCCCGAACCGCCCCCTCTCGATTCCCTCACTCGCTTCGTTGGCTTCCACCTGGATGTTTGCTTTCTTGAGTCCCTGACTCAGCTTGAGCGCTCGCAACTCGACGACATGATCGCCAGCTACCGGACAA
>JAOAPO010000293.1 GCA_025462945.1 Bryobacterales bacterium
TTCGGAGCGAGGCACGAGGATCCTTTGCGATACGCTCGTCACCACCGGCCTGCTGCAGAAGGCGGACGGTGCCTACTCCAACGCCCCGGACTCCGCGATCTTCCTAAACCGGACGTCGCCCGCGTACATGGGCGGAGTGACGGAATTTCTTTCGATGCCGGAGATGATGCACTCGGTGATGGATACGATGGCCGATTGCGTTCGGAAAGGCGGGACGACGCTGCCGGGCGACGGCACGGTCGATCCCGACAATCCGATTTGGGTTCGTTTTGCAGAAGTCATGGCGCCGATCATGGTGCCGGGCGCGATGGCGATCGCCGCGCAGGTGCCGGAGACCGGGCCAGTAAAAGTTCTCGACATCGCTGCGGGGCATGGGCTGTTCGGCATTACCATCGCGAAGAGGAATGCGCAGGCGCAGATCGTTGCGCTCGACTGGCGGGCGGTGCTGGAGGTAGCCAGGAAGAATGCGGCGGCGGCCGGGGTGATCGATCGGTATCAGACGATCGCGGGCAGCGCGTTCGAGGTGGAGTTTGGGGAAGGCTACGACTTCGTGCTGGTGACGAACTTCCTGCACCATTTCGGGGCGAAGAAGAACGAGGAACTGCTGCGCAAGGTGTATGCGGCGTTGAAGCCGGGCGGCCATGCGATTACGCTGGAGTTCGTGCCGGACGAAACGCGTGTGGCACCCGTCCCTGCTGCTCGATTTGCGATGACGATGCTGACCGGAACGCACGAAGGCGACGCTTACACGTTCGACGAACTGGCGGCCATGGCGCAGAATGCGGGCTTTGTTGCCAGCCGGCACGTTCCACTGGAAGCGGGGCAGTCGGTTATCATTTCAACGAAATGACCATCCAACCGGTTCAGCTGCATCACGTCTCACGGCAGACGAAGAAACTTGCGGAGACGCGTAAGTTTTACACCGAGGTCCTGGGCTTCCAGGAGATCAGCCGGCCGCCGTTTGACTTCGATGGCGCGTGGCTTTTTGGCGCGGGAATTCAGATTCACCTGATCGACGAACCATTCGACGATCCGAAGCTGCCGATCAACACCCACGAAAACCACATCGCGTTTTTGGTGCACGACATGGATGCTTCAGAGGCGGTCCTGAAAGAGCACGGGATACCGTACCACCGGCAGTCGACGCCCTCGCGAGGAACGAGCCAGATGTTCTTCCGGGATCCGGAAGGCTGGCTGATTGAGTTGGGTCTTTACGCTCCGAAGATGGACGCTTAGGTCCAGAACGGTTCGCCGGCCGGGACAAACTGAACTGGCACACCGCTGACGAAGGTCTTGATCCACTTTGCGAACTCTTCCATTCCGCCTTCTTCCGAAACCACGTGGCCGAGAATAATCTGGCCTTTCGGAACGCCCAGGGTGGCTGCATCCATCACGTATTCGGGATTGTCGAACGCCCCGTCGGCTTCCGGCGATTCACCACCAATGGCGACGTCGGCCTCGGGGGTCAGGCGCGGTGACGCGTATCCGGGCCCAACCAGCACTTTGCTGATCTTCGCCTTCGGGTCGCCCACCACCCGAATCGCTTTCCATCCGGTGCGCTTCTTAATTTCTGAGGCGAATGCTCCCAGGGTGGTTTCCGGCACCGTGTAGACTTTGCCGCCGCTCATCGCTGCGTTCTCGTCGATAATGCCGACAGCCCGCAACTCCGCAACGATCGACTGGTCTGGTTTCCTGGCATGCTGGTGGTCGTGGAAACGCCACACAATCAAATTGTTCGTCAGGCAGAAGTCGCGCTTCAGCTTGTAGAGCGGGTTCTGCTGGAGATCCTTCGTGTCGTCGCGGTCATTCCACCAGGTGTCTTCGTGGCTGATCACAAAATTCAGGCCGGCTGCATGTGCACGCCGCAGGACGTCGAGCGTCACCATCATGGTGGTGGCGATTCCCGTTACCTGCGCGTCGGGATTGCCGATCTTGAACGTGTCCCGGTAGGTCTGCTCGTTGAAAGGAACGCCCAGGTTGTCTCTGACCTTTTGAATAATTTCTCGAGCTGTCACAGCGCTCTCCAGTAGGGGTCACCCGCAGAGATCCATTTGGCGGGGATGTTCTTGTCCAGACTGCTTAACCACGTTGCGCAGGCCATCATTCCCGGCTCCTCGGAAGCGACTCGTCCGATGGTGACCAGGCTCCGCTTTTCGCCATTCGCCTGCTTGTCCGCGGCGTAAAAGGTGCACTCCCACTCCCGAACCTCGCCGGCAAGGAGCAGATCTACTTTGTCGTAGTTCTTCCACATGGTTGCCACGGGCATCATGCCGGGATGCAGCATCACTCGCCGGACGCGCAGTTTACGATCGCCCACTGCGCGCAGTCCCCCGCGAAGGCTCAGTTTTTTACGGACAGCGGCTACGGTATCTTCCAGGGTGGCAGCGGGGATGTCATACATCGTCTCCTCGCCTAAGACCTTGTTTTTGGACCAGCCCAGTGCATCGGCGAGGCCGGTGGTCATCTCGTTTTCTTTTCTGGAGGCCCAGTGATCGTGCAGTCGAAACACGACCAGGCCGTTCTTCGCGATGAAATCCTGCTTCGCCTTGTAGATCGGGTCATCCGGAGAGACGCCCGCGGGTCCACGGCCACGACCTCCCGCCGGAGGGGGAGGCGACGGCCCATCCTGACGACCGTAGAATGTCGGCTCGTGCGTGACGATCAGGTTGAGGTTGGCTTTGGCGGCCTGCTGTAAAACCGACATGGTGGCCATGGCTGTCACAGCGATCCCTCGGATCGGGGTAGCGGGATCGCCGGCCTTGAAGCCATCGACTCCGGTGGCTGGCCAATCGCCTCCCAGGCTCTTCTGTACCTGCGCGATGAACTCCGAGGCGGCGACGGTCGGAGCAGCTCCCATCGGCACCTGGCTGGCGGCGATGCTGCCGGCAAGCAGCGTGAATTGGCGGCGGCTAACGGTTGATCGATACATACGTCTCCCTAAGCGAAAATCTTGCCTGGGTTGAGAATGCCCAGTGGGTCCAGAGCCTGTTTCATGGTACGCATCAATGCCAGCTCTTCCGGAGTTCGGCACATCTTCAGCCAGGCGCGCTTCTCAAGCCCGACGCCATGCTCGGCGGAGATGGCGCCCTGCCGGCCCTCCAGAGCGCCATAGATGATCGATTCGACGCCATGGCGCGCTTCGTCATCGCCAGAGCCGACGTGAACATTGAGGTGGAGATTGCCGTCGCCCATGTGGCCGAAGACAAAGGTATGGTTGTCGGGCCATTTTGCGTTCAGCTTCTCGCGGACCTCGGTCACGTACGCGTCCATGTTCTTGATCGGCAGGCTGATGTCGAAGCCGAACCAGGGGCGGTATTGATGGAACTGGTCGATGTCGTCGCGGATGGCCCAAATTCCCGCGCGTTCCGAGGCGTTCATCGCGACTACGCAATCGGCGGCAAGACCTTTGTCCATCACGCCTTCAAGAGCTGTGCTGAAGCGCTCGCGGTCAGAGGCTTCGTCGGAACCCAGCGCATCCACCAGAACGTAGACGGGATAGGTCTGGGGCAGGGGTGGGTGCTGTTTCGCGGGCGGGGTCGTCATCAGGCGATAGAAGTCATTCCACATCACTTCGAAGGCGCTCAGCGTTCCACCGAGGCCCGCGTTGAGTTCGTTCAGAATCTTCGGCAGGCTGCTGAATTCATTTACGGCGAGGAAAGCCGTGTTTTGACTGCGAGGCTGCGGCTGCAGGCGGAGGATGGCCCGAGTCACGATGCCGAGCGTGCCTTCCGAGCCGATGAACAGATGCTTGAGGTCGTAGCCGGAGTTGTTCTTCACGACGGGATACATGGACGAGATGATGGTGCCGTCCGCCATTACGGCTTCGAGACCAAGTACCAGATTTCGCGTCATGCCGTAGCGGATCACGCGATTCCCGCCCGCGTTGGTCGAAATGAGACCGCCGATCATGGCGGAGCCGCGAGCGCCGAGGTCCAGCGGAAACAAGAAGCCTCGCTCAAAGGCGCGCCGATGAATGGTCTCGAGAACGACGCCGGCTTCCACGGTCATGGTGGGTCCGGCCTCGTCGAGTTCTTCAATCCGGGTCATCAGTTCCGTGGAGATGACGACTTCGTGCTGTCCGGCATGGGCACCTTCCACAAGCCCGGTCAGGCCACCGTGGGGCACCACCGGCTGGCGGGCAGCATGGCAAAGCTTCATTACCGCTGAAAGCTCCGCCGTGGAACGCGGGCGGAAGATTGCCGCGGCCTGCAGGCTGCCCCGAGAGATCCATCCCGTGCTGCGCGACGAAACCTCGTCGCCGGTGAGAACGCCGCCGGGACGCAGCACCGCGGCGGCTGCTAATAGAAGTTGGCTGTCGATCATGAACCAAATTCAGCATAGACGACAGGGGTGCAAGCGGGGGCTGGACCGATACTGGAATGAGTGTCTGCTCCTCTTATCGAACTTCGAAACATCACCGTGATGCGCGGCGAAAACATCGCGCTGCGCAACCTGAGCCTCACCATCGGCGCCGGGGAGCACGTGGCGATCCTCGGTCCGAATGGCTGCGGCAAGTCGACTCTGATCAAGACGATTACGCGCGAATGTTATCCGCTGGCAAGGCCGGAGTCCAGCGTTTCCATCCTGGGCCGCGGTGTCTGGAATGTGGTGGAACTGCGCAGCATGATGGGCATTGTTACGAACGACCTGATGGCGCAGTGTACGCGCGAGATCACTGGCTTCGACATTGTGCTTTCAGGCTTCTTTTCAAGCATCGGGATTTGGGAGCACTACGAAGTGACTGAGGCAATGAAAAGCCAGGCTCATCGGGTGCTGGCCTTGTTGCGCGCGGAACACCTCGCGGAAAAGCCGGTCGATGAGATGTCTTCGGGGGAAGGCCGGCGCATGCTGATCGGCCGCGCTTTGGTGCATGACCCGAAGGCGCTGCTGCTGGATGAGCCATCCACCAGCCTCGACCTTTTCGCCCAGCATGAATTACGAGAGACGGTTCGGGGCCTTGCCCAGGCAGGGCTGGGGATTGTTCTGGTGACACACCATCTCTCAGACATCATCCCCGAGATCGACCGAGTCATCTTCATGCAGGGCGGGCAGATTGTGGGCGATGGACCCAAGGCCGAACTGCTGACTTCAATTGGACTTCGCCAGTTATTCGGTGTCGAAGTGGAAATGGCCGAGCGCGCTGGTTATTATCACCTTTGGTAGAACTTGCGGAAATACGCTCATAACATCGAACCCCACCCTCGCTGGCCGGTTGTGGTTGCGCTGCTGGTCATCAGCGGTTTGTACTACACGCTGCCTGAAAACCTGACGGTCGGGCCGGAGTGGATGTTGCTGGCCATCTCCGTGGCCCTCATTATTCCCACCTCGATCAGTCATCGCCTGGGGAATGTAAAGCTGAACGATTTCTTTGCATATTTAAGTCTGGCCGTGATTACGATTGGACTGATTACCTCGCTGACGCTGCTGCTCTTGCGACTTCCCGGCAGACAGGATTCGCCGCTGGTTCTTCTGCGGGTGGCCTCGGCGCTTTGGTCCGGGAACGTACTTCTGTTTGCGTCCTGGTACTGGCGTCTGGATGGAGGCGGTCCAAACCAGCGGGACCAGAAGGGCATTCACATTGACGGCGCCTTTCTTTTTCCGCAGATGACCATGACGGACGAATTGCGCCGGAAGATGGGGGAGGATCAGTGGAGTCCGGCGTTCGTGGATTACCTGTTTCTGGCGTTTAACACCAGTACAGCTTTTTCACCCACTGACGTGCCCGTGCTGTCGCGCTGGGCGAAGGTGCTGATGGTGATTCAGTCGCTGATCTCGCTGACGACAGTTGCACTTTTGGCGGCCCGCGCCGTCAATATTCTTTAGAACGGAGGGCTCAAAATAGTCTTAGTGGTCCCGCTCGCTCACGGCTCTGAAGACGTGTGCCTGCCTGATTCACCAGCCTGCCAGGAAGCACCGGACGTCTCTTGCACGGGCACGAGGTACTCGCTGGCCATCTCGTTGAATTCGGTTGGCGTGATCAGGCGAAAGCGGATATCGAGTGTGGAGAAGCGCCGAATCTCGTTTTGCATCGCTTCGCCGGGTAGCTCGGAGCCGGCGAGATAGAGTTCGCCCGCGGCGATTCGAAACGGCAGCACCCGCCATTTGCGTGCGATTGAAGTCGGCAGGGCGCGGGTCACCTGGGGCGAGATGTGCTCTGGCGCAGGTTTGCCGAGTTCGAGTTGGTTCTGGAGGGCGAGAGCCGCATACAGGTCGTCTTCGTTCAGGAATCCCTTGCTGACGAGGTATTCGCCGAGACGCACGCCCGAAGGTTGCTCGGCAACAGCCTGCGCCAGTTGATCCGGGGTGATCCACTGTGAGCCGGTGAGCACAGCGCCCAGCTTCAGCCGGTCGGACTGCAATGCGGCACGCGATGGGTAGGCATGCTCGGTTTTCACCCACAGCAAAGGCCGCCCCCGCAGCCGCGCGGCGCTGTACGTCCAGATGGCGCGGCAGGTGGCAAAGCAGTTGATCCAGTTGCCCGCTACGACGCGGATCGGCACGGCAGAAGCGAAGACCCAGCCATAGACCCGGTTCGAGCACCAGATGCGGAAGCCGACATGCAGCGCCTGGATGGCCAGGCCAGTGGCAAGAGCCGGCGCGAAATGCCCGGTCTCTCTGGCCAGACCCCACTCGGTTCCGGTAGCGGCTGCCAGCGCGCGGGTCAACACTCCGTAGAAATAGAGGAGGTTTGTCAGGGGGGTGACGAGGTTGCCGATCAGGCTCTTGCGGTCTCTCCAGAACCAATAGAAGTAGCGCACGGAATCGCGGAGACCGTGGTGCTCCCACGACTGCAGAGTGATGCCCAAAACCCAGCGCGAGCGTTGGCGAACCGCGGTACTGAAGCGGCGCGGGAAGTACTCCCGGGTGGCGATGACGCGGCCATGGCGAAACTGGACCGGAATGAACTTCTGGGGCAGCCCCATGGCGTGAACCCGGAAGCCGTTCTCGTAGTCTTCCGTCAGGCACGACGGTTCGAAGATTCGGTTGCTGTTGCATGCGGCGAGCATCTCGAGCGCCTTGCGCGAGAAGCCGGTGCCGACGCCGTTCGACGGAATGAACCCGCCGAGCCACTGCCGAGCCGCCATGTCTCTGAACTGATACTCCGCAAACTCATCGCAGTAGACACCATGCGCAATCTCGTGGAGCGGGGTGGGCAGCGCGAGCACGGGGATCTGGACCATATCGCCGAACTGTGCGTAGTAATTGATCCAGCGAAGCGCGTCGGGGTCGATCAAGTCTTCGGCATCGTGGGTCAGGATCATTTCGAAGCGGACGCCATGCTCTTCCTCGTGGAGCAGCATGCGCTGGTAAATCCAGTTCAGGCAATCCGCTTTGGAAGTGGGACCGTCGTGCGGGCAGAGCGAAAGGTGTACGTGAGTGTAGCGCTTCATTGCCTCCCGTACGGCGGCAATGGTGGGAGCGTCGTTGGGGTAGGCGCCGATGAAGAAGTCGTAGTTCTCGTACCGCAGAGCCCGGGCGTTATTGTCGAGCATTTGCTGGATGACTCGGTGCTCGTGCCAGAGTGCCACGAAGATGGCCATGCGGCGGTGCGGTACGGCGTCCAGATCAGCTTCGGACGGCGCGGAGTTCTTTCGGCTTCCCATCGCCGCGGCAATCGCGGCGAAGTCGATCAGCAGATCGTCGAAGCCGTTCAACAGAACCCATAAGGCGAGCGGAATGAGCACGCCAGCCACCCAGTGATCCACTGTTGGCAGCCAGCCATGCGCGAGCGCCGCAAGGGGTTCCACCAGATACTAGTGGCGACCTGCCGGAGAATTCTCACGTGCGGCGCAGAAATGCTACCGACGCATCAGATCAAAGGCGATATCGGGTCCGTACCCTTGCGCCATGGCGAGCGAAATCCAGAGCAGGGCCAGGGGTTCCAGGGTTCGGGCCTGCTTGAGGGGTCCGGCATCGTGGGGCGCAAAGCCGAGATCCGCGGCAAGAGTGTGGACGGCCTTCTTCGCTTCCCCGTCGTCTCCGCAATACAGCAAGGAGGCGCTGCGGTCGCCGAACTTCGGATTCGCCATGATGCCGAAGCCGATACTGTTGAAGGCCTTGACGACTCTGGCGCCTTTCGCCCACGAGGCTACCTGCTCGGCGCCGGAGGTCGTGTTTCCGAATTCGAGGGCCGAGAAGTCCGGCAGCAGGGGATTGGTTGCGTCGATGAGTACCTTGCCGGCAAGCGGCCCCGCGGACTCGACGGCGCTTCGGGTGGCTGGCCAGGGCGTTGCAAGCAGGAGAACGTCACTGTTCGCAACAGCTTCCCCGACCGAGGCGGCCCTGGCAGAGGTGCCGGCTTTCCTGACCAACGCGCGCATTTCGGGGGAATCCGGCTTGCGCGAACTGAAGATCACGTTGTGTCCGGCTGCTGCCCAGCCAGTTCCCAGTGTTCCTCCGACGCTTCACGATCCGATTACGCATATAATCAATCGCTTCCTCCTGTCCCACGCTCTTAGACGCCAGTGCTGGTCTTAGAGATCAGATGAGGCTGCCTGATTTTCGATGCACTGAAAATACAGGGGGGCGCAATTACGTAAAGCCTATCGAAAGTCGAGAGCTCTGGCTGGTGCGCAATGATAGACTCATCCGCGTGATCCGCACTCTTTCGACACTCACCCTTTTCGCCGCCGGAGTGGCTGGCGTCCTCTCTGCCCAGAAGCCTGTTTTCACCGAGAACTTCGAATCCGGAAAGATCGACGCAGCTGTCTGGGACACGCGCGTGGCCGGCACCGCAACCATTGCTGTGGAACCGGTGGAGGGAGGGCGCGGTAAGTATGCGCTGCATGTGCATTATCCCGACATGGCAGCGGCAAGTTACGCTTTTGTGGTTGCGACGCACCTGCCGGAGACGGTTCGGACGCACTTCTTTGGCCGGGCTTACATGAAGGTTTCGCAGAGTCTGGGGAATACCCATAACCCGTTGATCTTCGCGGGCGAACCGGGCTGGCAGTTGTCGAAGTTCCATGAGATCGGTACGTCGCGAGGCTTCTGGATGCCTTCGTACCAGGAGAACAAGTCGCTGCGCGGACAGGGGCGTGGCGAGATCACGTTTCGCAGCGAAACCATGCCGATCTATGACAAGTGGTTCCTGGTGGAATGGGAATTCAACGACGATCCGTCTGCCATCACCATGTGGATCGATGGCGAGAAAATGCAGGTCCCGGTGAACGGCGAAAAGGTCGACACGGTGAAGTTCGAATGGCCCAAAGGCAGCGGCACCGTCAAAAACCTTGTCGGTGGCTATCAGGAGTTCGGCTTCGGCGCACGTGTTTGGGGCGCTCCGCCGACCGGGTTCGATATCTGGTATGACGATATCGCCATCGGTACGTCCCGCCTCGGCCCGGCAAAGTAGCCTGTTTCGACTACGCCAGTAGGTCTTTGACGACTGTGCCGGCTACGTCCGTCAGCCGGAAATCGCGTCCCTGATAGCGGTAAGTCAGCTTGGTGTGATCGACGCCGAGGCAGTGGAGCATGGTTGCATTCAGGTCGTGGACGTGGACAGCGTTCTCGGTGATGTTGTAGCTGTAGTCATCGGTTTCGCCATACGACATGCCTGGTTTGATACCGCCGCCAGCCATCCACACGGTAAAGCAGCGAGGGTGGTGGTCGCGCCCGTAGTTCTCGGGTGACAGATTGCCCTGGCAGTAGACGGTTCGGCCGAATTCGCCTCCCCAGATCACCAGCGTTTCGTCCAGCATGCCGCGCTGTTTAAGGTCCTGAATCAGGGCCGCGGAAGCCTGGTCGGTGTCCATGCACTGAGGAGGCAACTGGCGCGGCACACCCTCGTGGTGGTCCCAGCCCATGTGATAGAGCTGGATGAACCGAACGCCACGCTCCGCCAGCCTTCGTGCGAGGACGCAGTTGGCGGCATAAGTTCCGGGGTTGCGGGCGTCGGGTCCGTACATCTCGAAGATGGAGGCGGGTTCTTTCGAAAGGTCGGTCAATTCCGGAACTGAGGTCTGCATCCGGTACGCCATTTCGTATTGGCGGATGCGAGTGACAATCTCAGGGTCTCCAAACTCCTTCAGGTTGATCTCGTTCATCTGGCGGATGTCGTCAAGCATGGAACGGCGCGTGGCGCTGTTCAGGCCGGGCGGATTCGACAGATACAGCACGGGATCGCCGTCTGAGCGGAACTTCACTCCCTGGTAAGCGGTTGGCAGGAAGCCGCTGCCCCACAATCGGTCGTAGAGAGGCTGGTCTACTTTACGCCCGGTCCCGCGGGAGATCATCACGACGAATGCGGGCAGATCGTCGGTCTCGCAGCCGAGCCCGTAGCTCACCCAGGAGCCGAAACAGGGGCGTCCAGCGATCTGGCTGCCGGTTTGAATGAAGGTGATGGCCGGGTCGTGGTTGATGGCTTCGGTGAAGGCACTCTTCACCACACAGATGTCGTCCACGATCTTTGCCGTATGCGGGAGGAGCTCGCTGAGCCAGGTGCCAGCCTTGCCGTGCTGGGCGAAGTTGTAGACCGACGGCGCGACCGGGAACTTTTTCTGCGCGGAAGTCATGCCGGTCAGACGCTGTCCTTTCCGAATGGAGTCGGGCAACTCCTCGGCGAAACGCTGCCGAAGGCCGGGCTTGTAGTCGAAAAGGTCCATCTGCGACGGTGCGCCGGACTGGTGCAGGTAAATGACGCGCTTCGCTTTCGCCGCGAAGTGGGGCAGGCCCGGCAACCCTTTCGCGCCGAAGGCCGACGGAGCCATGAGCGAACTGAGGGCGACGGTCCCGATCCCGGTTGCCGTCCGTCCGAAAAACTGCCGGCGTGTCTCCATCATTGGCGGGTAATCACCTCATCCAGATTGAAGATAACGCTGGCGACAGTCGTGTACGCCGCCAATTCAGCGGTGTCGAGTCCGGGCGCGCGGGGCGCTTCGCCCGCGGTCAGGAGCTTCTCAGCACTGGCGGGGTCGGAGCGGTACTGCTGCAGGCGACGTTCGAGACCTTGCTTGAGGACCCGCACCTCGGCATCGGTCGCAGCGCGGGATGTCGCCAGCCGCAGAGCCCAGGCGAGTCGGGTCTGCGGAGTGGCTCCGCCTTCCAGCATCATGCGTTCGGCCAGTTTGCGTGACGCCTCGATATACATCTCGTCGTTGAGAAGTGCGAGAGCCTGCAGGGGTGTGGAACTGGCGGCGCGCTTCACGACGCAGAACTCTCGAGTGGGCGCATCGAACACCATCATCGACGGTGGAGGCACGGTTCGTTTCCAGTATGAGTACAAGCTGCGCCGCCACAGATCGTCGCCTTTGGAGCGTTCGTAGAGCTTGCGACCGGGGAATGCGGAGAGTTGCTCCCAAAGCCCTTCCGGCTGGTATGGCTTCACGGGAACACCGCCCATCTTTGGATTCAGCAAGCCTGCTACAGAGAGAGCCTGATCGCGGATCATCTCAGCCGTCAACCTGGTACGTGGCCCGCGCGCGAGCAGCCGGTTTTCGGGGTCACGCTCACGAAGCTCGGGTGAGGCCGCGGATGCCTGTCGGTAGGTGGCCGACATGACGATCAGCTTCTGCATGCCCTTCACATCCCAGCCAGTGCGGATGAATTCGGTCGCGAGCCAGTCGAGCAGCTCCGGGTGGCTCGGCGCTTCACCCTGGGCGCCGAAGTCCTCGGCTGTCTTGACGAGTCCGGTCCCGAAATACATTTGCCAGTAGCGATTGACGGCAACTCTGGCGGGGAGCGGATTGGCCGGGTCTGTCACCCACTTGGCCAGCGTCAGGCGATTGCGGGGTGCGTCGGGCGGGAGAGGTGGCAGGAAGGCGGGCACTGACGGCGTCACCTTGTCAGTGGGTTTGTCGTAGGCTCCGCGGGCCAGAACAAAGGTGTCGCGCGGTGTGGCCATTTCCGACATAACCATGGTGGTCGGGATCTTGTTTTCGATTGCTTTACGCTCCGCCTCGAGCTTGAGCACTACCTCGTTCGCTACTCGCCTTTCACGCGGGTGCGTGGCGAGGTAGGCGGGCGTGATCGTGGATGGCGGAACTTCCGGGTATTCCGAGTTGGTGACTGACACGCGAAACCGGCCTACAGCGGCACCTTCGTATTCGCTACCGATCTTGAAACTGAACTTGCCCCCGTCGGTGAGACGTGCGGTCTCGATGACCGCGAAGTGTGGTTTGTTCATCTCGGGCTGCACACCCCAGCCGCGTCGGAGCTGTTCCGCGGGCCGGACCACCAGATCCAGCTCCGATTCTTCTGATTTGAAGTCCGCCGTGATCCTCGTGAGGTCTACTTTCTTGTCGTCCCTGCGAACTTCGAATAACGTCACAACCCCCTTGCCGTCGGTGCCTCGTCCTGAGCCGCCTCCGGGCAGGGAAGCGTCCGGTATCAGTTCGAGCCGGAATGCCGTGATGTTCTGCAGCGATGTTTCCGCGGTGAACTCGTACATCGACGTTGCGGGTTTCGGGCCAGTGGCAAGAACGGACCCATCCGGCAAGCGACGGAGTTCAACGCCACCTTCCGCCTTGAGATCGGCGGGCTGCAGAACCTGCCAATCAGGTGTTGCCCAGGTCAAGGTGCGCGCGGCGAGTTCCTTCTCCACAGCGGCCAGGCGTTCGCGGGCTGAGACGAGTTCTTTGTCCTTCGTCGCCAGCTGAGCTTCCAGTTCCGGAGCCGGCAGCCGCAGGAAGGGCTTGAAATTGCCGCGTGCATCGCGCGTCCCTCCGTTACCCGCTTCTTCCACGCTGTTGAAAAAGGCGAACAGGCTATAGAAGTCCTTGGTCGGAAGAGGATCGTACTTGTGGTCATGGCAGCGTGCGCAGCCCACGGTCAGGCCCAGCCAAACCGTGCCAAACGTGCTCACGCGGTCGACCAGATTCTCAGCGTGAAACTCTTCGGCGATGCTGCCGGTTTCCGAGTTGATCCGATGGTTACGCTGAAAGCCAGTCGCGATTTTCTGGTCAAGAGTCGCGTTGGGCAGCAGGTCGCCGGCAAGCTGCTCGATCGTGAACTGGTCGTACGGCATGTTGCGATTGAACGCATTCACCACCCAGTCGCGCCACGGCCACATTTCCTTTTCCGGATCGACCTGATAGCCGTGGGTATCGGCATAGCGGGCGAGATCCAGCCAGTCGACGGCCATGCGTTCCCCGTATTGGGGCGAGGCGAGCAGGCGATCCACAACTTTCTCGTAAGCGTTGGGCGCGCGGTCCGCGAGGAAGGCATCCAGCTGGGCGAGAGTTGGCGGCAGCCCGGTCAGATCGAAGGTGACCCGGCGCAGCAGACGCGCTCGATCTGCCTCTTTGGAAGCCGTGAGGCCTTCCCGTTGCAGGCGTGCCAGGATGAAGCTATCAATTGGATTGCCTCCGGCCTGGTTGCCTGCGGCTGGGGTTTGCGGCCGAACGGGCGGAGTGAAGCTCCAGTGCGACTGCCACTTAGCGCCCTGGTCGAGCCATGCCCGGACGGTCGCAATCTCGGGCGCCGTCAGCGGTTTGCGGTCAGAGTACGGCGGCGGCATACCCCGGGCGGGATTATCCGGCTGGATTCGTCCCAGGATTTTCGCCGAAGCACGGGCGGCACCCTCTTCGGTATCGAGGCGCATCCCGGCTTTTCGATTTGCTTCGTCCGGTCCATGACACGAGAAGCAGCGATCCGAGAGGATCGGGCGGATGTCGCGGGCGAAGTCCACGGCATAGAGCTGCACTGCCACGAACAACGCTAGAATCAGCCGGGCCACGTGAACAATCATATCCCCGGCAGCGAATCAGCGGCTGCAGGTTTACAGGAAGGTCTTGAAATCCATGATGTCGCCGTCTTGGACGACATAGTCTTTGCCTTCGGTCCGGGTCTTGCCTAACTCGCGACAGCGGGCGAAGCTTCCGCAAGCCATGAGGTCGTCATAGGCGGTGGTCTCAGCCGAGATGAAGCTCTTTTCGAAATCGGAGTGGATCACACCTGCGGCGACAGGGGCTTTGTCGCCGGCCCGGATGGTCCAGGCGCGGGTCTCTTTTTCACCAGTGGTCAGGTACGAGCGAAGGCCGAGAAGCTTGTAGGCCGCTTTGATGAGGGTGCCGGCACCTGCGTCCGCGCCGTCTTTCACGCCGAGGCCCTCCAGGTACTCCGCGCGCTCTTCCGGAGGCAGGGTCATCAGCTCTGATTCGATCTCGGCGGACACTACCACCACGCCGCAGCCCAGGTGTTGCGCGGCGTACTCGCGCACTTTCTGTACCCACGGGTTTTTATCCGGGTTGCCCAAGTCCTCTTCCGAGACATTGCAGGCGAAAAGAGTCGGTTTGGCCGTCAGGAGGAACAGGCCCTTCATCAGAGCGGCTTCGTCGGGCGCCATTTCGAGGGAGTAGGCGTGCTTCCCTTCGTTGAGATGCACCTCCAGCCGGTCAATCAGCGCAATCTCAGCCTGCGCCTTCTTGTCGCCACCCTTCGCCACCTTCTGCTGCCGCAAGCGGCGCTTCTGGACGCTGTCAATGTCGGCGAGGATCAGTTCCGTGTTGACGACTTCGATGTCGCGGATGGGATCGACCGTATCCATGACGTGCTCGATGTCTGAGTTCTCGAAACACCGGACCACCTGAACAATGGCATCGACTTCGCGAATATGCCCGAGGAACTGATTGCCCAGACCCTCGCCCTGACTGGCACCCTTGACCAGACCGGCGATGTCTACGAACTCGAAGACCGACGGGATAATCTTCTGCGTCTTACTGATCTTCGCCAGCACTTCAAGTCGTTCGTCAGGGACGGTCACCACTCCCTGATTTGGCTCGATGGTGCAGAACCTGTAATTCGCAGCCAGAGCCTTGCGGCTTTGGGTGAGAGCGTTGAAGAGCGTACTTTTGCCCACATTGGGCAGACCTACAATTCCGGCACAGAGCATGTTTTTGTGAGAAGGGTTCGGGCTAAATTTCGAGGGAAAGTGAGAGCAACGACTCTCTCATCTTAGCGAAACGGCTTATGCCGCTGGCGCTTCCCGCACTGCTGGCGAAAGCCAATGCGGTTATCGCACGCGGTGACCAACTGCGCTACGGCCCCGCAGGGGATATAAACAAAGCATGAGAGAGCCCGAAGAAGTGGAAGCTGAACTGGTTGAAATTTCCGGTATTGCGGAGGACGAGAACAAGATGGAGCGCATCATTGCGTGGTGTGCCACGCATCCGGACGAGATTCCTCTTGCAATCAAGTTCCTGATGGGAACCCGTTAGATCCACTTTTCTCTTCTTCCACCGCGGGACCGCGGGTCGAGTCGAGTTGTGAGACCGCGGGCAGCTTCACAACGCCGCCGGCGGCGGCTGCATGGTAGATGGCGTCGAGAACTCTGTGGTCCTGCACGCCCTCTGAGCCGGGAGTTCGCGCCTCCTTGCCGGCGCGGATCCGCTCAGAAAAGTGATCCATTTCGACAGCAAACTGGTTTTTCGGGCTGAATCTCCGCTCTTCCATGGAGTTCGCCTTCCCTGCTTTGCGACCGATCTGCATCGTCAGGTTGTCATAGCTGAATGCCGGGTCCAGGCCAAACCAGGCATCCGGAGCCATGATACGGAGGTGGCGGTTCTCGTGGTAGCTGTAGCCTGCGCTTCCTGTCGCGAACACTCCTGAGGGAAAGCGCAGGGTGAACGTACTGACGTCTTCTATCTCGCGAAAGCGGGGGTCGTTCTTCGGCTGCGTCATCTGCCCTGTGACTTCGATTGGTTCCTCGCCTGTGAGATATCGGAACGCATTGACGAAGTAGATCCCGACGTCCGGCAGTGACCCGCCGCCCGCCAGAGCTTTGATCTGCCGCCACTGCCCGCTTGGCGCATCATTCTGACCGTTCACGGCGTTGATGAACCGCACCTCGCCGAACTGCTTCTCGCGCACCATCCGGATGGCTTCGATGTGGGCCGAGTTGTACAGCATGCGGTACGCGATCATCAGCTTTTTACCCGCACGCTGGCACTCGCTCACCATGGTTTCGGCGTCCTTGACCGAAGTGGCCATGGGCTTCTCGCAGAGTACATGCTTACCCGCTTTCGCTGCCCGCACCGTGTACTCGGCATGCAGGGAATTCGGGAGGACGATGTAGACGAAGTCCACCTCAGGGTTATCTTTCAGCTGGTCATAGTTCTTGTAGTCGTAGATGTTTTTTTCAGGGACGCCGTACTGCGAGGCAATGGCCTGCCCTTTCTCACGCTCGCCGCTCACGAGGGCCGTCACCTTTACGTGTTTTGCCTCGCCGAAGCCGGGCAGGATCTGCGTCAACGAGAGATTCCCAAGTCCGACTACCGCCACGCCCATGCGTTTTGCGGAGGGCTCAGGATTGGGGGGCGTGCCTTCGCTTTCGGTGGCATTGTGCAGAGGGCAGGTTCACCTTCCCCTGCGAGACGGTTCCGCGCAGACCGGGAGGTTGCTGCCTCCACCGGTCTGTGCCTGTAACAACGCGGCGCCGGCCGGTCCTGCGCTACCCGCGACAACACTTCTTCTTGTGAAGAGTTCCATGCGTCTGAGGCAGCACGCCGCAAACCACTTTTGTGGTCATGCGGGCCGGGAGTGTAGCCCGGCATTAGGTGTCCTGTACTCTGTCGCACGGCCCCCACTCGGGTCTTCTTGGAGTTCGCTGGCCGTGCCCCTACATTGGTGAGATGGCCATCCTTGGACCGTATTCCACTGCAGTGAATTTCGCGATCGCGCTTGCCGGTACCCCCGACACTCGCCCGGGTACCTGGGGAAATGCAGGCTTCGCTCAGAACTTAACGAAGTTCACGCCGCCAGCCGGTCGCCGCGTGCGCATCCTGCGCGTGTACGGAGACTTCATCGCGTTTTGCAAATCTGGGACTCCTGCTGTGGGTACAACCTGCGAAGTGGGCTGGGGTTTGAAGACTACGGCACCTGACGGCAGCGTCCGGCTGTCGAACGGCTACGACAATTCGTTCATCTGGCTGCAGAACATCATTACGGCTAGCCGGACGTCATGCCGTGCTGAGTTCGATCATGAAGTCAGCACAGGCGGTTTGCTGCAACCCGACCACACGATGATCTCGCAAGCGTTTGTCGCCCTGAACACGACAGGTCTAACGATCCACATGGAACCCACGTTCACCTGCGTGTACCAGTTCGAGTGATTCGCGGGCGATTACTGAAAACAGGCCGACAAAGACTTCCTTGCGGAATTATTCAGTTGGTCAAAAGGGAACTCGATCGTTTCACCGGGGAACAGCTCTGAAATCCGCAGCGACTGTGTGGGCAGTTTGGCCGTTCGCCGGGACTGGAAGAGGCGAATCGCAGCGGGTCCGGCCTCGACCTTGCTGCCATTGCCCATGGTTTCCGAGCCTTCGGCCTTGTGAGTCCCGGTGATCTCTCCGTCGATCAGCGTCGTGAACGTGCCGCGCTTTGGTACGGGCGACCATGCGAGTTGGACCTCTCCCTGTTGAGTTGCGGCATCACAGGTCACGATCAGGCGGTAAGACGATCCTTGCCCGGCGTCGTTGGGCCGGGGCAGTTCTCGAAAGATGCTTGCGATGACTACGGGGCCGTTCTCGATGTACCACTGGTCGGCGTTCCTGGCCCGGGAGGCAAGGGCGTCGATGAATGCATAGATGGTCGGCTTGTCAGGCGTGCCGAGTCCAGCCGCCCCCATGGCGCCGCCTTTCATGCGCTCGCCAATATACACCGCAGCGCTCGGATCTTTGCCGGCGATCTGCGCCGTGTGCAGGAGGGCGCCGCCGGTAAGCTTACTTGTGAGCATTGCCGCCAGGCTGGGAGCGGATGTTGCCACGTCGAAATGCTGCAGCGTCAGGCCGCCGTTCTTTGCGGTATCTGTATGGCAGACCGCGCAGTACATCTGCACAAGAGCATTCACCTGGCCAGCGGGCATGGGTTCGGTTGCCAGAGCGGGAACTGCCCCGAGTGAACCGATGACTACCACGACCGACATTGCCGCGCGAAGACTTTGCATGACGACCTTCCTGATGTTCATGGCGCGAAAAGAGCCAGGGAACTATCCCTGGCTCTTTTGACTGTTGAACGTGGTGCTTAGAGCGTGTGCAGGTAGGCGAGCAGGTTCGCCTTCTCGTCGGCGCTGAGCATCTCTTTGTAAGCCGGCATGCCATTGCCGCCTTCTTCGATCTTGCCCATCACGTTGGCATCGGTCGGTGCCTTACCGGTGGAATCCATCTTGGCTTTCTTGAACATGCCTTTCAGGCCCGGGCCCATCTTTTTCTCTGCTGAGTCGGCGTTGTGGCAAACCGAGCACTGCTCGAAAACTTCCTTGCCTTTGGCGGCATCGCCCTTGCTCTGGGCGTACGCCTGGACAGAGCCGGCGACTAGTGCGATGGCAACAGCTAAATATTGAGATTTCTTCATGATAGGTGTCCTCTCCCAGGATTCAGTCTACAAGAGAATAGACGCTGAGTCGAGACGCCGATAGTACAGACGCGGATGGCACAGCCGATAATGGAAATTCTCACCGTGTGGAAACTTCGTTCTGTATTTATCACTGCTCCGGGCATTATCCTGAGTACGATTCTGATGGGCAGCCTGTCTTTGATCTCATCCATTTGGGACCGCAAGGGCTATACACAGCACCGCATTGCGCAGGCCTGGGCTCGCATGGTGCTCAAAGTTGGATTCATGCGCTGTACGGTGATCGGACTTGAAAAGCTCGATCCGTCGCAAAGCTACGTCATCGTTTGCAATCACGCCAGCTACATGGATACGCCGACGATTCTCTCCGTTCTCCCCCTGCAGTTCCGCTTTTTCGCCACAGTTGGACTGTTCTCCATCCCTTTTATGGGATGGCACCTGTCGAGGGCTGGACACATACCGGTAGCTCGCGATAACGTAAGAGCCTCTTTGAAATCAATGGGAGAGGGCGCAAGAATGATTCGGGAGACGGGCGTTTCGGCTCTGCTGTTTCCTGAAGGAGCTCGGACCGAGCACGATATGCGGCCATTTAAAGAGGGTGCTGCTTACATCGCAATCAAGGCGCAGGTTCCTGTTGTGCCGATGGGAGTGCGAGGAACGCGGGATGCTTTGCCCATGCACTGCTGGCGTGTGCGCGGCGGCCCGGTCGAATTGTTTATTGGCGATCCGGTAGAGACGAAAGGGATGACGCTGCAGCAGCGCGGTACCCTGACTCAGGAATTGCAGGACATGGTCGCCGCGCTGGCCGGCCAGACAGTTACCGAAGGCGAGTAATAAAAGTAAACGTTCCACTATCATGATCGCCCAAACAGTACCGCAGTTGTTGCGCGACGCCGCGGCGAAGCACGGAGACCGTGTTGCGCTTCGTCAACCTTCGGGCAAACAGGTCGACACGTGGACCTGGAATCAATATCTGCAGGCTGCGGAAGAGATCGCGGCCGGGCTACAGTCGATCGGCATCGGCAAAGGCGACCACGTCGCCATCTGTTCCGAGACGACGGCGGAGTTCTACCTGATCGATCAGGGCATCCTGATGAACGGCTCCGTGGCGGCGGCTTTATATCCCAGCTACCCTGCGGAAGAACTCGTGAGCACGGTTGCCCGCGCAGACGCCAGGGCTCTCTTCGTTGAGAACCCGAAAATGCTGGCGAAGATGAAGGCGGCGCCGGTCAGTGACATCATTCTGATGTCCGGTGAGGCTGAAGGCTACCTGACACTGGCACAACTGCGGACACACGGCCGCTACGCCGCCGAAGTGGGACCGCAGGACAACGCCATCCTTTATCTGACGTCCGGCGCAACGGGCGATCCCAAGATGGTGATGACCACGCACGGCTCGCTCGCTGCCAATGTGAACATGGCACCCACTGTGGTGCCTCTTGGGCCGGAAGATGCCACTGTGGCGTTTCTGCCTTCAGCCCACATCGCACAGCGCGTCGGCGTGGAACTCTACCCCATTCTCACAGGGACCATGGTCTCTTTCGCCGAGAGCCTGGCAAAGCTGCCGAACGAGATCAAGGCAGTCAGACCAACATTTTTCCTGGCTCCCCCGCGAGTTTGGGAACGAATCTACAGCAGCATTCGAACGGAGATCCTGAAGAAGCCGGCGATTGTGCAGAAGGCCTTTTTCGGCGGACTGGGCCTCGGACTGGCTGCAGCGAAGTACCGCCGTGCGGGCAAGCCAGTTCCGTGGCGAATCCGCGCACCTCTGGCGCTGGCCAGCAAACTCATCTTCGCTAAGGTACGGGAAAGGCTTGGCGGCCGTCTTCGTCTCGCCGTCTCGGGCGCCGCGCCGTTGGGCGCCGACCTGATGGAGTTCTACGAGGCCATCGGCATGCCGTTGATCGAAGCGTTCGGTCTGACTGAAGGCGGTGTAGCCACCGTCAATCCGATCGATGCGCCGAGGCCTGGCAGCATCGGTAAGGTTTTGCCGGGCACCGAAGTCAAGCTGTCCGGCGACGGTGAATTGCTGATCAAAAGCCCGGCACTCTCAAGCGGGTACTACAAAGACCCCGCGGCGACCGCAGAGCTTTTCCAGGATGGGTGGCTGCGCACCGGCGACATCGCGACCATCGATTCGGAAGGCTACGTTTACATCACGGGGCGCAGCAAGGAACTGATCGTTTCGTCGAACGGCAAGAAGATCTTCCCTGCAAGGGTGGAAGCGCAATTCAAGTTCGAACCTCTGATCAACCAGATTCTGCTTGCTGGCGACCGGTTGCCGCACCTCGTCGCCCTGATCACGGTTCATCCCGCCATTGCACAGACCCTGCCGGGTGCCAGCGCTTCAGCTCCTGTCCACGAAGATCCCGTCGTCCTTAAAGAAGTTCAGACTATTGTTGCGCGCATCAACAAGCAACTGGCTCCTTTCGAGCAGGTGAAGCGCTTCCGCATCCTTTCCCGTGAGCTCTCGATTGAGCACGGCGAAGTTACGGCGACGATGAAGATTCGTCGACGCCAGGTCATGGAGAATTTCAAAACCGAACTTGACGCTCTGTACAAACTCAGCGCGTCGGGTCGGGGCGGCGAGTAGGAGCGCAAGACGGTATGAGCCCCGAGCGCCAGAGACGCATCGAGGAAATCTACGCGGCCGTCTCGCAGCCGGGAATCCCGGACAAGCACGCGTTTCTGCTGGTCCAGTGCGGTGCCGATACCGAACTGCGACGTGAGGTGGAGTCTTTGCTCACGAGCAGTGACTCTCTAAAATCGGAGACGCGCGAGGTGGAGCCAGCCCGCCCCGCGCGCCCGCTCGGTGCGGCTCCGATCCGGCGGGGTAGTATTCTGGGGCAGTACGAGATCCTCGGGACACTCGGCCAGGGTGGCATGGGCGTGGTCTATGAAGCCCTCGACCAGCAGCGAAGCATTCGCGTCGCGCTCAAAAGTCTGTCCGGTTTCGGTCCGCGGGCACTCCGGCTGTTCAAGAATGAGTTCCGCGCCCTCAGCGGGATCAGCCATCCGAACCTGGCTACACTCTACGAACTCGTGTTCTGCGACGGGCAGTGGCTCTTCAGCATGGAGTACGTCGAAGGCGGCCATTTCCTCGACTATGTCCGGCCGGGTGCCACCGCCGCTGAGCTGACGGACTACGGGCCTGACGCCGAAACTGTGGCTCTGGACTACCACGCTACGACAACCCTCGCCGATCCAAGCGCTCCGGCGAGGCGCGGGCGCGGCGGACGCTGCGATATGAAGCGTCTGGGTGAGGCGGTGAGCCAACTGACGAGCGCCGTACTGGCTCTTCACGCGCAGGGCATTCTTCACCGCGACCTGAAGCCCCTCAACGTGAAGGTAACGCCTGCCGGTCGCGTGGTCGTGCTGGACTTTGGGTTAGCGACTCACGCTGCACCCGTTTCTTTCAGCGAAGAATCCATTCTCGGCGGCGTGGTTGGAACGGTCGCGTACATGTCGCCTGAACAGGCCTCCGGCGAGCACGTCACGGAGGCCACTGACTGGTATGCCGTCGGAGTGATGCTGTACGAGGCGCTCACCGGCCACAGGCCTTTCGAGGGACCGGCCGACGCGGTCATGCGAGCCAAGCGAAAGCTGGACGCACCCAAGGCTCGGCTTGGCGCCGGAGTTTCGCCTGTATGGCGCGAGATCTGTTCGGGGCTTCTGGAACGCGACCCGATGCGACGGCTTGGAGGCACCGAACTGTTGGCCAGGCTGCAACGGCTCTCCGCGGGCGAAGCATACGTACAGCCGAGCGCTGGTCAGCCGATCCTCTCCGACGTCCGGGCAGTGGCGGCGAACCGCAGATTCTTCGGGCGCGAGTCTCACCTTGCCAAACTCAGCGAGGCTTTGTCGGATGTTGCTGCCGGTCATCCGTCAGTGGTACTCGTGCGCGGGCCTTCCGGAATCGGCAAGAGCGCTCTCATCGATCGCTTTCTGAACGACATCGCAGGGGAGCACGACCCCGCCGCAAGGGTGATCCTGACCGGGCGCTGCTACGAGAGCGAGTCGATGCCATACAAGGCGGTTGATGGAGTGATCGACCGGCTCGCGAAGTATATGGCTGGTCTGCCCAGGCATGAGGCAGCGGCCCTCGCTCCACGCGACGCCAGCGCTCTGGTGCAGGTCTTTCCCGTGCTGCGCCAGGTGCACGCCATCGCACTGGCGCCGCACCGGCCCACCCATGGTTCAGATGAATATGAGCTGCGCCGCAAGGCCTTTTCGGCTTTGCGAGAAATCCTCGCTCGGCTGGGAGACCGTCGCCAGGTCATCATCTGGATTGACGACCTGCAGTGGGGAGATACGGACAGCGCGGCACTGCTGCGGGAGCTCCTTCGTCCGCCGGAAACACCGGCTTTGCTGCTGATTGGCAGCTACCGGTCAGATCCGGCGAGCCGAACGGAGTTTGGGGTCCGCTCCGGCCCGCTCGAGAGCAACGCTGTTCTGCAGACGATCCTGCTGAGTCTGCCCGGTGCCCCAGAAGTGAAACGGCACGAGTTGGTGGTCGGGCCACTGACCGCGGCAGAGACCCGAACCCTTGCAGGAACTCTGTTGGGCCATGCTCCCGGACTTCATGACGAGCGCGTGGAGCGCATCGCAAGTGAGAGTGAAGGCAGCCCGTATCTGCTGCATGAGATTGCCGCGGCGCTGGAAGCCGGCGCAGCCATCGAAGCCCAGTCAGGCGCGACTCTGGACGAATTGCTCTACCAGCGAGTTCTGGCTCTGCCCGAAGTGGCGCGCCGCCTGATTCAACTTGTGGCGCTCGCGGCCAGGCCGGTGAGCGAACGCGAAGTGTTCCGGGCCGCCGGGCTTCCAGCGCAGGATCCCGGCATGCTCGTGCTCCTCCGTGCGGGGCGTCTCATTCGGAGGGGCGGGGGCAGCGATGACATCCAGTCGTATCACGACCGAGTCAGAGAAACGGTTGCGGCGAGGCTTCTGGAACCGGACAAAAAGACGCTGCATGGGGCGCTGGCCGAGACCTTCGAAGACACGCTGAAAAGCGGTGGGTGCGCTGATTCCGAGGCGATCGCAGTGCACTTCGAAGGTGCCGGAGACCGCGCTCGCGCCAGCCAATACTACGCCGCCGCCTCTGACACGGCCGCCGCCGCACTCGCTTTCAAACATGGCGCTGAGCTTTGTCAGCGGGCGTTCGATCTGTCGCCTGCAACAGGGGAAGAGCGGCGGCGTCTGACTGTCAAGCTGGCGGATGCTCTCGCCAAAGCGGGACTTGGACCGCGGGCTGCGTTCGCGTATCGCGAGGCGGCTCAAGGCGCACGCGATGCTGAACTTTTCGACCTGGAGAGCAAAGAGGCGTACTGGTTCGCCAGCAGCGGACATGTGGATGCCGGTCAGGACGCGATGGCGAAGATGCTGCGCCGCATAGGCGTTAGTCTGCCAGGTCGCCTGCGGCGCATCGCCGGGATATTCTACTGCGTTGTCTGGCTTCGTGTACGAGGCACGAAGTTTCGCGAGCGTCCGCAGCAGCAGATTTCGCAGGCTGAACTGCACCGTGTTGACGTGCTGTGGAACGTTGCCAGCGGCTACGGGATGATCGATACTCCCACGGGAATCTACGCGGTGGGCCAGTGTGTCCGTGCGTCGCTCCGGCTGGGGGAACCCCTTCGGATCGCCCGAGCGTTCGCGTTATATTCGGTTGGCTCCTCAGCAATTCCGGTGCCCGTGAAGTCACCAATACCCGAGATCCTGCGTGCCTGCACAGAGATTTGCGAACGCTCGAACTCCCCGTATCACCGGGGCCTGCTTCGCGTTGCTGAGGGCTTCCTGGCTTTCTTCGAAGGAAAGTGGCTGGTCAGCATCCAGCGTATGGACGAGGCCGAGCGCATCCTGGACAAGGAGTGCGGCGGCGTTGCGCTGGAACTGGCGATGGCCCGCATCTTCCTGCTCTGGAATCTTCTGTACTGCGGGAGTTATCTCGAACTGGCGCGGCGCGCTCCGCTCTGGAGTCAGGAGGGCAGGGACCGCGGCGATCTGTTCCAGACGACCAGCATCAACATGGGCCCGGGGCCGGTTTGCGAACTCATCGCCGACCGGCCCGACAGCGCGATGAAGCAACTCGACGACGCACTGCAGGGCTGGACCCGTCGCTACGTGAATCTGCAGCATGCGTCCGGCACGTATATCCGCGCATGGATTTACCTCTACCGTGGCGAGCCCGAAGCGGCCACAGCGGTTTTGGACCTGCACTGGCGAGAACTGCGCCTCAACCTTTATCATCGGCTGGCTGGGATCAGGCAGTGGCTATACTCGTCACGGGCACAGGCTACGCTTGCGGTGGGAATGAACGCATCGGACCCTCGCGCCGCGATTCGTTTGGCCGAGCGAGATGCGGAGAAACTGGAAAAGGACGAGGCGCCCTTCGCGCACGCACTCGCTAAACTCGTGCGCGCCGGGTGTGCGTCGTTGCGTGGAGACACCGCAAGCGCGCGCTCTTCTCTGGAAGGCGCGATTGCGCAACTCGACGCACTGGACATGACGATGATCGCGGCTTCGGCGCGCTGGCGCCTGGGGGAAATGCTGGGGGGCGGCGAAGGTCAGGCTTTGTTTCAAGAGGCAGGCACCGCAATGAAGGCGGTCGGAGTGCAGAACCCGGCCCGGATGACAGCTATATTCGTGAACGGCTGCACAGCGGCGAATTCGCCAGCTGTTCAGCGTTTGTAGCCGATCTGACGCAGAAAATCCCGGCGAACATCTACATCGGTATCGGTCTCGATACCCCTGGGCGATGAACCGTCAACCACGCCGAGGATACCTCTGCCTTGCTCGGTCTCGGCGACGATGACTTCCACAGGGTTGGCTGTGGCGCAGAAGATACCGCAGACCTCCGGGACGTCTTTGATGCGGCCGAGAACGTTGATTGGAAACACGCCGCGCATCACGACGGCGAAAATATGCCCTGCACCGATCGCTGTAGTGATTTCGATGGCGGTCTGCCGCAATGCGTCGTCGGTGCCGTCGCTGCGGGTCAGACAAGGGCCCGAGGCCTCGTTGAAGGCGACACCGAACATCGCTCCGGGCACCGCGTTGACCATCGCCTCGTAGATGTCTTCCAACGTTTTGACAAAGTGGCTTTGCCCGACGATGATGTTGGAGTCCGAAGGGAAAGAGAGACGGACTGCGTGCAGATTCAGCATGTTTTTAGACGTGACCTTATTTGGCGCTGAGCAGGTTCGCGAAGATCCGGTACGCGCCCGGCACGCCCGCCGGCAGCTGACGGAACCAGACATAGTTCGTGAAGACGTAGACTCCCTTGCCGTAGTGAGTCCACAGCGTTCCGCCTTCCATGGGCTTCTCACCCGGATCGGCGGCTGAGAGCACGGTCTCGTACTTTGGGTCCCATTCGGTGGGGAAGAGCAACGCACGCTCCTGCACCCAGCCTTCAAAGTCCTTCGACGTGATCCGGTTCGGATACTGCAGCAGCCGGCTGTCCACATGCGGGAAAGCGACCGGCGAATCCTCCACCGTGACGCGGAAGCCATTGCCGTTCGGAATCGTGATCTTGTAGGGTCCGATATTCTCTGACCCCGCGCCGGCACTCTGGTACTGCACCACGAAGGTACCGCCGTTGTTCACGTACTCCATCAGGCGGGCGTGGTTGGCGCGAAGATCCGGGCGCACATTGTAGGCGCGAACGCCGGCCACAATCGCGTCGTACTGGCTGAGGTTGCCCTTCACGAGGTCAGCCTCGCTCAGCATGGTGACCTGCACGCCAAGGTTGCGGATGGCCTCCGGCACCTCGTCGCCCGCGCCCATGATGTAGCCGATGTTCTTCGACGTAACTTTGATATCGGCTCGCACCACCCGCAGTTCCGAGGGTGGGAACAGGACTTCCACGGAGATGTGGGGGTAGTCCAGGGTGAACATCCCGACAGACACTTCGCGGCCTCCGACACTCGCGACAGCCCGGACCTTCGCCGTTGACTCTGCCGCGGGGGGCGTGATGTCGAAGCCGAGTTCGCGCTCTTCACCGAGCGCTCCGGTCTTGAACGTCTGGCTGGCGGGCAGTGCCTTCCAGCCTGCGGGTGCTTCGAGACGCACGGTACCTTCAGCGCCAGCGATGTTTGCGTGTACGCGAACCGAGATCTGGTGAGACGCCGCCGAGGGGAAGATCACTGAAGGGCCGGGCATGTTGACGGATACGGGCGGCACCACTGTGAGCGGGCGGATGCGTTCGACTTCGGCGCGGTCGCTGCTGTGGTTCTCAATGTTGCGCACAATTTCGATCGGCGTTCCGGCCACGGTCAGCTTGATCCGGACCTGTTCGACCGGGGATTCCGGCAGTCCGGCCAGCATCTGATTCTCGACTACGTAGCGCTCGCCGGAGGTCGGCTTCTCAAGCCAGTAAGGATACGAGTACGGCTGGTTCGCCGGTACCGTTAACTCCAACGTACCCGTGACGCCGCCTTCGCTGCGCGGCTGGAAGGTGGTGAGAGGAGCTGCGGTCCAGACACCTTCAGGCTGAACGGACTGAACTGTCACCGGAACGTTCAGGCGCGGATAAATGCTCAGGGCTACGGGCACTTTCGCCCCCGGCACCACTTCTGCCTGGCGGATCTGCGCTTCGGCCCACATACCCGCGCACTTCGCGATGAGTTCGTCGGCCTCGGCTAGCTTAACCTTCGCCAGGGGGTCGTTGATGGCAGCAATCAAAGGACGCACCTGGCCAAGCAGCGGGAGGAGCTTCTCGGGGTGTTCCACGTCATATTCACGGACCGCCTGCGAGAGCAGCGTGCCCACTTGAGAGCCGCCCGGAACGCGACTCCAGCTATGGTCGATGTCGGTGAACAGATCGGGTGGGGGCGGAGGAGGTGGCGGCGTGTTGGCTCCCGGAGGACCGCCTGCGGGTCCGCGACCCGGACCCTGTCCGATGTTTCCAAAGCCCTGGCTGCGATGCTGACTTCGGCTGATACTCGCGAGCTGGTCGAACGTGTAGCCCAGGAAAGGGCTGAAACCTGCCGTCGCCACGGGGTTCGCCGGAGCGATGGGCGGCCCGGGAGGCGGGGGGAAGCTGCCGTCAGCCAGAGGATTCGCGTTGGGAGTGTTTGGCGCCGGCGCATTGCCGCCACGTCCACCGCGCCCTGCACGACCACCTGCGCCCGGCGCACCCGCCGCAGCCGGTCCGCGACCGCCACCGCCGCCGAAGCCGCCGGCGTAAACAATTTTCTTCGTCTTCCACGGCTGCACGAACTTCAGCTGTTCGGGGAACTTCGCAGGGTCGGCTGCAGCTTCGAAGGCTTCTTTGCCCAGGATCGCGGACGCCTGATGCTGGCCGTGTCCGTCGGCCGGGGTGCCGCTGAAGCCGAGAATAATCACATCGGGCCGGTAGCGGCGAATCACCCAGACGACATCTGAAAGAACGCGGTCATGTCCCCACTTTTCCATCGTCTCAGCGGCGGTTTTGGTGAAGCCGAAGTCGATCGCACGACTGAAGAACTGTTCCGCACCGTCAATGCGGCGTGCAGCGAGCAGTTCCTGCGTTCGGATCATACCCAGCGCGGCACCCTGCTCGGAACCGATGAGGTTTTGCCCGCCTTCGCCGCGAGTCAGCGAGAGGTAACCGGTGCGCATATAGCGTCCACGAGCAAAATAGGTCAAAACGTTCGTGCGCTCGTCGTCCGGGTGGGCGGCGATCATCAGTACGGTGCCGGTTTCGTTGAGTTTCCGCAGGGAAAGCGCGATATCAGCCGCAGGGGCGGGCTGCGCAGGAGCACAAGTGGCGTTGGCCAGAACAAGAGCGGCTAACACCGCGAGCGACGATTTCATAGGGACCTTCAAGTTAGTATATTCGTTCGAAATCTACCATCAGCCAAGCATCAAAACCCCGGCGGCGATGGTGAGGACTGCAAGCGGCGCACCGGTCCGGAAGTACTCCCAAAAACCGATCTGGACCTCGTGCCGCGCCTTCTGCACCACTATAAGATTCGCGACCGAACCGAGAAGTGTCAGGTTTCCTGCCAGGGTGGTCGACATCGCCAGCGCCAGCCAGGAATGCGCCGGGTTCTGCAGTCTGGCGATGAAGGGCTTGAACACCAGCACGGCCGGTACGTTGCTGACAATGTTGGACAGCAGTGCCGCGAAGGTGCTGAGAGCAAAGGTTCTTTCCAGTCCGAAGCGCTGCGCGATGCGGAAAAGATCTTCGGGCAGGGAAGTCTTCTCCACCCCGGCTATGACGACGAAGAGGCCCGCGAAGAGTACCAGTAATGACCAGTCAATCTCGCGATAGACCTTCTCCGGTTTGACGCGCCGTGTGATCAAAAGGATGGCGCCTGCGAGCAGGGCCACCTGGGGCACGGGGCGCCCGACGAAGAACAGGACGATCATCCCCGCTGATACCGCCACCGATTTCCACATCAGGACTTTGTTCGTGCGCACGGGCCGGCGATCCACGGTCGCCTGCTCTCCGAGCGAGAACTCGCGACGGTAGAACAGGGCGATGACGCCAATAGTAAGCACCAAACCGACAGCGCCTATGGGCGCGAGGGCAGCCGTGAAGACGCGGTAGTGGATTCCCGAAAAGCTGCCCACCATCATATTCTGCGGGTTCCCTGTGATGGTGGCGACGCTGCCGATGTTCGAGGCCATGGCGACGGCCAACAGATAGGGAACGGGGTTACGCCGCAGTTGCTTCGTAATCTCGAGAACCAACGGCGTCAGCACCAGGCACATAGTGTCGTTCACGAAAAAGGCCGAGAAGAATCCAGCGACCAAAACGACTGCCGCAAGCAGCACAATCGGACGGTGCGCGTGTTCCACAACCCACTCCGCCACCGCCGCGAAGAAGCCGGAAAGGCGCAGATTGGCGACAACGATCATCATGCCGAAAAGCAGAACGATTGTGTCGAAATTGATAGAAGCCCAGGCTTCGGCCAGTGGCATGACGCCCGTGGCGACCATCAGGCTTGCGCCGATGATGCAGGCTCCGGTCCGGTCAATCCGCAGGAACGGCAGCCGACCCGCCGCGAGAACTACATAGACGGCAACAAAGATGAGCAGCGCGGCCAATCCTCAGGTTACGTTACCCTGGCTTCGCAATAGCTACGTCGTGCTATTGCTTTGTCTCCCGGGAACTGAAACACTGCGGCTTGAGCTTCCTCTCACGTTTGCGCCTTCCCGTGGTCGGCGCGCCGCTGTTCGTCATCTCGAATCCGGAACTGGTGATCGCGCAGTGTACGTCGGGTATTGTGGGTGCGTTTCCGGCTTTGAACGCCAGACCCGTTTCGCAACTGGACGAGTGGCTGCATCGCATCACCGAGGAACTCGCAGCATGGGATCGTATGCACCCTGATCAGCCGGCGGCCCCATTTGCCGTGAATCAGATCGTGCACCGCACAAATGGTCGACTCGAGCAGGATCTGGAGCTGTGTGCCCGCTGGCGGGTGCCCGTCGTCATTACCTCACTTGGTGCCCGGGAGGATCTCAATCAGGCCGTACACGCGTGGGACGGCATCACGCTCCACGATGTGATCAACGATCGTTTCGCGCACAAGGCGATTGAGAAGGGCGCCGATGGCCTCATCGCCGTGGCTGCCGGGGCCGGGGGCCATGCGGGCACGATCTCGCCCTTCGCGCTGGTACAGGAGATTCGGGCGTGGTTTGACGGACCGCTTGCGCTCTCCGGTTCGATCGCCAGCGGCCGGTCGATCCTGAGCGCGATCGCGATGGGCGCTGACCTGGCGTACATCGGCTCCGCCTTTATCGCCACGCAGGAGGCGAATGCTGCCGAAGCGTATAAGCAGTCGATCGTGGACTCCGCAGCGGCCGACATTGTGTACACCAACCTGTTCACGGGGGTACATGGCAACTATCTGAACTCGTCGATCATCGCAGCTGGACTTGATCCGGAGCAGCTCCCGCAGAGTGACCCCTCGAAGATGGATTTCGGCTCGGGAGGCAGCAGTGCAAGCAAGGTGTGGCGAGACATATGGGGTTGCGGGCAAGGCATCAGCGCAATCCACGACGTTCCCTCCGCGAGTGCACTAGTAGCTCGTCTTAAGGCCGAATACCACGCCGCGAAAGCAGATCTTGATGAACGTTACCGGACTTGAATTGATACCAGTGCGCGCCTCGGAACGCACTGTCTGGCTGATTGTCAGGCTGTCTACCGACGAGGGCCTCACGGGTCTCGGCGAGGCTTCCGATGCATTCGGCTTCGCGAATACAACCAGGCAGGATGCTCTCCGGATGGAAGCGGAGTTACGCGAGATGTTCACGCAGGTGAAGGGCGTGTCACCTGCCGACATTGAGGCGTTTGCGCGGGTCGTTGCTCCGGTCGGAGTTCTCGGCGGGCTGGTATCGGCCACTGCGGCCAGCGCCATTGAACAGGCTCTCTGGGATCTGGCAGGGCAGGCGCTTGCGGTCCCTGCGTACCAACTGCTTGGCCCGAAGGTGAGAGACACCCTTCCGGTCTACGCCAACATCAATCGCGCCTCGAAGCCGAGAACGCCGGAGGGGTTCGCGAACACCGCGCGCCGGGCGGTAGCCGATGGGTTCCGCGCGATCAAGGCCGCGACGTTTGACGGCTACCAGAGCCAAACCGCTGATGAGGGCATCGCGTGCATGTTCGCCATCCGTGAAGCTGTCGGGCCTGATGTAGAAGTTATGGTCGATTGCCATGCGTTCTTCGATGTCCCGCTGGCTGTGGAAGTAGCGCGCCGGCTGGAGCCCTGCAACCTGAGCTGGTACGAGGAGCCGGTTTTGCCGGAGGAGACCGAGGCCACGCTCGAGATCCGCAAGAGTATTCGGCAGAAGATGGCGGGCGGTGAGTTGCTTTTTGGCGTACAAGGTTTCCAGGCGTTGTGTCAGTCACGGGCGGTCCACCTGATCATGCCCGACGTAAAGCATTGCGGCGGTTTGCTGGAACTGACGAGGATCGCGGCGATGGCGGAGAGCTATGGGGTGCAGGTGGCGCCGCATAATCCCAGCGGTCCGGTGGCGACCGCGGCGAGCGTGCACGTTTGCGCGGTGCTGCCGAACTTCCACAGCCTGGAATTGCAGTGGGGCGAGGCGGACTGGCGGGCTGACTTGCTGATGCCGACGGAAGAGTTTGTTAACGGCACCATCAGGGTTTCTGAACGTCCCGGATTCGGCGTCAGGCTGAATGACAGACTCGCAGTTGCCCACGCGATCTAGCGAGCTACTTACCGGTGACGGTGGGCTGTCGACTGACAGGATGCGGTCATGCCTGATCCCGCCTATTGCGCCGACTCAGCAGGATTGTGCATGAACTCGATAATCCCTGCAGACGGCGCGACGGGCCAATGAGCGCCCCGCGCTAATCGGCCAGGAACGTGCTTAGTGGATTGTAAGTTCCGGCACAATACCGGACAGAGGGAACAAATGGATAGAAGCACAACAGATCAGGTTAAGGGTACCTTTCACGAACTGAAGGGAAAAGTAAAAGAGACGGTCGGGGATGTTATCAACGACGACAAGATGAAGGCTGAGGGGCAGGACGAGAATCTCAGCGGCAAGGTGCAAAAGAAGGTGGGCGAAATCGAAAAGGTTTTCAACAGCTAGATACGCCGCCGGGCATTTCCCTCTCAAGAGGGATGGGGCAGGGAGACAAAGATGAACAAAACGGTTGGAATTGTGCTCATTGCGCTCGGCATCGCCGGGCTTGCGTGGGGCGGATTTACGTACACGACCAGGGAGAAAGTCCTTGATTTCGGCCCGATTCATGCCACCCGAGAAGAGACTCACACGCTCCCTCTGCCTCCACTGGCGGGGGCGCTCGCGTTGGCGGGCGGCATTGTGCTCCTGACAACCGGCAAAAAAGGCTAAGGCTCAGCCGACAGGCGAGCCAGCCATCAAATCAAAGAGCAAAGGAAAACCGACTGATGATACTCCTCCTTATCCTGTTGTTATTAGTTCTCGGCGGCGGTGGTGGCTACTACGGCCATAGCCGCTGGGGTCGTGGCGGCGGAGCCGGCATTGGGCTCGGCACCGTTCTTCTCGTCCTTTTGGTCGTCTACATGGTAGGCGGCGTCCGGTTCTGAAATGGAGCGACGGTTTCAGCACAGTGCGCGCAACTACTACGCAAGCTGCTGAGACCTTAGCTGAGTTGATGCTTCTTGAGTAACCTGCCCGCTTGATAGACCAGGGCAAATCGCGTTTGGAACCAAGCGTGCTATCCAGCACGAAGGAGAAACGATTTTTATGAAACGGCTGCTCATTTTCACCACGGCTTTATTACTACTGATTACTGTTGGCTGCGACGTCCGGGGGCGTGATGGCGCGCCCGGTGCCTCGGGTACCGCGGGCGCTGCTGGCAGCGACGGGCGTTCCGGCGCATCTGGGGCGGAAGGCAAGTCGGGCTTAGACGGTGCGGCTGGCCAGAACGGGTCTACTGGCCAGGCCGGAACCGCCGGCGTGGCGGGCGCGGCAGGCGCTGCCGGAGCTACGGGCGCCGAAGGCGCTAAGGGAGATAAAGGCACCCCGGCCCGGCCCTGATCGTCACGGCTTTCCCTCCTCTGCCGTGCCGCACCCGCGGGCGGGCAGGGGAGGGGGGCACTGTAGGCGAGAAGGCGCGGTGTCTCAGTACCGAGATCAGGCATCCGATCTCGTTCCCCTACGACTTTGTTCCATTTCACGATTCCGGCTTGAGCGTGCCGTAGCGTCGAGGCGCCGTTTGTGGAGTCACACGCCTGGCAGCTTGATCTGGCTCCCTTCGGGTTACCCATCCGCGCGGCGGGGCCGAATCCAAAGAACTCCCACGAAGCCGTAACAGGGA
>JAOAPO010000306.1 GCA_025462945.1 Bryobacterales bacterium
TGCCTTGCCGCAAATCTCGGTAAGGAAGATAAGCACCAGTTGATTCAACAGGCCGTCCGGGGGGCGGCACAAGGTGTCCTTTCGGCAAGGCTGCGTAATGATGTTTGGTGGGGCGGAAGTTTTAAAGCGGTAGCCCTGCGAGACCCAGTAGACGGTGCACTTCTGGATCGAGCACGAAGAGTCCGGTTATCGTCCATTGAAAACCGGGTAACGGGAGACGTGAGTTGCCGGGGGCCAATCGCCGGTAAGCCGCTTCTGGTTCCAAATCTCAAGCAGCCGAAAGAAGTCATTTTCCTATCGGATGGTGACGCGCACATCATTGGAGATACGTGAATCACCATTCGCATTTTGCATCGCACACCGGACCGCCTGTGACCCCGATGCCGCGTAACGCGCGGGCAGAAATACGTTCACCTGATCCAGACCTGCAATCTGTCGCTGCGGACCCGCGTAGCTAACAGGAAGGTCGACGTCCCCTTCTCCTATGAAGCACGACGACCCTTGGGTAATTGCTTGCGCGAAGCCTGTCCCATAGAGACTCAGATACCCCGGAGCTGTGACCGTGTAATCCACCGCGAAAAACGCGGGCGCCAGATCAACGATCTGCACCGCCGTCGCCTGCGGCACATAGGGAGTCCCGACCTTCTCAATGTCAACCCAGGCATAAGGGTCCGATGAATCCAGAACATAGTTGACCTGAGAAGGCGACACGTAAAGGAGTGGTGCCAGCCGATCTCCGGCGTGGGTCCGGTCGCGCACGTGGACTCGAATTCCGCCGAGCGTTGTAGGCGCCGGATTTGTCGCCGCCACTTCCGTGGATGGTGCGAGGTTGACGCCGTATGCCGAAACTATCGACGATGGCGCAACTGGCCACGTCCCCGTGACCGCCGAAACACCCGCTGTCATGAAGCCATTGCCGGGGCCGCTGTTCAGCAGAATGTTCACCTCCTGGCTATAGGCGATCTGGCGACTCCCGTAGTAGTGGAGCAGATCAACCGCAAGGTCGGGAGAACCGTTTTTGTCGAAATCGCCCACAACAGCCGAGCCGTGGCTGTAAGTGCAGGCCGTCGCCATGGGTGAGACCAGGGAATCGCAGCGCTCCCGTGTTGGTCCGAAAAAGATGGGTGGCCGGAAGGTTCCGTCGCCATTTCCCCCATACACCGCGTCACCAGCGACAAAATCCAGCTTGCCGTCTTTGTTGAAGTCAGCCGCAACGGTTACTGTTCCGCCGGTCACATCGACTGAGATCGGGGTGACGACCGCAGGGCCGAAGTTCCCGTCGCCTTTTCCGGGCGCCAGAATGATGGAATCCCCCCGCTGTGAAATCATGACGAGGTCATTCTTCCCGTCGCCATTGAAATCACCTGCGAGAACAGGAGCGGACGTCTGTATTCGGAAACCGTACCCCGTCAGAATTTCGCTGCCGAAGGTACCGTTTCCAAGCCCCAGGAGCACAGTCAATTGACCCGATTGGCGAACGAGAAGAATGTCGGGCGTACCGTCGGCATTCAGATCGGCCACGAGCGAGGTAAAGCTGAAAGGCGTCGTGACGATCGGCGGGGCGGTGGCAAATGTGCCGTCGCCGTTGCTCACCAGGAGCGAGGTTTCCACAAGCCCGGTGGTGCAGAGAATGTCGGATTTTCCATCCCGATTAAAATCCGCCACCTGAATGTCCACGCGTCGGGTACTTCCCGCGCACCCAAGCACTTCTTTCGCCGGTTCGAAGGTGCCGTCCCCTTTGCCCCTGAGGACGACGGTCCGGTAGTCTGCGAAAAAGAGGTCGGGGTTACCGTCAGCGTCGAAATCACCGAGCCGAAAAGGGCCACTGGGGTAGCTCGGCCAGGGCAGGTATTTGTCCCTCGTGAAGGCACCCGTTCCGTCACCCAGAAAGATGCCGCCCTGCGGTGCCGGCGTGAGTGCATTGACGGCCAGGTCGGGTATCCCATCGCGATTGAAATCCGCTACGCGGATGCAGCCGGAGCACTCTGGCACGAAGTGAGCGCCACCGACGCCGAGCGCCCTCGGAGCAAGAAACGATATTGTCTGGGCGACACTGGTCACGGAGAAGGCGGAGAGTAGCAATGCTTTTACAGACAAGCGTCTCATCTCCGTAAGCTATCACCCATGTTCATCGTGATCGAGGGACCAGGAATTCAACCGTGACTTAGCGTTGGTTCAAGTCTGCCAATTAGTCGCGGTTAGTCGCGCGACGTACGAGTCGCCCTTTCCAAGCATGGGCATCGCACTATTCTGAACCGTGTAGACCACCGGTCATTTAGTGATAACGCCGTCTTGCGTTCGCAAGCACCGGGTGCCGAGCTAACCCTCACGCGGATTAGCGGATTGGAGGGCGTTTGTCGGGAGTTATCTGGCGCTGTTGCTTGAGGCCGACCGAATAATCGCGCTCAGACACAATGCGTTACCCTCGTTACAAGCTACCGCGGAGGTGCGCAAAAGTGATGACGGGAGACGGGTTTGAACGCCAATAAATGGTTGAAAATCGGCGGGTGGGCGCTTGGTGCGTGCGTGCTGTGTGGGTGTGGGTTAAGCCCCGCTAAAAAAGCAGTTCCGCTGGTAAGGATTGCAGAACTCGACATAGATCCTGAGCAGTTAGAAGCTTACAAGGCTGCGCTCAGCAAAGAGATCGAAAGTTCGATCCGCCTCGAGCCAGGAGTTGTCACCTTGTATGCGGTGTCGTTGAGAGAAACCCCCACTCAGATCAGGATCTTCGAGACGTACGCCGACAGAGCAGCTTACGAGTCGCACATCAGGACACCTCATTTTCTGAAGTACAAGACTAGTACGCAAACCATGGTCAAGTCCCTCAAACTCGTTGAGACCGATCCGATTTATCCTGGTGCCAAGTTGAAATGAAGCTCTACTCGCGCTGAACCGGATGCACAAATCGGCACGAGAAGCCAATCTATATATACAAGAGCGCTTGTGTCCGCCCGTCGATTGAGAACCGGCAACGCGAAAAGGGGCGGGGGCCAGTTGGCGCAGACGCCGCTTCTGGGGAACTGGCCTAACCGCCCCTCCGAGCCGATTCGTCAGACTGGACTCCTGGAGTGGGGCGTGCATCGATGTGGGGCTGCGCATCAGGCGCGGGGTTTCAAGCGATCACCGTTCCCGACGATCGACGAGGCAAGTATGAGCAGTATTGCGCCACCAACGAGGGGTGCAGCGACTGACAACCCGTCCAGGCGCAAGCCTCCCAACAAGCCCCCAAGCATGATTGATAGCTGGATTGCAGCGACCATGAGGCCGCCACCGCTTTCCGGTTCGTCACTGATTCCCCTCGACAACCAGGTGGACCAACACACTGGAATTGCGGAGTTGAGCGCACCCCAGGCGATCATGGCGATCGCCACTCCCCAGAATTCGTACCTGACAGCAAGCAACGCCAAGGTCACGGCGGCCAAGGCGGCTGGCAGACCGCGCAATAACGAGTAAAGCTGCCTTCTCAGAAGGCACTCGCGCCATAGGTCCCCACGAAGCCCGCGGTTCCCAGGCCCAGGAGCAGGAATGACAGTTGAGGCACGCTCACTTGCGTGTAGGTTTCGAGGAACGGCCGGAGGTAAGTGAAGGTGGTGAACGCCCCAGCGAAGGTCAACATCACACCGAGCATCGCGAAGGCTACATTGCGCCGTTTCAATAGACCGACGAGCTTACTCACCGGATTGGCCGTTTCGGGTCGCAGGGAGGGCAGGCTGATCCATACCCAGACCAGGTTCAGCAGCGTGATTGGGACCAGCCCCCAAAAGACGCCTCGCCAACCGATGATCCCGCCGAAGTAGCTGCCGATTGGGGCAGCAAAGGCAGTGGCTACCGCGTTTCCGGTGTAGATGACACCCAAGGCCTTCGGAACAGACTCTTCGGGAACCAGGCACATGACTGTTGCAGTGGCGAGCGACCAGAATCCGCCGATCACGACGCCAAGAATCGCGCGAGCGACCATAAGCAAGGCAAAGTTCTGGGCCTCGGCAATGAGAACCAAAGACGCGAGCATCAGCACGGTCAAGCCGAGCAGCACGTGGCGCCGCCGGTCCAGCCGGCCGGCAACGGTTGCAATGAGCAAGCTGGTAATTACGGCAAAGAGACCAGAGATCGAGATGGCCTGGCCCGCCATTCCCTCGGTTGCCCCGAGATCTTTCGCGATCGGCGTCAGCAGGCTGACGGGCATGAACTCCGAGGCGATGAGCAGTGCCAAGCACAACGCCATCGACCCGACCGCGCTCCACGTTTGGCGCGCGGAGAGAGCGGATTGCCGCTGCACGGTTGTTGTTGTATATCTATCTCTCAGGGGCGCAGCAGAGCTTTGATGGCGCGGCGCTCGTCCATGGCACGGTAGCCTTCGGCCACCTGCTTCAACGGGAGGACGAGATCAAACACCTTGCCCGGCTTGATGGTTTCGTTCAGGACAAGCTCAATGAGTTTCGGCAGATAGCGCCGGACCGGAGCAGGGCCGCCGTGCAGGTGGACGTGAGTGTAGAACAACTTCTGCGCATTGAGATCCACGCCATGCGGAACCCCGACGTAAGAGACAGACCCACCCGGCCTCGTCGCCTGAATAGCCTGTGCCATCGACTCCTGCGTACCCACACACTCGAGGACTGAATCAGCTCCGATGCCTCTCGTCAATTCTTTGATGAGGGCGACGCCCTCGTCACCACGCTCGGTAACTATGTCCGTGGCCCCAAACTCGCGCGCGAGCTGCTGCCGCGGCTGATGACGGCTCATGGCGATAATCCGCTCGGCACCCATCTGCTTTGCGGAAAGTACGCCGAGCAAGCCAACCGCACCATCGCCCACTACCACCACGGTTCCGCCTGGCTTCACATTGGCCGCATCCGCTGCAAACCAGCCGGTGCCCAACACATCGGAGGTGGCCAGCAGATCGGGGATGAGAGCCTCAGGCGGCATCCCTCCCGCGGTCGGCACCAGTGTTCCATCCGCCAGCGGTACGCGAAGGAAGGGTGCCTGCGCACTGGTCATAAATTCACGGCCGACGCACGACGACTGGTAGCCGTGCCGGCAATGCGGACAGGTGTTGTCTGACGTGGCGAACGAGCCGACCACAAACTGTCCGGGTTTCAGGGTCTTCACCGCACTCCCGACCTCCTCGACCACACCACAGTACTCGTGCCCCATCGGCGTCGGGTCCTTGATTGGCTGTAACCCACGGTAAGGCCAAAGATCGGAACCGCATACGCACGTGGCGGCCATGCGAATCACCGCATCAGTGGGGTGGATGACTTCAGGTTCCGGGCGTTGCTCGAAGCGCACATCTCGTGGGCCGTAAAGAACTGTTCCCTGCATCGTTGTCTCCTGTTCTAATCGCGCGATTTATCAACGCCGGTATTGCTCGTCAGTAACTTTCTCAAGCCACTCGACAACCTTGCCGTCCTGCTGCTCCTGGAGCGCGATGTGTGTCATGCGGACTGCGGGGGTGGCGCCATGCCAGTGCCTGACATCGGGAGGGATTCGTACGACGTCCCCCTCGTTGAACTCCTCAACAGGAGCGCCCTCTTGCTGTACCCAGCCGGTACCGGCGGTCACGATCAACGTTTGACCGAGCGGGTGCGTATGCCACGCCGTACGCGCACCGGGTTCAAAAGTGACTCGCGCTCCGGCCATGCGGGATGGCTCGACCACTGAAAGAAGAGTTTCGACCTGCACGGTTCCCGTGAAGTACTCGGCCGGTCCCGGGCTGGTCTGCCGGGCGGCGCTGCGCGCGATGTTGATGTTCTGCATTTTTGTTCCTCCTGGTTGGTTGTTCTGAGCACACGCTGCAGTGATTGCGGCGAGCAGCAGCAGTGAATTGGAAAGCATGTGGCGGGCCTTCATTTGAGGTTTCTCCTGAAGAAACTGGCCAATTTCCCGAACGGAATCAGATTGACGCGGTCGTACAGATCGACATGACCAGCACCGGGAACGATGACCAGTTCCTTCGGTTGCCCGGCGAGTCTATAAGCCTCTTCGCTGAACTCTCGGGAATGGGCGTTCTCACCGGCGATGAACAGTATTGGTCGCGGTGAGATTGTTTCGATGTTAGCGAAGGGGTAGAAGTTCATGAACTTCACGTTGCTGGTGAGCGTGGGGTGCGTGGTTACCTGCGGAGACGAGCCGGCGGGCGTGTATTCGCCACGCGGCGTTCGGTAGAAATCGTAGAATTCCCGCTCGATGGCGCTGGAGTGGTCGTCCAGCTTGTGCACGGTGCCACCGGTGTACCTGGTTTCTCCGCCGGTGAGCTCTGTGTAGCGTTGCTCTGCCGCTTTTTCGAGGATCCGCCTGCGCTGTTCCCCCGTCTGCGAGTGCTTGAGTGCATTGCGGCTGACCCCACCCATGTCATACATGCTGACGGTTGCGATGGCTTTCATGCGCGGGTCGAGTTTGGCCGCACTGATGACGAAGCTGCCGCTGCCGCAGATCCCGAGAACACCGATCCGGTTCCTGTCAACGAAGGACCGCGTGCCCAGGAAGTCCACTGCAGCGCTGAAATCCTCCGCGTAGATATCGGGCAGAACGGCGTTGCGAGGCTCACCTTCGCTCTCGCCCCAGAACGATAGGTCGAGAGACAACGTCACGAAGCCCTGCTCAGCCAGCTTCTGGGCATACAGATTCGAGCTCTGTTCCTTGACTGCGCCCATCGGATGGCCGATGATGATCGCGGCATTCTTTACGGCCTGGTTCATACCTTTGGGGAGGAATAGATTGCCTGACACCTTCATTCGGTATTGATTCGAGAACGTAACTGTTTGCGAGATCACCACCTCGCTCTTATAAAAGTTCTCCGCGCGGTTGGACATGTCCTGCGCGATCAGGGTTATTGAAAACGCGAAGGACAGAAGCGTTATGAGAATGGTTGTTTTCATCTGATCTTCTTTCGGCGGGAAGCTTCTTCCCGCATTGGTTTACATCGTGTAGCCCGGCGTCTTGTAAAGCTTGCCCGTGCCGTTTACGATGTCTGGCAGGTAGACTTTAGTCGCCCAATCGTCCGAGCTCACCTCCTCGAAAGCTACCGAGACGGAGTCCTCACCGTAGTTAAGGACTTCGATGACAGCGCCTGTGATTCTCCGCGAAAGTTCCTTCTTCTGCCTCTCGGACTTTCCGGGCCAAAGCTTGACGATGACGTGCGGCATGGTTGCTCTTTCTTTGTTGGGCGCCTCGAGCGGGCCCTTCCGGTGACCGGCCTGGTGGCGAATCACCTTCCTCAACTTCAGAGTAAGGTCCGGGTCGACTTTTGAGTAGATGGCTTGAGTGCAAAGGCTTTATGAATAGAATTCAGGAATGGCACGTGAAGATCTAAGCATCCTCGCCGGGTTCCTGGCGGTAGCTGAGGAAAGGAGCTTCACGGGCGCAGCAAAGCGCCTGGGAGTCTCGGCGTCCGCGATGAGCCACGCCATTCGAGGGCTGGAAGACAGGCTCGGCGTGCGCCTGCTGCAGCGGACCACGCGGAGCGTTGCGCCGACCGAGGCCGGGGAGCAACTTCTTTCCCGGCTGCGCCCTGCCTTGACCGAAGTCGATGACGCTCTCGATCAACTTGCCGGGTTGCGTGATAAACCGGCGGGGAGGGTTCGTTTACTCGTGCCGCGCCTCGCGGTGGCGTCGGTTCTCGGGCCAAAACTCGGGCAGTTCGCGCGGGAGTATCCGGATATCGTGCTGGACGTAACCACGGACGACAGCCGGATGGATATTGTTGCCGGGGGCTTCGACGCCGGTATTCACTTCGGAGAGTACATTGCGAAAGATATGATCGCGGTGCGCGTCTCGCCGGACCACCGACCGGCGATTGTTGGTTCGCCCGTGTATTTCGAGTCGCATCCGAAACCAAGGTCTCCGCGTGACCTTGTGAAACAGGAGTGCATCAACTTTCGACATGGCTCGGCCGGTTTGTACCGGTGGGAATTCGAGAGAGGGAAACGATCACTCTCTATTGCGGTGAATGGACCGCTCATTGTTGACGACGTGCAACTCGTGATCCGTGCCGCTGTCGATGGCGTGGGATTGGCGTTCGTGTCCGATGAACAGGTTCTTCAGGACCTGGCCAGGGGCGCGCTGGTGCGTGTTTTGGAAACATGGTGCCAGCCGTACCCGGGATTCTTTTTGTACTATCCGAGCCGGCGCCAGCAGCCAGCGGCACTTTCGGCTCTGATCGATGTGCTTCGCCTGTAGGCACCCGGCGCGCGGGCAGGTTGAACGTGCTCACACCGGCATTCGATTAGTGTCGTCTTTCGCAAAGAGCGTTAGAGACGTATCGAGGGCGGAGCAATCTCAGTTGACACACACCCATCATTTCTCGGTGTGTGTCCGAACCTTCTGCCCGATGTGTCCGGTTGCCGTCCATTGGGCACACGTGTCGCTCGCAGCCTTGAACGAGGGGGCGTGAGCGCGGTGTGCGAGCGGGCGCTGGACACCTGTGAGCGAGGCCCAACTAGCTACCGATATTTGCGGATAACGCTAGCCTAAGCAATCCTTCTGTTGAGCTCGCGGCCCAGTTGTGCGCGATCTTGCCGTGTAGCGCGCGGAGGACTGCCGAAAGCGATTCGTGTCACTCGAGGAAGCGGACCTCAATGCCTAGCCTTCGGAACGGTCATGTTCAACTCTGGCCTATCGCACCAAGCGGCGATGACAAGATGGATCTCCGAACTATCGCGGGGCTCCCGATATTATTGGGAGCACAATGTGCGATGGCAAGGTGGGAGTACTGTATACCAGCTGCGTTGCGC
>JAOAPO010000339.1 GCA_025462945.1 Bryobacterales bacterium
ATCCAGCTCCAGTCCGCTCCCCGCATCCGACGCAACCGCCTGCTCCAGAAGCTCCCGCGCGGACCTTTACTGCTTCGCCTCCAGCAGCGCACGCCCTGCATCCGCCAGAACAGCCGCACCGGGCTTCGCCTCCGCAATAATTCGCGCCGTCGCCGCTGCCCGCACCATATCGCCGTCTTCCAGTGAAAGTGTCAGCAACCGAAGCTGCGCCGCCATGTCACCCGCGTTCTCCTGAACAGCCTTCGTAACACGAGCGCGATAATCGGCCCGCTGCTGTTCCGGCGTCAGGCTCAGATACCGCATCAAATCCCGCGGAGCCTGCGGCGGCCGCATCTGCCGATAACGCCCCATCAGAGCCTCCGACTCAGCCGTCTCCCCGGCCTCCGCCAGCGCACTCGCAAGGTGCAGCTGAATCGTGGACTGCCCCGGCGCCAGAGTCGCTGCGCGCCGCAGAGCTTTGACGGCCTCCAGCAGCCGGTCGAGTGCCCGGTACGCCTGCCCCAGCCGGTCCAGAATCATCCCGTTGTTCGGCTCGCTCTGCGCCGCGGCTTCCAGATCCGGCACAGCAGCCTCCGGCTTCCCCTGCAGGTAATACAGTGCCCCTCGCGCCGAGCGCGCTGCCGCGAAGTCCGGCTTGAGTTCCAGCGCTTTATCCAAACTCCCCAGACCTTTCGTCGGATCGTTCGTGCTCTGAGCCAGCCCCAGTTCGTAGTGCCCCGTCGCATCCTCAGGATGCCGCGAGAGGTACCACTCCAAATCCGCCAGCCCGCTTTCGAACTGCCGCAGATGGATTCGCGCAAACCCGCGCTCCCGGCGCGCCGTGTCGTCCGTCGGAGCCAGCTTCGCGTATCGATCCCACGCTGTAGCCGAATCCTCGAACGCATCCAGTTCTCCCGCAGTCACCGCAATCAGCCTCTGCACATCAGCGCGATCCGGCGCCAGTCGGGCGGCCTGCGCCAGCACTCGCAGCGTTGGTTCCGGCTGATGCAAAGCGCTCGTCGCAAACGCCAGGCTGTACAACGCATCCACGTTCTCCGGCTGCTGCCGAACCGCCTTCTCCAGCACTTCCTTCGCCCGCTCATAATGCCCGGCGTACAGAGCAACCACCCCTAAGTCATAAAGCACGTGAAAGTCGGACGGATCCACCGCCAGCGCCTGCGTCAGAAACACTTCCGCGCGATCGAACTGCCCCGACTGACTCAAAGACCAGCCAATCGACGCACTCACCTTCGCGTCTTTTTGAGTCGCCTTCGCTAAACGCTGAAAGACACTCTCGGCCTCTTTCGCATTCCCTGCCAGCTCCAGCGCACTCAGCCGCAGCACGGCCGCTTCTGCTCCATCCCGCTGCCCCGCCGGCAGATGGTCAAGATACCCAAGCGCTTCCTTCGCATGTTCCGCATCCTTCGCGCCCAGCGCAAACTTCGCCAGCTGAACGTTGGCATACAGGTCCGCCGGATCGATCGCAAGCACTCGCCGGAACGCCTCTCGCGCCCCCGCCTCGTCGCCCGCATACGCCAGATGCTGCCCGTAAGCCCCCAGCGCCCGTGTCGATCGCGGAGCTGCCGCCAAAGCCTGACGGTGAACCGTATCCGCCTCCCTTAGCCTCTTCTCCCCATCCAGCGTCAGGCCCAGCAGACTCAGCACCTCCGCATCGTTCGGCCGCAGCTTCAGCTCCGCCCGCAGGGTACGCTCGGCCGACTGGTAATCGCCCGCCTGCATAGCCGCCTGCGCATTCGTCAAAGCTCTGCGCGGCGGGGGGCTTTGTGCGGGCAGCAGGCAACAGAATGCAAGGAGTATGAAAAAATCGCGGGAAGGCCGGATGCGCACAGAAGTCAATGTCGATTGTATCTCCATTTCTCCACAGGGCCGTTATCCCGCGCACGCTGCTATTCTCTTGCTGGAATCCCTCTGGCCGGTAGTCCTTCGATGACACGACGACAAATCCTGGCCATACCATTTCTGGCCCTCGCCGCAAAAGCGCAGCAGTTCAGGGGCATGGCATCCCGTGGGGTGAGTCCAACTCCACGAGGTCAGCCGTCCGGGCTTCCGTTCAACGCCAAATTCGTGAATGTCGCGCGCGAGGCGGGTCTCACCGCGCCCGTCATCTACGGAGACGAAGGACACGACGACTACATCCTCGACTCCATGGGCTGCGGCGCGGCCTTCGTCGACTACGACAATGACGGCTGGGTCGACATCGTGATGTTGACCGGCCAGCGCCGCACCGGCCCCACCCCGGCCGGAGCCACCATCAGGCTCTATCACAACAATCGCGACGGTACCTTCCGCGATGTCACCGAAAAGTCGGGCCTCGGTCGCAGCGTCTGGGCCGCCGGCATCACCGTCGGCGACTACGACAACGACGGCTTCGACGATCTCTTCATCACCTGCTGGGGCCAGAATCTTCTGTTCCACAACAACGGAGACGGCACCTTCTCCGATGTCACCGCCAAAGCCGGGCTGCTGCACGAAGGCGTCCGCTATGGCACCGGCTGCACCTGGATCGACTACGACCGCGACGGCAGGCTGGATCTTTTCGTGAATCACTACGTCGTCTTCGATCCCGCGAAAGTCCCCATACGAGGGAAGGACCCCACCTGCAACAGAGGCGGCGTCCCCGTCTTCTGCGGCCCCGGCGGCCTGCCCCAGGAGCGCTGCCGCCTCTATCACAACAACGGAGACGGCACCTTCACCGATGTCAGCGAAAAGTCGGGAATCCTCGGCGTCAAGCCGAACTACCCCCTCACCGCCACCTCCGTCGACTTCGATCGCGACGGCTGGCCCGACCTCTACGTCGCCTGCGACACCTCCCCCAGCCTCCTGTTCCGCAACAATCACGACGGCACCTTCACCGAGCGCGGCCTCGAAAGCGGCGTCGCCCTCAACGAAGATGGGCGCGAACAGGGCGGTATGGGCCTCGGCATCGGCGACTTCGATACCGACGGCTTCATCGACATCTTCAAGACCCACTTCAGTTCCGACACGCACGTGCTCTACAAGAACAACGGCAAGGGAACCTTTCGCGACGTCACAACCCGCGCCGGCCTCAGCGTCGAGACCCGCTTTGTGGGCTGGGGCGCCGCCATCCAGGACTTCGATAACGACGGTCTGCCCGACATCTTCTTCACCACCGGCATGGTCTACCCCGAAGTGGAAGCCCGCGAACCCGGCTCGCCCTGGAAGACGCCGAGCGTCCTGTTCCGCAATCTGGGGCAGGGAAAGTTCGAGGAGCTCTTCGATCTCGCCGGTCCCGCCATGAGCCAGCTGCACTCCAGCCGCGGCGCCGCCTTCGGCGACTTCGACAATGACGGCGACATGGACATCCTCATCATGAACGTCAATGAGCCCCCGTCCCTTCTCCGCAACGACACAACCGGCAATGCGCACTGGCTGAAAGTGCAGCTGCAGGGGGTCGAGTCCAATCGAAGCGCCATCGGGGCAGAGGTAGTGGCCGTTTACGGGGACAGGCGGCAGGCGCAGACCGTACTGGCGCAATCTTCCTACCTCTCCGCCAACGACAAACGCCTGCACTTCGGCCTTGGCAAAGAAACCAAAGCCTCATTAGAGATCCGCTGGCCCAACGGCCGCGAAGAGAATCTGGCCGACGTCGAGGCCGATCAGCTGGTGATCATCCGAGAAGGCAAAGGCATCGTGAAGCGAGAAACCTTCCCGAGAAGGCCAACAAAATGATCAACGCTCACACAGCCACGCCTACACCCTCACGATCACCAGCTCTCTCGCTTCCCAACACAACCACGCGTACACCCTCACCAGCTCTCCAGCGCCCAACACCGCCACGCCTATACCCTCACCATCAC
>JAOAPO010000397.1 GCA_025462945.1 Bryobacterales bacterium
GCCCTGGTGCCAGCGTTCCGGCAGCCCGTGCAGAAATAGCCACCTCCCCAAGGTGGATCTGAGATACCCAAGGTCGATAATGTGTGTGAAATCGCTCCCTGCGAGACCCGACCTTAGTATGGGTGTCGGATGGCCCTAAATCGCGTTATTTCATACTCTTGTCACACGCTCTTGACAAAATATTCATCCGGGCGTATGCTGAGTTGCTCTATGTAGTCAAATTCTCAGTTGAGTAACACCGTTAGGTAGGGGTTTCCTCGTATGACAACCTTCGCAGTCGGTGAAAAAGTGGTATATCCCAACCAAGGGGTTGGGACCATTGAAAACATCAGCACTCGTTACTTCGAACAGAAGCCGGAACGCTTTTATTTGCTCCGTCTTTTTTGCTCGAGTATGACCGTGATGGTTCCCTTTGCGAACGCCGAGTCGATTGGCCTTCGCAAGATCTCCAAGGCGACGGACGTTTCTAAAGTCCTCGCGTACCTCTCCGGACCAGCCGTGGAACACCTCCAGGACTGGAAGATTCGGTTCAAGTTAAACAGCGACAAGATGCTTTCCGGCAGCCTTCTGCAGATTGCCGAGGTATTTAAACAGCTTGTTCGTCTGCAGGCGGATAAACCCCTTTCATTCCGCGAAAAGAAGATGCTCGACCGGGCGCGTACCATGCTGATTTCAGAAGTCGCTCAGGCGCGCAACATTAGCCAGCCTGAAGCCATCAATTTGATGCAAAAGGCTCTCTCGAGACTTAACCTTAACTTCCCTGACGCGGCCTGAACCACCAGCCCAACTTAACTTCCGAAAGCGGAGCGTGCCCACCAGGCCGCTCCGCTTTTTCGTTTCTCTCGCCTGAAATCTGTTCCATTCCGCCCACTCGCTGGTCTTTTCTCCCGCAACGCAATTCCACAAGGGAGCAATTGATTCATGAAGCAAGCAACGACTAGAGCGGTTTGGGGGCTGATGGCCCTCCTCGCAGCGCCGAGTGCCATCCTGGCGCAGCAGGTAACGATGTACGGGTCGCTGTCGAACTTCGACGTCATCAACGACACGGGTCAGCCGACCTACGGCTTTGAGATCGAGATCCATGGCAGCGCGAGCATCGGCGGATCGTTCTCCTGGAATCGATACGGCTCTACGCAGGTGTCGCCCACACCAGACGGCAACGGTGTCTATGTCCGATACATGGCGCAGTGGGACAACGTCAATCAGCGCTTCAGCACAGCGACCCCGCTGGCGGTTCATCCAACGGCGACAAACGGTCATCAGTGCGTGATGGGCACTTTCGGCTACGACACCAGCGGGTGTGAACATTTCGGGGTTTGGACTTTCTCGAATGTCTCCACCACGACGTATCGCTGGCTGGTTGCCGACGCGAACACCCCGGGTCAACTCACGACTTATGGCTCCGCAGTTGCCATTCCGGCTCCGATCTGGATCATTGTTCCTCCCGCAGCGCCGGGCGAGGCTGTGCAGATTCTGGCGCAGGTGGACCCTCCAATTCCGCCGCCTCCCGCCAAGCTCTTCGGTGAAGCGCAATGGATGAAGACCTACAAAACGGAGAACGACCGCAGGTTGGCCTGGATGAATTGCTGGTAGATAACGCCGTGGTCGCAAACGATGAGGCGCATCTGGAGACTGCCTGGGATTTGATTCAGAGCGAACTGGGCAGGAACAGCAAGCGAAAGCAGAAGCGCGGCGACCTGGGCGGACGCTCTCATGCGGTGGTACGTCGGTTTGAATTCTACAAGTTCGCCGGAGAGATCAACGCCGCTACGGGCCAGGCCATTTGCGCCGACGGGCTTTGCAACGCACCTGCGGACAGCGAAGTCGGCGACTTCATTGGTGCGCAGAATGCGGCGGTCAACCTGAATGTGCCTCCGACCTACCAGGTTGCAGTGACAGTGGCAGGCGATGGTGCCGTTTCGTCGGATGACCGAGTGATCTCGTGCCCGTCCGGCATCTGCGCCGAATCGGTGGCGCCGGCAACTGCTGTGACACTGACGGCCAAGGGCGCCAAGGGTATTTTCACCGGCTGGTCCGGAGCCTGCGCCGGTACCGCGTCGACCTGTTCACTCGTGGTGGACTCGGATGCTCCGGTGACCGCAACCTTCAAGACACCCTTCAAGCTGGTTGTCCGCACAACGGGCACTGGTACTGTTTCGAGCAACCCGGCGGGAACCACGTTCCTGCAGGGAACGATGGTCACGCTGACGGCGACTCCGAGCGCCGGAGCCGCTTTCACCGGGTGGACGGGCGCCTGCAGCGGCACTTCAACCATCTGCACTGTTGTTATTGATGCGGACACTACGGTGAACGCAACCTTTACTGGTACCGTTGCGCCTCCGCCGACAGCGAGCTATAGGCTGGTACTGAAGACGAACGGCACCGGGACCGCCAGCAGCAATCCGGGCGGCAGTTCCTTCGTGAGCGGCACCTCGGTGACGGTTACTGCAGTGCCGGATCCGAAGGCGACCTGGAAGGGATGGACAGGCTCGACGTGCTCCGGGCTGGCGCTGACTTGCACGGTCTCAATCACGGCAGACACCACGCTGACCGCGAACTTCCGGTAGCCAGGTCTGCTGTATCGTGAGACTTGCTGCCCGCTGCAATTCTCTTCCTTGTGACCTGTG
>JAOAPO010000401.1 GCA_025462945.1 Bryobacterales bacterium
CGCCTTCTTTTTGCGCTCAGTGGACGGATTGGTGTTGTGCTCTTTCACCTTAGTAGCCACTCGCGTTAGCAAAGGAGTACTTTGCAGCACACGTGACTGCGTGTTGATATAAGCCTGTGAGGAGTTATCTGTAACGGCGGAGGGGTCTACTTCACGGGTACCAAGTACGTTGTCATTCAGACCCGCAAATTCGATGGAAGCATGCGCGCGGTAGACCTTCGTGCGTGGGGCAGTAAAGATGAAGCCCAACAGCCCGCAGCCGAGCGCGAACAGGGCAACGATCTTTTTGTTTCGGATGACGATGTCGACGAACGACGTCGATTGTGCACCCGCTGGTTCATCCACCGAGTCCTGCAGCAGCGGCTGCATGGGAAATCTGTTGCGATAAGTTTGCATTGCTACCTTAGTGGCGCGACCCTTACATTAGCCGCGCTTCGTTGAATTATGTTTTGTCTAGAACCCACGCCAGATAAGCACGCCCGTAGCCGTGCTGACGGCTGTTTCAATAGCGCGGGCCCGAATGACTTTTGCAACACTGTTCGGAACAAAAAGAATGTCGTCAGGCTGCAGTGACACATCGCCCGATTTGCCAGCCATGACCTTGGCAAGATCCACCCGGATCTCTGACCTCGTTTGCTCTCCAGGTACCTGTCGCAGGATCAAGGCCCGGTTTCGGGCGGCGGTTGGCGTCGTGCCTTCAGCGAGCGCCAGTGCCTGGATTACCGACAGTGAGTTTTTCTGCTCCAGCGTGAAGCCTCCGGACTTCCGCACCTCTCCGACGACATATACGATCTTCGCCCTCGGCACCGTAATCACGTCACGAGGCATGATGGCGATGTTGGCCGCCGGGTTGCGTGCCTCCAGGATGTCTGACAGGCTGACCTCGCCGGTGACGACACCCGCATTCTCATCGCGCTTCGCCCCAGGCAGCGGCAGGTCTCCCACAGAGATCTGACGAGTCACGGTAACTCTGTAACCGGCATCAGGCTTGAGTCCACCAGCCTGCGAAAGTATCTCGGCAAGACTCTGCCGCCCCCGCATCCTCTGCACTCCCGGCGTATTAACCCATCCGATGACAGTCACAGGCTGGCTGATACTCTCCGTGACGGTGACGGTGATCTTTGGTTCTTTCAGCTCCGCGAGCAGCTTCTCATTTAGTGATGCCTCGAACTCTGGCAAGGTCAATCCGGCAACCTGAATGCGGCCCACCAGAGGCAGCGTTACCGTCCCGTCAGTATCCACGCGGTGCGTCTTCCCGTTGAGTTCCTCGAGATCAGCGATCTCCATGGTGAACTGATCGCCAGGCCCCAGGACGTAAGATCCGCCGGCACCGGGGACACTGACGTGCGCGGTATTTTGGGCCATCATCAGGGACACTCCGACCAGCAGACATGTGAGAAACAGTTTCATAGGTTGACCTTCGATTGGCGGGTCTGCGCAGACCCGCTAGGCGGCAATACGATTTGTTCTCTTGAGCCAGTGACTTTCCACCGCTACGCAGACGGAGCGCTGCAGAAGAGTGATGCAGACAACGAGCCGGTCGACGTTACTGCGGACGACGTAGCCTTCAGCGCCTGTTAAAGGCCCTTCGGAGATCTTCACCGCGTCTCCCGCATTCAGAAACGGGTGCGGCCGAACCGGCAGCAAACTCTCCATGACGAGACGCAGCGAAGTAATTTCGCTCTGATCTATTGCCAGTGGATTTCTGCCGCTGCTTACAAAGCCGACCACGCCAGGCGTTGTGAGTACAGGCATGCGCCTGGTTACATCCAGCCGACAAAACACATATCCGGGAAATGCAGCTTTCCCGCTCGCTTCACTCCTTGGACGTGGTGCCGAGTAACGCGGGAACCACACATCAAGGCCCTTGCCTGCCAACGCTGTGGTGACAGTCGCCTCGCGATTCGACCTCGTACGGACGGCGAACCACTGCTCGGAGACATCCACGCTGTCCGAATTCTTGTAAGGGCAATTCATTTCACATGTTTTCCGGATATAACAACTCCGGACGCCATTGGTCCGGACAAGCTACCGCCCTCTTAGCTACTCCGCCGAGCGGCACTGCCCGAGATTGTCGCAGTTGCAAACGCATCGCCAAAGGCTTCGCACTTACTATGTGCCCATTATGCGCAACGGTCTTAGGGGTGTCAACGACGCACCGTGTTCCGGCACCGAAGGCGACCCGGAAAGGGTACTGCTCCGCCCATGTCAGCTCGATTCACTAAGTTATATAACTATGGCAAGGCAGATGCACGCAACCACAGCCACGGGAACAGTGTTTCGTTTCAATGAATTACAAAACCGTACAGGCGCCCATGAAAACTTTCTCAACGATAGCTGTAACATTACTCTCACTGAGTTCTCTGTGCCTCGCGGCCACCGTCGCAGGCAGTCCTGTGTCCGCGAAGCCGGGCTCGGATAAGCGCGCCTTCTCTATCGGCTGGAAGTTTTCAGTCAGCGCGACTGTAAACGTGACCGGGCTCGCGTGGCTCGATCCTACCGGGGCAGGCCTGGCCGAGCCGCACAGAGTGGGCATCTTCGATGCCGCAACTGGTGCTGTGCTGGTTTCTACCACCGTGGCGGCCGGAACTTCTGTTCCATATCAGGACGGCTTCCGGTTCAGTGCGGTAAGTTTTACTCTGCGACCAGGAACTTATGTTGTTGGTGGCCTGCGCCCCAGTAATGCCGACGTGGCAATGGTGGGCGCAACGTCTGTACAAACCGTTCCGCAGATCACTTATCTTGAAGAACGGGAGCTCGAAACCACTGACTTTGTCATGCCCTCGGTAAACTTTGCGCCCGTTGAAGCCGGGTCATTCGGCCCCTCCTTCATGGTGGCCGAAACACCAGCCGGTACTAAGTCGATAACTGCCGTTCTCAATTCTGGCAGCTTCAGACCCGAGGCTGCGGCTGGTACTTATCTGTCCGTTTTTGGCACTAATCTCTCGGCGACCACACGGAGCTGGACAGCCAGTGACTTTGGCGGTGGAGTGCGCCTTCCGGTCTCACTCGACGGCGTTTCGGTCGATGTGAACGGAATTCCTGCGTATGTGCAATATGTCAGTCCTGGACAGCTGAACATCATCGTCCCCGATACGTTCGCCGCGGATGCGGGCATTTCTCTGGTCGTTCGCTACCCGGGCCAGCGAAGCGTAACAGCGTGGCTGAAGCTGCAGACGGCGGCGCCGGCGTTCTTCCTTTGGAACACCACGACCGCGGACAACGCTAAGTATGCGGTCGCCCAACACGCCGACTTCACCAATGTTGGCAAGACAGGACTCTTCCCGCAGCAGCCAGCCCGGTTCACCACCCCCGCGAAGCCAGGTGAAACCATCGTGTTGTATGGAACGGGCTTCGGCCCCACCAGCCCTGTGCTTGCCGGCGGGGTGATCGCCGACAAGGCCTATCCCCTCAGCCCCCTTCCCGCCGCAACTGTCGGCGGGCGGGTCGCGGCAGTCGGATATGCGGGACTCGTGCCCTCGCTCTCGAGTGTCTACCAGGTGAACCTGACTATCCCCGCCGATCTGCCGGACGGAGACTGGCCGGTCGTCGTGAACGTTGGCGGCAACTTGTCAACAGCGGCGCTCGTTACCGTCGCGCGGTAAGGCGTTGCCTGGCCGCGGATAACTGGCTGGCGCAGAGGGCCACGAACGTCCCGGCTGCGTCAGCCTGTACATCGGGTATCTCGAATGTATTCCCGAATACGAGCCACTGTCCCGCCTCCAGCGTCAGACCCACCGCAAGCAGTGCAATGGTGCGGCGCAGTCTGTCCGCCATTCCCTCCGCGGATCTGAACGCAAGTAGTCCGCAGAACGCGAACGCCGCAAAATGCCCCGGCAAGTGGTACCGGCCGTGTGTATGCATCCGCACCTTCCATGCCATCGGCAGGAAGGACATTGCCACCAAAGTGGTCAAGGAGGCGATTAGCCATCCATAGCGGCGCAGCCCTCGTCTCGCTTCAGGTGACATACTCCTCTGATAGCATGCGCAGTTTTGCGCTATCGTCGTGACCCCCAGCGGTCATTGGACGTGGCACAGTAGCAGATCGCAGGCGCCTGCTGGAACGTTATGAAGATAACATGAGACTTACTTCTAAGGTACGATTTGGCACGACACGTGCCTGTTAGAACCCCGAAAAGGTCCTTCATGAAAAAATCTAACGGTACTCTCCTCCTGTCTGCCGCGCTGGCGCTGCTTGCCGCCGCTGACCTGAGCGCCGCACTGCAACAGCCCGTTGCACTCGGTTCCAACTCCACGTTCGTCGCACTTGGAGGCACAACCGTAACCGTCACTGGGGGAGGCACCATCACTGGCGACATCGGCATCAGCCCCGGCCTTGCCTTTGTGCCGGGCGTGCCAGCCGTCACCGTGAAGGGTACCATTTATTCGGGCGGCCCGGTCGCAGCCAGGGCGCAAGCGGACTTGACGCTCGCCTTCAACGATGCCGCCGGTCGCCAAACGCCCGTAATCGTTGCTGGAAACATCGGCGGTCAAACGCTCACGCCTGGGCTCTACAAATCCACCTCTTCCCTGGCTATCTCTTCCGGTGAACTGACGCTGGACGGCCTTGGGGACCCCAACGCCGTATTCATTTTCCAGATCGCATCGAGTCTCACAGTGACCTCGGGTCGCCAGGTGATTCTCACCGGAGGCGCGAATGCCTTGAACATCTTCTGGCAGGTAGGCACTTCAGCCACGTTCGGAACCACCTCGATTGTCCATGGCAACGTCCTGGCCGCCGTTTCCATCTCAGTACTGACCGGAGCAACCCTGAACGGACGTGCACTCGCGCAGAGCGGCGCCGTAACGTTTGATACCGGGGGCGGCACGTCCATCGGAACACCGGCACCCGGCAGCACGGGCGGTGGCGGCGGCCCTGCCATTTCCGTCTCCGGCATCGTCAACGACGCCACTTTCCTCGGTCCAGTGGCCGCCGGCAGCATCGCCGCCGTCTTTGGCAGCAATCTCTCAGTCGGTCAGTCAGGCTCCAGCATCGCGCTGCCACTGCCGACGACGCTCGCCCAGAGCAGCTTCTTAATCAGCGGCTTCGCGGCACCGATGTACTTCGCTTCACCCGGACAGGCGAACGTCCAGATCCCGTGGGAACTGGCCGGTCAGGCGCAGGCTCAAATGACCGCAACCGTGAACGGCACTTCGTCAGCGGCACGCAGCTTTGTCATCGCGCCCTTTGCGCCAGGCATCTTCACTGTGGATCAGTCGGGCACTGGTCAGGGAACCGTCCTGGTCTCCGCCACGGCGCAGCTCGCTTCCGCAGCCACACCAGCCACCCGCGGGAACTATGTTTCGATCTACTGCACGGGCCTGGGAGCAGTCTCCAACCGCCCCGCCAGCGGTGCACCGGCAGCATCAGTCCCGTTGTCGTTCTCCTCCAGCCAGCCGACAGTGACGATCGGCGGTTCCGCCGCTACCGTTAGCTATTCGGGTCTCGCGCCCACGCTGGTGGGTCTCTACCAGATCAATGCACTCGTGCCGACCGGCATTACGGCCGGAAACAACGTGCCGCTGAGCATTCGGATCGGCGGGATCGATTCGAACACCGTCACCATCGCCGTGAAGTAAAGCGCCTACATCGCTAAGAAAGAAGCGGCTGCCGGCACATTGCCGGTAGCCGCTTTTTATTGCAGACAGATGGTCGTTAATGGCTGATTTTCCACGTGGCGGGCTATCCAGGTTTAGCAGCTTCTCTGCACAGTGGGCACAGTATTGGGCACAGTCAGCAACCCGCCGAAGTAATCTTCACCTGAGCCGCAGGTGCACGGGGCGTTGCGAGAGGGATCAATTGGGTTCGTTCCCTAAGTTTGGCTGCCTCGGCTTTGTGGCTGGTGATCCGTCTGGATCTTCCGCAGTTCAGCAAGGCCTCAGCGGACGCTCTCAGCTGTCGCGGCGTTCCCGAGCCAGTGCTCGTTCGCGCCAGGTGCGCCGAAGGCTGACAGCGGCAAACAGATTTCGAGGCCACCATCGGGGCGAAGATCGGCTTGAAGTGAGGCAGTGAGCTGAGCTGGCGGGCACGGTCGATCTTGGCCATTCCGTCAGCGGCGGTGAATTCGGCGAGGGTAAACGTGGCTTCTCCTGAGAGAGGGTCTCTCGATCAGGGGTTTTGCAATTCGGTCAGTTGTTTCGGCGTCTGAGGCGTCAGGATTCGACCTAAGTACCTTTCGGCTCGATGCGAATTATTTCTGCGGAAGCCGCCGACGCCATTATGCTGCACCGCCACAAGTACGGCGATCTGCACGTAACCGAACTTTACGACCGGCGATCGGAGACACGGTGCGTATAACCGCGGAATGAGTCTTCCCCGCTCCCACCACCCGTACATGTTGACCTAACTCGCCGGGCACGCGGACTTGTCAACTACAAAGACGCGACGTTCACCCACAAGCCGAGGCCGTGCTCAACGCAATAGCGCGGGCGCGTTCGTTGCAGGGTGAGCACAATTCTGCGCACAGCAATGAAACGCGGCTGTCGGCACACGTGCCAACAGCCGCGTTTCATTGTCAGGAATTGGTCGGGGCGAGAGGATTCGAACCTCCGACCTCCTGGTCCCGAACCAGGCGCTCTAGCCAAGCTGAGCCACGCCCCGAAACCGCTAGTGTAGCATTTCCAGACCTGTGCACTAACATCAAGGCTGTGACTCTGCGGGACCTGCCCTCCGTACATGACCTGGTGAACGCCGTGACCGAGGGCCTCGACCCCACCGCTACCGCAATCCCGCAGCCCCTGCTCACCCAAATCGCACGCGCCGCCATCGACACAGCCCGCCACCGTCTACGTGCGGGGCAAGCCCTTTCCGCCACGCCACTCGAGGATGCGACAGCCACCCTCCGCGCGCTGCTCCACCCTTCGCTCCGCAGTGTGATCAACGCGACCGGCGTCGTGCTCCACACCAACCTGGGACGCGCACCTCTACCGGCGCTCAACATTCCCGCGGGCTACAGCAATCTCGAATTCGACCTCGCCGCCGGGCGCAGGGGCAAGCGAGACACCCACGTCAGCGCGTTGCTCGAAGCCATCCTCGGTGCTCCGGCTGTAGTCGTCAACAACAATGCCGCCGCCCTCTTTTTGGTTCTTAACGAACTCGCCTCCGGTGGCGAAGCGATCGTCTCCCGCGGCGAACTCATCGAAATCGGCGACGGCTTCCGTATCCCCGAAATCATGCAGCGTTCCGGCGCAATCCTTCGCGAAGTCGGGACCACCAATCGCACCACGACCGAGGACTATCGCCAGGCGATCGGACCCGCAACCCGCGTGCTGCTCCGAGTCCACCGCAGCAACTTCCGGATGACTGGCTTCACCGCCCGACCAGAACTCGACGCGCTCGTCGAACTCGGCAAACAGCGAGGTGTGCCGGTCTATGAGGATCTCGGCAGCGGCTGTCTGGTCGACCTCTCTGCCCACGGCATCTCGGAGCCTCTGGCACAAAGCAGCCTCGCGGCGGGCGTCGACCTGATCTCATTCAGCGGCGACAAGCTGCTCGGAGGCCCGCAGGCCGGCATTGTCGCCGGAAACGCAGACCTCGTTGCGAGAGTTCGACGCAACCCGCTCTTTCGCGCGCTCCGTCAGGACAAGCTCTTCTTCCACGCCATGGAACCAACCCTGCGTCACATCGCCCTGAATCAACTCGACCAGGTGCCCGCCCTGCGGATGATCCGCCTCACGGCAGAGGAAATCAAAACGCGGGCAGAAAAGCTCGTCGCCACGCTTGGCACCAAAGTGTCGGTAGAACCAGGTGAATCGGTCATCGGCGGGGGATCCACCCCTGACCTCGCCGTCCCCACGTGGCTGCTCGTACTCCACTCGACAGACGCGATCAAGGCGCAACGGCAGCTAAGGTCGCTTCCGACCCCGATCATCGCGCGCATCGAAAAAAATCGGGTTGTACTGGATCTGCGGACAGTCCTCCCCGAAGAGGAAGCTCAGATAGCGGAAGCGTTAAGCGCGCTCTAACCTCGAGGCGTGCTTAACGCGCGTTCCAGGTAAGTGCCTTCTGACGTGTTGACGCGGATCTTCTCGCCTTCAACGATGAAAGCCGGAACCTGCACCACTAAACCCGTTTCAAGCTTCGCGGGCTTACCCACATTCGAAACCGTCGCGCCCTTCAAACCGGGCTCCGTCTCAACCACGGTCAGGTCCACCGTTGCGGGAAGTTCCACGCTCATCGGCTTGCCTTCGTAGAACTCAACCGCCACCTTCAACTGTGGGATCAGGTAATTCGTCGCATCGCCCAGCAGATCTTTGGTCAGGTGCATCTGCTCGTAGTTCTCAATGTTCATGAAGTAGTAGTATTCGCCGTCGTCGTACAAGTACTCCATCAACTGCTCTTCCATGATGGCCTTCTCGACCTTGTCTTCCGACGAGAACCGGTGCTCCTGCATCGAGCCGTTGCGGAGGCTGCGCATACGAACCTGAACGAACCCGCGAAGGTTTCCGGGTGTCCGATGGCTCATGCTGAAGATCGAGTACAACTCGTTGTTGAACTTGATCACCATTCCGGGGCGCAGCTGCGTGGCAGATAACATGCTTGAATCAAACTCCAGTTTTATTGAGAAAAATCGGGCTAAACCAGTGGGAATTATAGCACCCGGCCAGCCAGGCTCCTTGCCGTAGAAGAGCCTCAATCGTGGGGTGCTAATTTAGACGAAGCCTTGGTCTCACTCATGCCGTACACCGCAACAACTCGCCAGATCCGCGTCACGGTGGAGCCCATCTGGCTCGAGGAACACTCCAGCTTGGAGGAGAATCGCTTCGTGTGGGCCTACCGCGTCCAGATCGAGAACCTCGGCGGCGAAACCGTTCAGCTCAAAACCCGCCACTGGATCATCACCGACGCTCGCGGCCAGGTCGAGCATGTTCGCGGTCCCGGAGTCGTCGGAAAGCAGCCGCGCCTCGCACCCGGCGAGACCTTCGAATACACCAGCGGCTGCCCGCTCTCAACGCCCTCTGGCTTCATGGGCGGCACCTACCGCATGGTCACCGCCGATGGAGAAACCTTCGATATCGATGTCCCGACATTCTCGCTGGACAGTCCGCATCAACGTGTTGTGGTTAACTGATAAGCGGTGGCAAGGCAGCGCAGCGCGGTCGTCATAGGTGGCGGGATCGTCGGTCTCGCCTCCGCGTACCAACTGACTCAGCGCTATCCGGGAACACGAGTGACAGTTCTCGAAAAGGAAGCTGCGGTAGCGCACCACCAGACCGGCCATAACTCCGGAGTCATTCATTCCGGCATCTACTACAAACCCGGCTCGCTGAAGGCCCGCAACTGCCGCGACGGCAAGCGCGCCATGGAGGTCTTCTGCGAACGCGAAAGCATCCCGTACGAACTCTGCGGGAAGGTCATCGTAGCGACCGCTGAGAAGGAACTCGCTGGCCTCGCGAAGCTGTATGAAAAAGGGCAGGCGAACGGCGTCGTTTGCGAGATGATTGGCCCGGAGCGCCTCCGCGAACTTGAGCCGCACGTCAACGGCATCAAAGCCATCCATGTAAAGGAAGCCGGCATTGCAGCCTATGTTCAGGTCTGCAAGCGCCTCGCTGAGCTCGTGGTTCGTGAGGGAGGCAGCGTCATCACCTCAGCCCGCGCCACCGCGATTCGCCACCAGCCGAACTCCATCGTCGTCGAAAGCACCGCCGGACCTCACGAAGCCGACTACCTGATCAACTGTGCCGGACTCCAGTCCGACCGCGTGACCGCCCTCTCCGGAGCGCGACCGCCCGCCAAAATCGTGCCTTTTCGAGGCGAGTACTTCGAGTTGGCGCCCGATGCGGCGAGGCTCTGCCGCAACCTCATCTACCCGGTGCCCGACCCGAACTTCCCGTTCCTCGGCGTTCACTATACGCGCATGATTGCCGGCGGCGTTGAGTGCGGCCCAAACGCCGTCCTCGCACTGGCACGCGAAGGCTATACGTGGTCGAAAATCAACCTGGTCGACCTCGCCGAAGTCCTTACGTACCCAGGCTTCCTGCGTATGATGGCGAAACACTGGGCGATGGCGTCTTACGAGGTCTGGCGCTCGCTCAACAAGTCGGCTTTCACCCGGGCGCTGCAGCGACTGATCCCCGAGATCAAAGAGGCGGACCTCCACCCCGCGCCAGCCGGCATTCGAGCGCAGGCCCTGACCAACGAGGGGACACTCGTAGACGACTTTCTGCTGCAGGAAAGCCCAAGAATCGTGAATGTCTGCAACGCCCCGTCACCCGCCGCAACGGCCTCACTGGCGATCGGCAACCACATCGTGGATACCTTGGCAAGACAGTTTTAGTGGCTGAATCGGACCCGCTCCCTCACAATCATGGCTCTGTAAGTCTTTGATTCTCATGAGCCGTGACTGTGAGGGAGCGGGACCAGTAAGACGATTTCGAAGCCCGTCTGGTTGTCAGCGGCCAGCGGGAGCGCTGAACACTTCTTCCCACCGTCGCAAAGTCGTATTCCCGGTGGGTTTGGCAACGAGCGGTAGCCTCGCGTCCAAATTCCTCCCCGGATCGACCCGCGATCCCGGTGAAACGCTTGTAGTGGGGATCTCGCGGATAGCCCGACAACTCCAACCTCACTTCCTGAACTGCATCGGTGAAGGAACATGCCTCGAGTCGGTCCACTGGCCGCAGAGGAGCGATCAAAGCGCATTCAGGCCCCCGCGAGTCTACCAGCAGGTTGTCGAGCGGCTGTCTCACCGAGGCACATCATCGCGAGGAACATCGTCAGCACTTCCGAGTCGTTCAGGTTGTACTCGAAGACGCCAGCCACCAACGTCCCAAGGATAATCGCGACCGCAGCATGCAGCAGAAACCGGCGATCTGACCTCCCCGGCGGCAGTCCAGAGAGCGCCTTTCGAAATCGCCACAACGAAATCAGCAGCGCTGCGGTGATGAAGACCGCGGCCGGTACTCCACGCTCTGCCGCGTACTGAATGTAGAAATTGTGCAGATGTCCGTAATAGCCCTCCGGCAGGGGCTTGTGGATATCGCCAGGCAGATACGCAAAGAACACTGCGTCTTTTTTGATCTCATCCGGGCCCACACCCAGGAACGGATGCGCCTTGATCATCTGCCAACCGGTCCGCCAGCAAACTATGCGGTGCTGATTCGAATCCGTCTGCTTTTCCGGGCTGACGATCGACTTAACCCTCGTCTGCACCACACCCGGCGCGAACATCAGCCCCACCGCCAGCGCCGCCGGCAGGATCGCCGCCGCCCACTTTCGCCACGAGAGCAGCAAGTACCCCACGGCCACAACCGCTGCAATCCAGATCGAGCGCGTGTCGCTCAGCACCAGCGCCGTCCCCACCACCAGCCCGCACGGCACCGCCAGCCACAACCTCTTCCGCACGTCCGGCGCGAACAAAACAAACGCGACCAGCAACAGCAGGATGAACAACTCCTGCCCTGAGAAAGTCATCCAATGGCTCATGAAGCCCCGAATGCGGTCCGCTATATAAAAGTGATAAAACTCGCGGCCGGCTTCTTTGGCCAGCGCCACATCACGCACAAACTGGAACAGTCCCCGCCCTGCGGTCACCGTCCCGATGCCCATCCAGATCAGCGCCAGCCAGCGCGCTTCCCGAACCTCGCGTACCGCTGAAAACACAATCAGCAGGATGACGAAAACGAACATCTTGCGCACCTGATCCATCCCGTCCCTGGGGTCTGGCGAGGCGGCGAGCGAAATCCCGGTCCAGATCAAAAACAGGCTGAGCGGCAACGCAATACGCGGCCACCGCAGCGGCAGACCCGAGAGCAACAACACCCCAAGTGCAACCGCCATCAGGATTTGCGACGGGGACACGCCAATGAGAATCGCGGCGGCACAGGCCAGCGCGAGCCACAGGCTGACTTTCCGGAGCCACGGTGGAGGAACCAAGCAAATTCAGCATAGACGATGCCCCGTAACGCCCGAACACGCTTTGCTCCCGACAGAGCTTTGCGCCACGGTGTACGATGAAAGTCAGTTCTTATGAAGCCCTTCGACACGTTCGCGCCCGGGGAACGCGAGCTGGCATCGGCGCTCGATCCCGGCCGAATTCCGGCCCACATCGCCATCATCATGGACGGCAACGGCCGCTGGGCCAAACGTCGTGGCCTGCCGCGCTTCGCAGGCCATCGCGCCGGCGCCAACCGCGTTCGCTCCATCGTCGAGGACTGCTCGAACCTGGGCGTACAGGCGCTCACACTTTACGCCTTCTCCGCCGAGAACTGGAAACGTCCCGCCCTCGAAGTGGACCTCCTCTGGCGTCTCCTCCGAATCTACCTCCGCTCGGATCTGGCTGACCTGCAGCGTAACAACATCCGCCTCACCTCGATTGGCCGCGTCGATGCCCTGCCCCGTCACGCCTACGAAGAACTCCGAGCCACCGAGCGAGCCACGGAGCACAACACCGGCATGCGCCTGAACCTGGCCATCAACTACAGCGCCCGGAACGAGATCGTCGACGCCGTCAACTCCATCATTGACGAAGCCAGGATTGAGGGGAACCTTGCGGGCCTCGCGATTGACGAGGAAGCCATCGGCCGACGCCTCTACACCGCCGGTCTCCCCGAGCCGGACCTGTTGATCCGCACTTCAGGCGAGATGCGCGTCTCCAACTTCCTGCTCTGGCAAATCGCTTACGCCGAACTCTACGTCACCGAAACCTACTGGCCCGACTTCGATCGCTCTGAGCTTCTGCGTGCCATTCGGGAGTTTCAACGCCGTGAACGCCGCTTCGGCGGCCTCGCCGAGACTTCCGGAACCGGCGCACGAGCCGACGCCGATGAAATCGAGGAGATTGCCGTCTCCTCGAAATGAAGCGCGTCCTCACCGCGCTGGTCCTCGTACCAGTCGCAGTCTATTCCGTCCTCTTCGCCCATCCGTTCGTCTTCCTGGCGGTCACGGTTGCGTTCGCCGTCTCCTGCTTTCGCGAGTACGCAACCATCACGAAGTCGTTCGCTCCGTTGGGCTATGCCGCCGGACTGTTGATCCTTCTTGCCCCTCCGTCTGACGTCGGTGTGTTCGTCTTCGTGTCCGGCATCGCGGCGATGTGCCTGCCCGTATTCTCGAAGACGCCGGAGAGTGCAGTCCCGCGCGCGGCATCCCTCGCCCTCGGCATCACGTACATTTTTGGTGCCTGGAAATGCGGCATCCTGCTGCACGACATCAGCGCCCACTGGATGATGTTTGCGCTCATCGTCAACTGGGTCGGAGACACGGGCGCCTTCTACGTCGGCAGGAAATTCGGACGCCACAAACTCGCACGGGCCATCAGCCCGGGCAAAAGCTGGGAAGGCGCGCTCGCTTCCACGGCGTCGTCCATTCTCTTTGGCGTGCTCTACCTCCCCATCGCCATTCACGGCACCGGCTATCTCAAAGCCATCCTGCTTTCGATCGCGGCCAACGCTGCCGGACAGATCGGCGATCTGGCGGAATCGGCCGTCAAACGCAGCGCTGGGGTGAAAGACAGCGGCTCCATGCTGCCCGGTCACGGCGGCATGCTCGACCGTTTGGACAGTTCCCTCTTCGCCATGCCCGTGCTCTACGCTTTGCTGCGCCTGACCAATCGCTGAACGCTAAACTTGAACGGAATGTCATCCGTTCAACGCAACACCCTCCTCGCGCTCATGGCAACCGCACTGGGCGCGACTGTGTACTCGGCATCCACAAGCACCGCGATCCGCGGTTTTGACACCGCTTCGCTCGCCGCCGAACGCAAGTGGGAGAAAGCCGCGCAGGCGCTTCCGGAACCCGCTCGCCTTCGCCGCACCATGGAGAAAATCGCGGGGCAGGCGCACCTCGCGGGCACGCCGCAGTCCAAAGAAACAGCCGACTACCTCCTCGCCCAACTCCGCGAGTATGGCCTCGAAGCGCACCTTGAACGCTACGAAGCTCTGCTGCCTCAGCCGAAGACACGCGCACTGGAAATGACGGTCGGCGGCAAGACCTTCAGCGCGAAACTCGCCGAACCCGCCGTGGAGGGCGATAAGGGCTCGACCGACTCCGGCATGATCCCCAGCTTCAATGCCTATTCCGGCGATGGCGATGTCACCGCGCCGCTCGTCTACGTCAACTATGGCGTGCCGGCGGACTACGACACCCTGAAGGCCAAAGGCATCGACGTCAAAGGCAAGATCGTCATCGCGCGCTACGGCGGCAGTTGGCGCGGCATCAAGCCCAAGGTCGCCGCGGAGCACGGTGCCGTCGGCTGCATCATCTACTCCGACCCTCGGGACGATGGTTACTTCCAAGGCGATTCCTTCCCGAAAGGCGCCTTCCGCCCTCTCGACGGCGTGCAGCGCGGCAGCGTTATGGACATGGTTCTCTACCCAGGCGATCCCCTTTCGCCCGGCTGGGCTTCCGAAGAAGGCGCAAAGCGTCTCTCGCTGGCCGAGGCCATCACTTTGATGAAGATCCCGGTACTGCCCATCTCCGCGAATGACGCCCGGCCTCTCCTCGAAAATCTGGATGGACCCGTGGCGCCGGAGGCGTGGCGCGGCGCTCTGCCGATGACGTATCACATGGGTCCGGGGACCGGTTCCGTGCACCTCAAAATCGTTATGGACAATGCGACCAGGCCGCTCTACGACGTGATCGCCACGATCCCCGGCTCCGAGTCCCCCGACCAGTGGATCATGTTCGGCAACCACCACGACGCGTGGGTCCATGGTGCCGACGACCCGGTCTCCGGGGTCTCGGCGCAACTGGAAACCGCCCGCACTCTGGCGCAACTCACCAGGCAGGGATGGAAGCCGAAGCGCACCATCATGATCGCGTTCTGGGACGCTGAAGAGTACGGCCTCATCGGGTCGACCGAGTTCATGGAGAAGCATGCCGACGAACTGAACCAGAAGCTCATCGCCTACATCAACTCCGACTCCACGGGCAGCGGTCGCATCAGCGCGGGTGGTTCGCATTCGCTCGAAACGTTCGTCAAAGAGATCCTCCGCGACGTCAAGGACCCCAAAAGCGAAAAGAGCCTTCTCGAGACTGCGATCGCGCCCCGCGAAACCCCGCGAAGGGGTGGAGCAGACAACGGGACTCCGGGCGAGTTCCACCTGACCCCTCTCGGTTCCGGCTCCGACTACACGCCGTTTTTGCAGCACCTCGGCGTGGCCGCTCTCAATATCGGCTTCGAAGGCGAGGGCGGCGGCGTTTACCATTCGAATTACGACGACATCTACTGGTACACCCACTTCTCTGACAAAGACTTCACCCGCGGCGCGGCGCTCGCTCAGGTAACGGCGACTGCCGTCCTGCGGCTGGCGAATGCGCCCGTCCTGCCGTTCGAGTTCAGCCGCGTTGTCGCGTCCGTCAATACCTACCTTGACGAAATCGAGAAGCTGCCAAACCAGAAGACGAAGCTCGACCTGCTGCCGGTGCGGACCGAAGTTCGCCGTCTGCTGAAATCTTCCGCCGAACTGGACAAAGCTTACGGAGCGGCAAGCGCGAAACTGTCGGGAGCGCAGGCCCGGAAACTCGCCGCCATAAATCAACTGCTCTTCCAGAGCGAACGGAAGCTAACACTCGATCCCGGCCTGCCCGGCCGCCCATGGTTCCGGCACCGGATCTACGCGCCCGGTATGTATACCGGGTACGCGGTGAAGACACTGCCCGGCATTCGCGAGGCGGTGGAACTGAATCAGCCGGGGGAAGCCGTCGAACAGGCCAGGCAGGTAGTGCAAGTCCTGGGCACTTTGAGCAGTCAGATTGAACAAGCCGCGAAGTTGCTGGGAGCCCTCTAATGACAACCGCCGAAACCCCCTGGGGATCGATCGAGGTCGCCGACGCGCACCTCCACTTCTTCTCGCCTGCCTTCTTCAGCGCTGTCGCCGAACAGAAGCACGTGGATTCCGTAGGGAGCCTGCTCGGCTGGGACGAACCGACCTCGCCAGAAGCCCTCGCGTACCGCTGGTGCGGTGAACTGGACAGCCACAACGTTCAGCGCGCCATGCTCATCGCGAGCATCCCGAACGACACTCATTCAGTCGGGGCCGCCATCG
>JAOAPO010000433.1 GCA_025462945.1 Bryobacterales bacterium
GTCGCACGATCCGCAAGGATGCTCAGAGCCTCTCGGTAGCGCGCCTGGCCGACATTCTGCAGCAGTCGTGCCCAATGAACTCTCCCGTGCACCACGGTCACGTCCTTATCCGCGAGGTCCAGTTCTCCCGCCCAAACTCGCCGATTGAATTCCTCGAACGTCGGGATGGGCAAACTCCAATCCACAGGCCTGCGCTTCGCACCAAGCGAAAGAAACGCCATCGTATAGAACAGGTGCGCTACCTGCTGCATAACGTGGAATCGAGCCGACTGGTACGCATCCGGCTCCCCGCCGAAGTATGCGCGTAAGTAGCTCCGTTCCTCCTCCACATTCGTGACCACCTGATTCGCAACCACGGCCAGGTCGGCGTACCGATCGTTCAGAAAAGCAGCCTCCCAGTCGACCAGCCAGACGCGCTCCCCATCGAAAAGGATGTTGTCCGGTTTATAGACGTCGTTATGGCTCGACACCATCTCTCCGTCGTCATAAGGATAAAGCGCGGCTATTTCCGCATATCTGGCCGTGAACTTATCCGCATCAACCTGCGAAAGTATGTTCGAGGTCAGAAACTGCTGCACATATCCGTCGCGTGGGGCGCCTATGCTGAGCGGCGCCTGGTTGAGCAGGAACGTGCAGGTGGTGTTGAACGGCGCTCTGCCGAACGCCGATAACGCGTGCAGCTTTCGCAACACCGCGGGTAGACGCACCAGCGCCTCTGACACCGAAAGTGGTTGAGCCTCCACAAAGTCCGTGATGGAGATCTTGTGCTCGGCATTCGTATACCAGACGTGCGGCGCTATGCCCGCATCAGCCGCTGCCTTCATGCTGGAGTAATGCCGTGTAGGGTCTTCTGTGCGCGTGATGATCTTCAACAGATAAGGCGATCCGCGCACCACGATGCGGAACACGAGAGACGACGTCTGCCCTCCGGTAATGACCGCCAGATCTTCGAACGCGTCTGTCCCGAACGCCTCACGCAGGCCGCGGCCGACCGGGTCAATCATCTCTGGCGGAAGCATCCAGCCAGTATCTGTCTTTTACGCAATGTTTTTCAAGACACTCTTGAGACCGCGGCGAAGCGGCGCAGGCAAATACTTCCGCGACACACTCTTGATGGTTGCCTTCGGCTTTAGGGCTTTCAGGCGAGCGACCGTCTCTGCCTTCATTGTGCGGAGTGGCTCGTCTGCGCCGAACCGTCGCTCATACGCCACCAACAGATCGGCACTAAAGCCGAAATGGCTGTCCACCATGGCGAAGGCCCACAAAACCACATAGTCCCGGCGTGGAGCCTCGCGCTGCTCAAGCCATTCTGCCGTGCGAAGGAACCTTACGAATATCCAACCGGGCGTGCGGCGATGATAATTCACCACAAAACGTTCGTCGATCGCCGGATCCAGCTGCTGGAGCATTGCTAACGAGTCGCGCCGCATCTTGACAGGGCCGCCGGTGAATGACCGTGAGAGCCAGAATCCCTCCCGAATAATCTCCGGATACTCGGCAACGCCGGACTCCTGAGTGACACACAGGTCGACAAAATCGAGACACGTATCGAACGCCAGCAAACCGTCTCTTAAATTCTGGCTAAGCGTCTTGAAAACCGGTACATCGAGACCGTTGATATTGGTATGCAACCAGTCAATGCCGGGCAGCGACAGGTCCGCAACGACGGCATCGATCGTCGTGGCCGGCAGCGACTCATCACCGGCTGGCACTAACTCCGGCTCCAGGAAGTCAGTCATCGCCCGAGGGTTCGGCTCCAGCAGACTCGAGTAAATGCAGTCCTGCATCAAGTGCAGCGTCACCTGCTCCGCTTGATGAGTAGTGACAATCTTCTCGATGGCGTGCGCTGTCCGAAACTTCTCAATCATGCTTTGGCCGCTCGGCGAAGCGGCAGGCCCGAGTCCGACATAAGTTGCCTGTGCCCCAAGCTCAACCCAGTTCGCCGGCGGCTCGCCGGTCGCACCAACGTCCACCAAAATCGGAGAGATCTCTAATTCACGAAAAAGAGTGTCGATCGCACTAGGCATAAGCGCACTCTACTGCACCTTTCACACCGTCACAACAACTTTGGACCCTTCGCAACCTCGCGAGAGTGCGAAAGCTCCCGGTCGCTCCCGTCGGCCCGAACAAAAGTATTGTGCGCGCCACTGGTCGAGGCTACGCTGTTCTTGCCGAGAAGCCCCGTAACGTCTTCCGGCAGTAAAGGAGTTCCATGATGAACGAAAACCAGAACATCGCGCGCACATCGCGGCGCAGCCTCCTGAAAACCACCGGCGCTCTGCTGGCCTCCATGTCCGCGGCCGACAACCTCACCGCAGCCCCCGGCAGAGTTCGTCGCGCATCCTCTATGTGGGTGGCTACGGCGCGGGTATCTACACGCGCCTCATGAATACTCGAACGGGCAAGCTGACCCAGATTGCTTTAAATGCAGCGCCGAGCCCGTCATGGCTGTGCTTCAACAAGAACAAGACGGTCCTCTACGCCATTAACGAGATTACGGACGGCACAGCAACCGCGTATCGCGTCAACCCGGACAACGGTCGCCTCACTCTCTTCAGTACCCAGCCTTGCGCTTCCACGGCCGAAGTCGCGACTGCGGCCCGCGGTCCTGCCCACGCCAGCGTTCACGCGAGCGGCAACTTCCTGCTCACGTCCCAATACGGCGGTGCCAGCATCGGCGTTCTCCCCATCAACGACGATGGCTCCCTCGGTCCCGCTACCGACACTATCGTCCACACCGGCGACTACGGGCCAGGTCAAACACAGGCCCACCCGCACATGACCGTCTCCGACCCGTCCGGCAAATACGTTATTTCTCAGGATCTGGGTCAGGATCGTACATACATCTACTCTCTGAATGAGTCCACGGGCAAGCTGACGCCGGGACCCACGCCCTTCGTAGCTTCGCAGTCGGGCTCCGGTCCCCGCCACCTCGCTTTCCACCCGGATGGAATTCACATGTACTCCATCTGCGAATTAGGCGGACTGATCAACGTGTACTTCTGGAACCCGGACACGGGCTCTCTTCTGCTGCAGCAGACCATCTCCACACTGCCCGAAGACTACGCAGGACGCATCCAGTGTTCGGAAATCCAGGTCGCCGCTGACGGTGATACCGTCTATGCTGCCAACCGGGGCTTCGACAGTATCGTCGCGTACTCCGCAAGAGACTACGGCGCCAGCCTCGCCGGTACCCGCCCCAGGTGGACGTGGACCCGAGGCCAAACGCCCCGCCACTTCACGCTCGACCCTACCGGCAAGTTCCTTCTTTCCGGAAATCAGGACTCCAATAACATCGTCACGTTCTCTGTCAACTGGCAAGGAGAACTGAAGTACGAGGGCGAGTTCTTCGCGAACACGAAGCCAGCCTGCATTCTGTTCCTGTAGCGCCGCTACTTGAGGCGGAAGCGGGTCATGGCCGATCGTGGCCCGCTTCGCTCAACATCTACTTCGATGCAATCGCTACGGGCCGCCACTCGGCACCCCACCGCGACGGCTTCGGTCCCATGCTGAACCTCAACGTGGAGCCCGCCTGAATCTGCTCCCACGTGATTACCGGATCCTGCAGCGCCTTCCCATCCAGCATCGCCGACTGGATGTAGAGATTCGTGGCTGAGACATCATCGGCGATGACGCGGAATGTCTTCCCGTTTCCCAGCTTCAGGCTCACGCGCTTGTGCAGCGGGCTCCCAATCATAAACTCACCGCTCGCCGGGTTCACCGGGTAGAACCCCATCGTCGTAAACAGCAGCCAGGCTGACATCTGCCCGCAATCGTCATCGCCATCCAGACCACCCGCGTCGAAGCCATACTCGGCCGCCGCGATTTCCCGCACCTTCGCCTGCGTTTTCCAGGGCTGCCCGGCAAAGTCGTAGAGATACGGGTAGTGGTGGCTTGGCTCGTTGCTGTGGACGTTGTGCCCGCCGCTGAAGTGCGCATCCAGCTTCCCCGCGTACGCCTCCCTCCCACCCATCAGCTCGATCAACCCAGCCTGATCATGCAGCGGCGACCACGTGTAAGCCCAGGCGTCGCCTTCGGTCCAGCCCGCAATTGACCGGTTCTCATTCGTGTCCTGTGAGCCTCCAATTGGCGCCCACGCACCATCCGAAGTCTTGCCGTTCATCAGGCCGAGCGCCGGATTGAACAGCTTGCGGTCGTTCAGCGAACGCTGCAGGAAGAACCAATAGTCGTCGTCGCGGCCCAGAGCTTTCGCAATCTGAGCCACGCACCAGTCGTCGTAGCTGTCCTCCAGCGTTCTCGACGCCGCCTCATCTGTCTTGTCGTTAGGAATGTAGCCAAGCTGCTTGTAGTAAGTCAGTCCCGCACGCGCTTCATACGGGGTTCGTTCTTCGCGATCCAGCCACCGCCGTGAGGTATCTCCGTCGGGCGGAACCATGGCGTCTTTATAGACAGCCTTCCACGCAAGTTCGCGGTCGAATCCTTTGAAACCCTTCCGAATCGCTTCAGCCACCAGCGAGTCGGCATGCGTGCCGATCATGATGTTCGTGTAAGACGGGTTCGGCCACTTCGGCATCCACCCGCCCTCTTTGAAATTCTGCAGCAGGGCCGTGATCATGCCGTCGATACGCTCCGGCGCAAGCAGTGTCAGCAAACTGCTTTCGGCCCGAAATGTATCCCAGATTGAATACGCTGTGTAGCTCTCACCGTTGTGGATCTGATCGTCGAACGCGCTGTAGTACCGCCCATACTCTGAAAAGCTGCGGGGGTACATGAGCGAATGGTAAAGCGCGGTGTATAGACGAGTTCGCTCCGGATCCGAAGCCCCATCCACCTCCAGCCGACTCAGCTTCTCTGCCCACGCGGCATGCAGCTTCGCCCGCACCGCATCGAAGTTCCAGGTCGGGATCTCATGCTGTAGATTCGCGCGAGCCTGCTCCACGCTCAGAAACGACGTGCCCACGCGAACCTCCACCAGTTCACCTGCACGAAACTCGGCGAAAGCTCCGCGACTCGTCGACGCATCGGCTTTGTCCAGCCCGTAGGTCCCCGCCTTCTGTGGAGCCTGCCGAAACTGAACCACGAAATACCCTTTGAAATTCGGCAGCGCAAACGGCCCCAGGTGCGCATCCATCCGGTGCGGGTTGTACCCCGTGATCTCGCCGGTCTTCGAATCGACCGCCGCAAATCCGGGCACGCCTGGCCGCGACAGCTCCACCAGCACTCGCGACACACCCGCGCTGGGAAAGCGGAAACGAAGCATGGAACATCGTTCCGTGGCGGTCATCTCCGCCCGAATGCGGCTGCCTTCCGCAGTCCGAAGCGACACCGCATAGTAGTCCGCCTGAGCCGTCTCATCGCTGTGAGAGAACGCAAGTTGCCGACCCTCCGGCGTGGTGTGCAACTCGCCGACTTGCGGCATCAACGTAATGTAGCCGTAATCGCCCATCCAGATCGCAGGCTGATGCGTACCAATGAAGCCGCTGATGGCCGTATCGTCGTACTCGTAAGACGTGATGCTGATCTTGTTCTGCCGCGTTTGCGGAGTCCAGTTCGTCATCGCGAAAGGAGGCGACACAAACGGCATCGTGCCCCCATACCCGATCTTGCTCTTCCGCGTGCCAATCAGCGGATTGACGTGCCGCAAAGGATCGCGAGGAGCGCCGAGCAGAACGTCAGCAACGAAAAAAAAGACCAGAATGCGATGCATGGGTAATCGTATTTTACGGACTCACATGCGGTTTAGGCTGAAGGTTCAACGCGAAGCATTCAGCGTCACGAATACGACGGAATTCGACAACCCAAATACCGGCGCAAAGAGCCACCTTCTAAACGGTAGCGGCCCCGCTCTTCATTCTCGGGGGTCGCTGGCGAGTGACAGGCTCCCTTCGCTCATCAAAAAGATAAACGGCTGTACATCCTGCTCCGGCGTATGCTCCCAATACCGAAGCAGAATCGTGTACACCAGCATCCCTGTTTCGCCCTCACCAAACAGCAGGAACCGAAGCGCCTGGTCCATGGGGTTCAACTGCGTCAATCCCAGATAGATCGAGATCGGGTCCAGTTGCTCGCTTAGATACGCGATGCTGTTTGCAATTACCGTGGCTCCCGACGCCTCGACCACGTAATTGCCTTCCTCGCGTCGAACTTGCACCTGCAGCGGCGACACGAAATCGCTTCGGTTATCCAGCAGCGAGACATGCACAAAGGCCAGCTTGTGTACCGCCTTGTAATATTCGTTGATCTCTTTGCATTTCTTCTGTCTCGCTTCCGGGTCCGACGTCTTGATCGGAACCAGGCTGACTTTCTTCCCCACCATCTCCTTCCACAACGCAGCGGATTCCGCATCACAGAAATCGATTCCAGTGGCCCTCAGTTCAGTAGACCGCCGGTACCGGCTGACTCCACTCACAGTAAGCGTAAGGAGGATGAATACACCGGCGATTGCGATGCCATCGGGCCGTTCGATCACGTTTCCCCCCAGGGCATAGGCGAAAATCACCGCCACACCCCAGCAGTAAAAGCTCATCCTCCGTCGCCCCTCGCGGCCAAGGGCAAGCGCGGCAGCGGTCGCGCCCGACAGCATGAGTCCTAGCACCCCTGTTGCATACGCGCCACCTTGAGCCTCCACCTGTCCACGGAAGAAGATGGTCACCACTACAGTAATCGCAAACAGAGCAAGAATGAGTGGTCGCGGGTAGGCCACCCACAACGGTGCCATACCGAACCGCGGAAGGTATCTCGGTATCAGGTGAAGCAGTCCCACCATCGCCGACGCCCCGGCGAACCACAGAATCAAAATGGTCGATACGTCGTACGCTGACCCGAAGATGTCACCCAGATACAAGTGGGCAAGGTACGCAATAGCTCGGCCGCTCGCAGGTCCGCCAGCCCGGTACGCTGTCGGCGGAATCAGAAGCGTCGTGACGAAGCTCGACAACATCAGCATGACGCTCATGATGAGCGCGGCCGCTGCCAGCAGCTTCTGCGTGTTCCGGATACGCCCCTCCGGCGGAGCGTTCGCCGCATCTTTCTCGGATCCGCGAATCAGAGGCATCACCGAGACGCCGGTTTCAAACCCGCTCAACCCAAGGGCAAGCTTCGGAAATATAATCCCGGCCGCGAGAGCGACGCTCGTCCAGTCTCCGTGAGCGGTCAGCGCCACCTTCCAGTTCGGCAGCGCAGCCGGATGTGTCGCGATCTCGTAGATACCGCGCGCCAGTACCACCACATTCAGAAGCAGGTAGGGCACGGCCACGAAGGTAGCCAGCCCAATAGCTTCGTTGAACCCCCGCAGAAACAGTACAGCCAGCGCCGCCAGCAACAGAATCGTACCGATCAGCTGGTGATCACCCACATACGAGTGCAGGAACGGATTCTCCACCGCATGCAGCGCCGCGTCCGCTGCGGACAGCGTCATGGTCACGATGAAACCCGTCCCGGCGAAGCCCAGCAGCACCAGGACGAGCAGTTTGCCGCTCCACCCTTTCATCAGGGACTCCAGCATCGCCACGGACCCGAGGCCAACGTAGGATCGCCGCGCCACCTGAGAGTACATCGGCAGCGCACACAATAAGGTAATCAGCACCAGAATCGCCGTCGCAATCGGAGCCAAAGCCCCGGCCGCCAGCAACGCAATGCCGGGCTGATATCCCAGCGTCGAGAAGTAGTCAACGCCGGTCAGCCAAAGTACCAGATACCACGGATGTGTGTGCCCGTGTTCTTCGATGAGATCAAGGCGCTGGCCGGTGTAGAGCCACCGTCCGAAAGCACTCTCGTGCTGCGTATCTCGTCCATACGGCTGAAAGTGACTGGATTCGCCAGTCTCGGGGCGGTGTCCCTTCTCATCAACCATGTCTTAGCGTCACAGTATGCTGCGTCAGATCACATGGATAGCCAAAGTTGAGATCAGCGCCACTGCCGCTGTCCTTCCTCAACTTGATATTCCGTCCAGCACACCCTTCAAAAGCGCACCCAGCTTCAGGAACTCGTCGTAACTGAGGGGTTTGCGGAAGTAAGCTGCGCCCAGTGCGGCGGCGCTCGCTCGGTCCGCCGGCGAATCTGAAGACGTCATCACCACTGCCGGAACCCCGCCGCAGTTCTGGCTGGCTCGCAGCCGCCTCAATACGTCGAAGCCATCGTTTTTGGGCAGGTTCACATCAACCAGGAGCAAATCCGGGCACGGAGCGGATGCATCTGTCTCCGCTCTGACGATGAACTCGATCGCGCTTCGCCCGTCCGCCACCACAAAGACCTCGAGGGGCAGTTTCTCCGAGGCGATCGCTTCCCGAACCATCAGCGCGTCCGGCAGATTGTCTTCAGCCACCAGCAAAACGTAGCGCTGCTGTTCACCGGGTGCCGGCTTGCCGCGGGACCGTAAAGTAGAAGACGGCACCTCTCCCGAGCTCGGATTCGACCCAGATCCATCCCCCGTACCGCTCCACGATCCGCTGGCAGATGGCCAGGCCGATTCCGGTCCCGCTGTACCGTTTGTCATGGGAAAGTCGCTTAAACACACCAAAGATCTTCTCCTTGAATTCGGGATCGATTCCAATCCCGTTATCTCGAACCGAAAAACGCCACGCCTCGCTACCGCGTTCCACCGAAACGTGAATCCTGGGAACCTCCGCCGATCTGTACTTGATGGCATTCCCAATTAAATTCTGAAACACCTGTTGCAGGTGCAAACTCCCCATGTTTACTTCAGGCAGCACGTCTGCCTGGATCACCGCCCCGCTCTCCCTGACAGGCTCGGCCAGAGTCTCCAGCACCAGCTTCAGCGCCTCGGATGCATCCACCGTTTGTTCGGTGATCTCTGCCATGCTTGCACGCGTGTACGCCAGCAGGTCATGCACCAGAGTTCCCAGGCGGTGTCCACCCTCTTTAAGGAATGCGAGGAACTGCTGACCGTCACTGTCAAGCAGGTCTCCGTATCGTCTGGACACGATATCGCTGTAGATGGCCACGTTTCGGATCGGCTCCTGCAAATCATGGCTCGCGGAATACGCAAACTGTTGCAGATCGTCGTTTGCCCGCCGCAACTCTTCTTCTATCTCTTTCTGTTCATGTATATCAGTGTTCGATCCAATCCACAGAGAGATCTCTCCCGCGGCATCGCGCATGGCGTGAGCCCGGCTCAGATGCCACCGGTAGCAGCCGTCCGCACGTAAAAACCGGTGCTGAATTGTAAACGGCTCACCCGTCTCCAGTGAGGCTTTCCACGCTTTAAGGTTCCCTTCCAGATCATCTGGATGGACACACCGCGCCCACCCAAACTCCTTGATATCTTCGAAGGTCAGGCCCGTGAAATCGGCCCACTGGCGGTTCAAATACTCCACCGTGCCTTCCGGCGACGCCGTGAAGATCTTCTGCGGCATCGATTCGGCCATAAAGACAAAACGCGCTCGCTCGTCTTCCACTCTTTGAAACGCCGCCTTCAACTCATTGTCTCTGGATTGAATGCCGGCCAGCATCTCATTGAAACGCTCCACCAGGACGCCCAGTTCATCGTTCGATAGCTTCTCCGCCCGAACGCTGTAGTCGCCAGTCCTCGACACGTGAGTGGTCGCTTCCAGCAGCCGTGACACAGGCCTGACGATCTCTGCTCTCAAACGGCCCGAAAGCAGGAACGCCAGCACGCTCGACAGCAGCAGGACTCCGAAGACCGTGGTGCCGTACCTCTTGACGCGCTCATTGAGCTCGCCCAGGTCATAGAACAGTACAATCGTTCCGATTCGGCGACCCTCAAGAACGATCGGCTCCGTCACGGCCAGCGCTCCCTGCTGCGAGACGACGCCAGACAGTTCCGAGGCCGCCGGACAGCGCAAGCCGGCGACGGCATATCGCGCGAACAGCCGGCTCTCTTGAGGGGTGCTCTGCCGGTACACGCAAGCTCGATCCACGTGGGGGCGCGCGCGAAGTGCCGCCAGGATCTGCGTTGCGGCTTCCGGGTCGTCAAACTGCAAAGCGGCGGTGCTGTTGTCCGCCATGATCCGTGCAATCACCTTCAGATCCCGACGCAACGAATTGCGGAAAAAGATGGCGTCCGCCAGAATGTTCCCGAGCCCCGCCAGTGCGAGCGCGATTCCAGTGGTCACAACCGTGGCAACCACCAGCTTCCTTTTGATCGGCGCGTCGCGAAAGCGAGACATCTTACTTCACCACCGATCGCGCCACGCTCAGGAGTCTGGAACTGAGTTTGAGCCCGGCGCCGTCTGACTTCGCTTGATTGATGTCGAAGCGTACGCGCCGGTTTTCCAGGACGAAAGCGATCATTCCTCCGTCCTGCAGAAACTGAGACCCTTCCCCCACCGTTAGTACCGTCGAGGGTACAGCGGCGATGATTCTCGGCAGGTCCCTGATCTCAGGATCTACAAACAGCACCTGGCACGACTGAGCGGCCGGCGTCTCTGAAATTCGCCGAATCACCACAGCGTGGCCATCCGCCACCTCGCCCTGCACAACCTCGTCGAGAACGTGCCCAAAGGGATCTCTTCCGAGGACACAGATTGCCAGCGGTGCCTTCGGTTCGGGGAACGATTCAGGCGGCCACGTCACAAACCTGGTAAAGTTCAACAGGAACGCAGCTTTCACGCCGTACTCTGCAGGCACCTCCGCGCCCGTCACTTTGGGTGAAAGAGATAACGCGCAGAGAGTCGCTGCCAGCGCGCGCTGGCGAAGAACGCGCCCCATGGATCTCCCCCAACGCTGGCTACCCATGGTTATTTTCTCCAGGCGATACTCGCGAAAGCGCTCCTGCGTATGGCAACGGGCCCGCCCGGGTCCGCTCCGTATTCAATGTGCCTGGGCGACGCCAGATTCCGCCCGATGATGGAAAGTTCGTAATGGGAACTGAACCTCCACGCAAGCCGCACATCGCCGGTTGCATAAGCGCGCGCGCTCACAGCCGGCAATGCGCTCACATAACGGTAGATCAAGTCCAACTGCAGCTTTTTCGCGATGTCGAACGAAGACTGCACATTCGCCTGATGCCGTGGACTCGATCCGATAACGTTCGCGGGAGTTGCGCCCAACGCGACTCCGGGCCTCTGCGAGAGATTCATATTGAGGAACGAGTAAGTACCTCGAAGCCGCCAAAACGGTGCCGGACGCCATTCCGGAGAGATCTCGCCGCCCGTCGTAAACCCATAGAGGTCATTTCTGAACTGCGCCGTGATGATGTCGTGCGGAGGCGGTGGTACCGGCTCAGGGAAAGGCAGGGTTGTTTCGGGCACCCCGAGCCTAAGCAGGTTTTGGCTGAACAGATCGTGATAGTGGTTCCAGAACGCCGCGAAATCCACGAACAGATTCTTCCCGATCAGCCGTCGATAACCAAGCTCGTACCCATTGAGCTGCTCGGAGGCGAAGTCTGGGTTTGCATTGAACCGCGCGAAAAGCAGCGATCCATCCGGCCTCGCGCCCAGGAAGCTCGATAGATAGAAATCGCGATCTCCACGCGACGGCGTGCGAATGGCACGGGTGAACGCCGCCCACACCGCGTTGGCATCGTTCGGGCTCCACAGCAGCCGCCCGCTGGGTTGTGCGTTGAACCCGGCGTAGTTCGTTCGCAGCAGTTTCGTTCCAAGGCTAAGAATCAGTTTGCGCTCGATGAGTGTGATGTCATCCTGGAAGAACGCCGACAGCAGATAGTCCACTCTGTTTGCCGGACTGAACACCAGCCCCGACCCGACCTCCAGAAATCGGCCAGGGCTGAAGCGCGCACCCGCACCGTATGTAAACTGCTGGCGCGGCTTGACCGCGGCGAGGGCGGTTACGTCGATGTCGAAGGTGTCTCGCCGCTCACCGAAATTGGGTTCGTAGCGATTCGTTCTGTCGTAATAGGTCTGAATCTGAAAGCTGCGTTGTTCGTTGACCTTGCGGTTCCACCGCGCCAGCAGATTGCCGCCCGAGAGGTCGGCATTGCCGTCGAACGTGCGCTGCGACGGAGGCGTGTAAGTGGAAAGCTGAACTCGTTCTCCGGCCTCTATCTTGTACAGGTCGCCCTGGAGCGTAACGGTATCCCGATCGCTCCTTTCCCAGTCCATCCGGAAGCCGCCCTGCGTGCCCCGCCAGTCATCGAAGTTATCGCGATCCAAGTGGTACTGAGGTCCTCGCGTAAAGCCCTTGGCGTATAGGCGATAACTCAGGCTCCTGCCGTTCGTCCCGCCATAACGCATATTTACGAAGCCCTGCTCTTCACTGCCGCCACCTGCTGACGCAAACGAACCTAACGTGTCTTTTGTGCTTTTCGTGATGATGTTGATCACGCCGTTGACGGCATTCGGGCCCCAGATCGTACCTCCCGGACCTCGGATCACTTCGATCCGGTCCACGTCCTCCAGCAGCGTGTCCTGAACCTCCCAGTACGTCCCGGCCACGAGTGGAGTGTAAACGCTTCGCCCGTCGATCAACACCAGTACCGATCGCGAGAGCCGCGTTCCAAAGCCGCGAACTCCCACCGACCACTTATTACCGTTGATCCGTGCAACCTCCACCCCGGGTGCCAGGCGTAACGCGTCTGGAAGTGTGGTGGACCCGGAGCGCCGAATGTCTTCACCGGTGATGACGTAAATCGCAACCGGGCTTCGGAAGGCCGGGGTTGGTTCCTTAGACGGGGTCGTCACCTCGATCTGTGACAAGTCTTCGAGGCTTAGCAGTTTGAGAGTTTCGGGATCAGTGACTCGCGATTGCGCTCCCGCAAAAGGCGCAACTGCCAGCGCGGACGCCGCCAATGCACAGGCGGTGCACAGCCCCCGAGTTGACTGTAGTTTCTTTCCCATTGACGTCACGGCGGCACGAGAGCGCGCCTCGCGAGAAGCCCAAACCGGGGCCCTAACTCATACAACGACAGAGGAACTGCCGCTGCCGAATTCATATTACGACAACCGGGCCATTCGGGCACAGAACGCTATGCGTCAGTCTCGTCTACTTGTAAATACCTCCTTGCCATGTGTTTTGACTGACTGTCTGTGTTCTTCGAACCTGCGTGCTGGCAAACGCCCTTGGTGCGACAGGCGTGACTCACGCGAATTCATTTCCGTCCTGCCGTGGCGTGCCTGTCTGCAGTGAACGCTCGTGAAGAAAAGAGAAACAGCGCGGCGCCGACAGCCGAGCCCGGGTGCCCTCCGACGTGCAAGACCCGGCGCAGGGCCTCGCAGCTTCGTTGAATACGGAGACTCCGGGCACCTTTCCTGTGGCGACAACAAGTTGGGGAAGCGTTACTATTGCATCCTGCGATTCTTCAGGCTCATAGCCAGCTTCCTGCCTTACAGCAGAACTTCCTTTACGCCAATCCGGCAAGGGCGGATTCGAAGAGATTGCCTTAGCGGCTGAGGTAGCCTTTGGCGAGCAGGGTCAGCCGCCTTCCGGACGACATGATCGAGAACTACTCGCCGACCGCTGCTGCTCTTTCACTAGACTAGGACCAGGGCCGGATGAATGACGTCAGCGCCACGGCGGGACCCGCGTTCGCGAGGAACTGGCCCGCACGAGGGCTGGCCGGTTGGAGATTCCGACAACGATTGCCGGCTCGATGTGCTAATCGGAAACAAAGATGGCGCTCCACTGCTGCTTCGAAATAATTCCGGCACGGGCAACCATTGGCTCGGCCTGAAACTCGAAGGAGTCAACTGTAATCGGGACGCCATCGGAGCAGAGATCCGTTGGTCAGTGAACGGCGTGATTCGATCGCGGCTGAGAAACGGTGGTGGCAGTTACCTTTCGTCACACGACCCGCGCGAAATTCTGGGGGCCGGGTCAGCGGTGAAGATCGACTGGGTTGAAATCGTCTGGCCGCAGCCCAGCGGCAAAGCGCAGCGGCTGGTGAGTCCTCCAATCGACCGTTACCTGCATGTGCGAGAAGAAGCCTGATGATTTTGATGACTGCAGTTTGGTCACGCCAGCTGCACAGTTATCTCAACGCTCGGTAACCCTGTTTACAAGCACTTGCAGCCATTTCACGCATCCCAGCTCGCGAACCTGCCCGTCCGTCTGCCACCCTGCAATCAGAGGAGCCGCGAAGGAATCAAAAGCAATGGGTTCGTTTTTTCATTTTCCTTGTGTGCATCGTCGTGGGGGCGTAATGGCAGCAACGATCTCTGCTCAAGGTCGAATGGCAGCCCAATTGCCTGCTTCGTACCGGCTCCCCCGGGGGTGGACGCCTGAAGTTTGCAGAAAGGTTGGACAACTGAAAGATGACGCCTCGGCGCAAAAAGTGGCTTATCGGCGGAGCCGCCGCAGCAGTTCTGGTGGTCGGAGGCCTGTACGTCGCGGCGTCCATGATGGCGAACCGGGTTGAGCCCTTCATCCGCGATCAGGCCATCAAATACCTTCGCAGCCACTTCGATGGCGATGTCGAACTCGCACAACTCAAAGTCCACTTCGCTCCGCAACTGCCGCTGCGAATCCTGCTGAAACGTCCCGGTACCCTGGCGCAGGTACAGGGTCAAAACCTGCAGCTTCGCCAGTTCGGGCATCGCGACTCCCCGCCTCTTTTCTCCCTGAAACGCTTCAGTTTCGAAGTCGACGTCGCCGCTCTCCTCAGGGCAGGTACCACGACGGTCAATCGCGTGACTCTTGACGGGATGGAAATCCAGATTCCGCCGAAAGGGGAACGCCCTGCCTCGTCGAACGACTCTCAGCCGGCATCTGGAGATGACGCCAATGCTTCCAACGTCGTAGTCAACGAGGTCGACATCCGCAACGCCCGGCTCGTCATCCTTCCCAAAGACAAAGCCAAGGCGCCGCTCCAGTTCGATATCAGAGACCTGAAACTTGGAAATGCAGGCCAAAACCAGGCCATGACGTACACGGCGGTCCTGAACAATCCGAAGCCGCCAGGTCTGGTTCGCAGCAACGGAACCTTCGGCCCCTGGAGTTCCAGAGAGCCCAGTGACACGCCCCTGTCGGGCGATTACCTTTTCGAGAATGCCGATCTGGGAATCTTCAATGGCATCGCTGGCATTCTTCGTTCCACCGGCCACTTCCAGGGAACCCTCGCAAACCTCACCGCCCGCGGCGAGGCCTTTGTTCCCGACTTTCGCCTGAAGCGCTCCGGGAACCCCGTTCCGCTGAAGACGGAGTTCGAGGTCCTCGTTGACGGCACCAACGGCAATACCGAACTCAAACCCGTCCAGGCAACGCTCGGCTCGACGAAGTTCACCACCACCGGCTTCGTCGTCAAACACGATGGCGATGAACGCCGCACCATCTTCATCGATGCCAACATTCCCGCAGGTAACCTGCGCGACATTCTCCGCCTCGCCATGCCCGGCAACCCGATGATGGAGGGCACCATCAATCTCAAGGCGAAAATCGGGATTCCGCCACTCGCGACCAAGGTCAAACAGAAAATGGACATGGAGGGAAATTTCGAGATAACCAACGGCAAGTTCCTCCGCTCCGCGATCCAGTCGAAGATCAACATGCTTTCTCAAAAGGCGCAGGGTAACCCGGATGCAACGGCAGCCGAAGTCGATGAAGCGGTGCACCACATGAGTGGCCGGTTCAAAATGGCCGATGAAGCGATCACTTTCCGGTCCTTCGCGTTCCAGATACCCGGAGCCGCTGTCAACCTCGACGGCACCATGAACATGGCCGCAGACTCGCTCGACTTCCACGGCGCTCTCATGCTCGACGCCAGGCTCTCTCAAACCCAGAGCGGCTGGAAACGATGGGTGCTGAAGCCGGTTGATCCCTTCTTCGCCAAAAACGGAGCCGGCACCTACCTGCGTATCAAGGTGACCGGTAGTTCGAAAGACCCTCAGTTTGGCCTGGACCACTGAGCAGTCACCCCCGAAACGCGGTATATACTGAACGCTTGCTTCGGATCGCTGTTCTCGTTCCCTGTTACAACGAGGAACATGCCATTGCCCACGTCGTTCAGGGCTTTCGGCAGGCTCTGCCAACGGCAGTCATCTACGTCTACGACAACAACTCGATAGACCGCACGCGCGAACTCGCCGCGGCAGCCGGAGCGGTAGTCCGAACCGAGAGCCGGCAGGGCAAAGGGTTCGTTGTCAGGCGAATGTTCAGTGATATCGAAGCAGACGCGTACGTCCTCGTGGATGGCGACCACA
>JAOAPO010000436.1 GCA_025462945.1 Bryobacterales bacterium
GACGCCCTTCACGCCGCAGTCATGCACAATCATCGCGTAGACGTGATCGCTACGTTCGACAGTGACTTCGACGAGATATCGGGCATTCGGCGTTTCCCTCTCACCGCCCCTGTCTGACTGTCTCGCAAACCCTCCGGACATCCCTGTGCGATAATTACCTGGTACCGTCTTCAGAGGAGTTTTGAATCAAATGTTCCGCACTTTGGCCCTTCGCGCCAGCCTATTCTGCATCGCTTTCGCATTAACCGCTTCCGCTCAGGCCCCTCTCAAGGTCGCCGTCGTCAACGTCCAGAAAGCCATGGCCGATACCGACGAGATCAAGAAGGCGTCCGCTGCCGTCGAAGCTAAGTACAAGAAGCCGCAGGAAGATCTTGCCAAGCTTCAGGCCGACCTCCAGGCCATCGAAACCCAGATCGCCAGCGGCAAGTTGAACCAGAACGCCCTCGCTGATCTCCAGGCCCAGGGCCAGCGCAAACAGCGCGATGCCCAGCGCATTTCTGACGACCTCCAGGCTGACTTCGACCGCGACCGTCAGGAAATCCTCGGCGGCGCTTCGCAAAAAATGCAGGACGTCATCACGAAGCTCGCCACGGAGAAGGGTCTTGATATCGTTCTCGACGCCACCCAGGCTCTCTTCTTTAAGCCCGCACTTGAGCTCACCGCCGACGCCACCGCTGCATATAATAAAGCCAACCCGGCCAAGTAGTCCGCCGGGTCTCGCTCTTTAGCGAAATTCGCGCACCCGGGGTCTTACCCTTTATGCAACGCAGTTACCTCGAGCAGTACGGCGATGGTGAAGAACGACGTACCAAAGTCGTGCGGATCATCGTCCGCACCGTTGTCGCAGTCGTTCTCGCTACCCTCCTCACCAGCTTCCTCTGGTACATTTTCCGCAATCACCATCAGGAAGCGGTAGTCCGATCCTTCCTTGCCTCAGTCCGCTCCGGCGATTTCAAGACCGCCTATCGAACCTGGGGCTGCGCCCAGGAAAAACCCTGCTCGGGCTACGAATTCGACAAGTTCCTGTCCGACTGGAGCCCCCAGTCCAACGTCGCTTCCGGTCCCCCCGACCTGCAGGTGCTTCGCCTCACCGACAGCGAATCCTGCCGCAACGGCGTACTTCTAACGGTCACCGTCAATCCCAACCGCGTCGAAAAGCTGTGGATCGACAAGCGCTCAGATTCGATGAGCTACGCGCCTTACCCCGTCTGCCCCCATAAAAACCCGTACTCGATCATGCTGCACCGGACGATTGGCAAGCTGCGGAAACCTCTGCTTTAGACTGTTAAAAGGCATATGAGCACTACTACATCAGGCGCAGGACTGGAAGGCGTTGTCGCCGGCGAATCCGAGATTTGCTTTATTGATGGCTACGAGGGGATCCTCAGCTACAGGGGGTATAACATTCACACCCTGGCGCAGAGTGCCACCTTCGAAGAGACCATCTGGCTCCTCTGGAAAGGCTGGCTACCCAAAAAGGATGAGCTCGACGGCCTGAAAGCCGCACTCTTCGCCAACTACGGTCTGCCCCAACAGGTGACCGACTTCCTGAAGGCGAACCTGAAAGCTGGACCAATGGACGTGCTGCGTACCGCCGTCTCCATGCTCAGCCTGGCCGACCCCGTCGAAGCAAAGGACATGTCGCCCGAAGCCAACCAGCGTAAGGCGACCAAGCTGATGAGCCAGACCTCCAGCATCGTCAGTTCCTTCGGCCGCCTCCGCACCGGTCAGGACGTTCTCGCCCCCGACTCCTCGCTCAGCTTCGCCGGGAACTTCCTCTACTGTCTGACGGGCAAACGTCCCGACTCCATCATGGAGCACGTATTTGACGTCGCGCTCATCCTCCATGCCGACCACGAACTGAACGCCTCCACCTTCGCGGCGCGCGTCACCGCCGCGACCCTCTCAGATATCTACTCCGCCGTTACATCCGGCATCGGCGCTCTCAAAGGACCCCTCCATGGTGGCGCCAATGAGGAAGTCATCCGCATGCTTCTCGAAGTCGGCACATCCGACAAGGCCGTCGAGCGCGTGCACGAGATGTTCGCGAAGAAGATCAAGATTCCCGGCTTCGGCCACCGCGTCTATCGCACTGACGACCCCCGCGCCACGCACCTCCGCCGCATGTCGGAAGAGCTGGGAAAGAGCACCGGTCAGGAAGACCTCTACCTCATGTCGAGCCGCGTGGAAGAAACCGTGAAGGGTGAAAAGAAGCTTAACCCCAACGTCGACTTCTACTCCGCGTCCGCCTACTACTCCCTCGGGATCCCGATCGACCTCTACACCTCGATCTTCGCCGTCAGCCGCATGTCCGGCTGGACCGCGCACGTTCTCGAGCAGTACCACAACAATCGCCTCATCCGTCCGCGCGCCGAGTACAAGGGCAACCCCGACGGTATGCAGTGGATCCCGCTGGCCGACCGCTAAAGCGTCGCCAGTAAAACAAGCCGGTACGGAAACCTTTCCGCCTTCCGCGTATCATACTCAAGAGGTACCCAGTGGACGAAAAAGCCTACTACACGGAAGCACCGGCCACCAAGCAGATGCCGCTCAACTGCACCTGGTGTCGGACCACCGATACATACGACATCAACTGGCTCGTCCGCACCAAGAAGGAACGTCTTCCCGGAGGAGCCGACGAACGCGACCGCGCCAAGTTCGCCAAAGCTCAAAGCTACATGGTCTTACTCGACACGCACGCGATGTGCAAGAACGTCCGCTGCCGCAAACGCTTTGAAATCTCCGGCATCAAAACCATGGCCTTCATCTAAACCCGGCCCCGCCGACAATCGAAGTTCATATTTTTCTGAGCCGTGACCGTGAGGGAGCGGGACCGACAAGATGCTTCTAAACCCATCGGTCCTCGCAAACCTCATACCCAGCCGCCACCCAAAGCCCGATACAACTGCACCACGGTCAACCGCTCCTGCAGCCGAAGCTGAGCCAGTCCCAGTTCCGCGCTGAACAGATTCCGTTGAGCATCCAGCACCTGCAGAAAGCTGTCCAGCCCGCCGCGATAGCGCAGTTCCGAAAGCCGCACCGTGTCCGCCAAAGTCTTCACCAAACTCTCCTGCTGTTCCCTTTGCGCACGCGTCCGATCCGCCCCCACCAGCGAGTCCGAAATCTCCCGCAACGCCGTATAGATCGTCCGCTGATAATTGACCAGCAACTCCCTCTGTTGCGCCTCCGTGAATCGCACCTGACTGCGCACCTGACCCGCATTAAAGATCGTCTGCACCGCCGATGGCGCCACCGAGTAAACCCGCGCGGGAGCCGTAGCGATGTCCAGCAGCCTCTTGCTCTGCCCGCCCGCAAATGCACTCAACGAGATCTGCGGAAAGTACAGTGCCCTCGCCGCCCCGATCTGCGCATTCGCTGCCATCAGATTCGCTTCAGCCTGCCGGATATCCGGCCGCCGCGCCAGCATCGTTGCCGGCGCTCCGGCGGGTAAAGCCGTCGGAAGCGCGATCTCCTCAAGCTTCCGCCCTCTCTGCTGAACCGCCGGCGCGTCTCCCTCCAGCAGACTCAAAGCGTTCTCCGTTTGCGCAATGTCACGTTCGATCGCAGCCACGGCCGCCTCGGCTGAGTACCGCAACTGTTCGGCCTGCCGAACATCCAGGCCCGAAGCCGCACCACGTCCTCGGCGCAGCTCCACCAGTTGAATGCTCTGGTTTGCTACTCCGCTCGTCCGCCGGCTGATCTCCAGCTCCAAATCGCGCTCCAGCAATTGCAGGTACGCCGTCATCACATCAGCCACCAGCGAAACCCTGACCGCCCTCTTGCCTTCCTCAGACGCCAGATACTGTGCCCGGGCTGACTCCGTCAATCGACGCAGCCGGCCCCACAGATCCACCTCCCACGAAAGCGCAGAGCCCACATTCGTGAACGCCACACTCAGGTTCGTTCCCGGTCTCGCCAGAGGACTTGCCAGCGACGAGCCCCGCGACCCCGTGAAACCCGCCTGCGCGCTTAGAAAGGGAAACTGGTTCGCCCGAGTAATCCCCAGCTGCGCCCGTGCTTCCTCCACCCTCTGCGTCGCGATCCGAAGATCGAAGTTCTTCTCCAGCGCGAGGTTCACAACACGCGAAATGTCCGGGTCGCTGAACAGCTCCTGCCACTTCGTATCCCCCAGGGAAGCCGTCTCACCTGCCGCCGCACCCCGGAACTGAGTCGGCAGAGCCACTTGCGGGCGTTTGTAATTCGGACCCACCGCGCAGCCGCCCAGGAACACCGTGGAGACCGCCACCATTGCTAACTGCCGTTTCATTGTGCCGGCTCCGGCGCGGGACCACCCAAAGGCTCAGGCCCGCGCTTCTTTTTTCCTTGCGCCGTCTTCCGTCGCTCGACAACGCCTTCGATCAGGACAAACAGCACCGGCACGATGAAGATCGCCAGTACCGTTGCCGTGATCATCCCGCCGAACACGGCGCTGCCCAGTGACCGCCTCGCCCCAGAGCTTGCGCCCCTAGCTATCGCCAGCGGCACCACCCCCAAAATGAACGCAAACGAAGTCATCAGGATGGGACGCAACCGCAGGTGTGCCGCTTCAATCGCCGCCTCCCGCACTGATTTCCCATGCTCATGGCTTTCCCTCGCGAACTCCACAATCAAAATCGCGTTCTTCGCGGCCAGGCCAATCAGCGTCACAATGCCAATCTGCGTGTAGATGTCGTATGGATACGATCGCAGCCACACAAAGGCAAGTGCGCCGAAGATACCGAGCGGCAGCGCAAACAGTACCGCAAACGGCACCGACCAGCTCTCGTACAACGCGGCAAGAAACAGAAACACCAGCACGGCAGCAAAGCCAAAGATCGCTGCTTCACTACCCTGCGCTTGCTTCTCCTGATAAGTAGTACCGGTCCACTCGAATCCATAACCGGCGGGCAAAACCTGTGCCGCTACTTCTTCCATGGCCTGCGTCGCCTGGCCGCTCGAGTAGCCCGGTGCCGGACCTCCCAACAGCTGAATCGCGCGGAATCGGTTATACCGGTAAATCACGTCAGGCCCGCCAGCCGGCTCCACAGACGCCACCGTCGACAGCGGCACCATGTCCCCCCGCGAATTTCGAACGTAATAACGATTCACATCCGATGGCTCGCGCCGGTAATCCGGCTCCGCCTGCAGCAGCACCTGCCAGGTGTGGCCAAACTGGTTGAAGTCATTCACGTACAGGCCGCCCAGGAACGTCTGCAGTGCGTTGTATGCATCGGTCACGGGCACGCCCAATGTCTGCAGCTTATCCGTGTCCATCTTGACGGCATAGGTCGGCACGGAGGGCCGGAACGTGCTGATCACATTCGCCAGCTCCGGCCTCTTGCTCGCCGCCGCAGTCAACGCGTCGGCCGCTCGTGCCATCGCCGCAATATCGCCGCCCGCGCGGTCTTCCATCATGAACTGGAACCCGCCCGTCGGGCTCAGCCCCAGAATCGGAGGCAGCCCGAACGCAAACGTGAACGCCTCGTGTACGCCCGAAAACCCCTTC
>JAOAPO010000499.1 GCA_025462945.1 Bryobacterales bacterium
TGCGTCATGAGTCCGCCGCGAACGGATTCCTTGGGGAGGGTTACCTTCCGCATCTTCGCGCCCTCGACGCCCGGCACTGCGTAGTGTTTCGCCAGGCGTTCATTGAGGAAAGTGAAGTCGGAGTCGATGATGTTGCGAGCCGGCAGGTCTTTGCTGATGAGTTCGCCTACGAACAGACGGGTCTCCTCCACAGCGGCCAACTTCAGCGGATCGTCCAGTTCGTAGTCATTGTAGAGAGACGTGGACGGAGAAGTATCGTCAACCTTGCGAAGGTCCAGCCAGTAGTCGGAGAAGGCTTCGACGAAGCGGCGCGACTTGGGGTCGTTGAGCATGCGCTCGGTCTGCGCTTTGAGGACGTCGGGCTTGCTCAGGCGACCGGAGGCGGCGAGAGCGCGGAGTTCGTCGTCCGGTCCGGAGTTCCACAGAAAGAGCGCGAGACGAGTGGCGAGTGCGTAACTGGAGAGCTTGCCGGGTTCTTCCTGCACATAGACGAAGCCCGGTGAAGCAAGGACCGCCGTGTAGGTGGAAAGCAACGATCTTGTGAAGCCATGACCCAGTTCGAATTCCTTGCTGAAGAGCTGGAGGAAGCGCGCCACGTGGGCTTGTTCGACCGGGCGGCGGTACGCTCGGGCCATGAACAGCCGGAGGAGACGCTCGGCGTCTTCACGCGGATGCTCAGTGACCACCTCAACCGCAACATCCTGAGTACGGGGACCGGGGCGGTTGCGGAAGGCGGCGCCCTCTTCGGCCGGGCGCGGCGGAGCGACGATCTGCACGGTAACTCCGCCATCTTTGCCCTCTTCGAGGCGGCGCATAGGGAGCTCGCCGAACATGAGGCGGTAACCCGCGCCGGCGGTTTGATCGTAGAGCGGGCCTTCTACTTCGATCCACTGGAAGGCAACGCCTGGCATGCCGTCCTTTTGCGCGAGGGGGTTGACATAGGCTTCCTCCATGCCATTGACGCGGGTGCGGAAAAATCGCATGGGATCGGTCTGGATGACCTCGCTGGCGCTGAGGAGGACCTCAACTTCATTGACGGTGGGCGCCGGGGTAAAGTCAAATTCGCCAAGGGGACGAGACTGTCCCGAACTTTGGGCATAGACGCCGATCGGTTCGTTGCGGCGACCGGGCCAGACCTCGTCGACATCGGGGCTGGTTGCGGAGGGTGCGTAGAGGAGAGCCACTTTCTCGTCGCCAAACCCCTGGTAATTGTAGTGCGAGATACCGCCTCCACTGACCCAGATACTGTAGCCCTTCACCTTAATGCGATAACGTCCGGCGGCGGGGACGCGGAAGGCACTCCAGCTAAACGTGCCTGCGTCGGAAAAGATGCTTGAAACGCGGCCCACGGCTTCGCGCTCCCTGGTTTCCGGGCTGGAGATGGGACTGCGACCGACCCGGACATCGAGCTGGCCGTGGGAATCGAGGACGGGGAAGTTGTGTCGGTCTTTTCGGGTTGAACCTTCGCGGGGCAAGAAATTGCGGACCAGGCTGGGCTCCTGCCGGGCGTAGACACGGGTAGTCGTGGTCTGCGGCTGGACGAGTTTGGAAGCGATTGCTTCCCGCATTGCATAGTCGGCGGAACTCATGTAACGAGCCAGCTGGATGTGCGACACGTCGAGCGCTCCACCAATTTTGTTGAAGCGGCTCGCCACGCCGTCCTGAGGCAGTTTGTCTTTGATCTGCACCCAGGGGGCATTGAGGAGGTCACGGACGGCGCTCTCATACTCATATGCGTTCAGGCGGCGCAGTCCAGCGCGACCGCGTTCCAGGGTGATGGCCTGTTCGTACTTTGTCAGGGTTGATGACAGGCCTTCGACGAATCGGGTCAGCGTCGGCGCGGCGGGGCGAGGTATGCCGGTCGGCGGCATTTCGCCTGCCGAGACACGGTCGTGGACTTTCACCCAGGCGGCGAAGTTGTCGGGGTCAGACGGTTCGTAAGGGAGGCTGGTAAGGTTCAGACCGCCTTTGGGAGAGCTTGCACCGTGGCAGGCCACGCAGTTCTGTTTCAGGAAGTCGTCAGCGCCGGGGAAGGGCGGGGCGGCCGCAGCGTGAAAGGCACCCGTGAGCAGGACAATCAGCGAGACGGCGGCCGGTGCGCATCTCATGATGGGTCGTGTACTGCAGAATTGTCGACCGCTTTCATGGAGTTCCACTCTCATAACACGTTGATGTTATCATCTGCAGCGGCAAACCACCCTGCGGAATTCGGGAGGAATCGACGTCAGGCACATTCACGCGGGAAGTTCCGGCGAGAGGCTGGCTGCAATACGTTGAACCAAACTGCTTCGACGCGATAGACTCTCCCGTGCAAGCGCAAACAAGTGGGCACTGGCAGATGGGACATCGCCTCCACATGCCAATTCGCAGTTTTGATAAGACACACTGGAAGGTGATCAGCATGAAAACAGACACGCTCCATCGGTTCTCAGCAGCCATCGCGGCTGGGGCATTACTGACCACGGGCGTCTACGCCCAACGGTCGAGCATCGGTTGGAAAGACTATCTGGGGGGGCCCGACAGTTCCCACTATTCGCCGCTAAAGCAGATCACGCCGGAAAACGTCAACAAACTTGAGATCGCCTGGCGCTACGAGCCGGGTGACGGAAACTACTCCTTTAGCCCACTCGTCATTGACAACATCGCTTATGTTGCGGGGGCGCAGGGGGCACTCGTCGCGCTGGATGCGACGACCGGCAAAGAGATATGGAATCACCCCTTTGCAGGGGGAGGAGGGCGAGGCGCCGGAATCGCGGGACAGCGTGGCGCTAACTACTGGGAGAACAAGGATCGCTCGGACCGCCGCATTCTCGCTACTACCGGAGGTTTCCTCTACGCGATCGATGCGCGGACCGGGAAGACCGTGGAAAGCTTCGGCGACAATGGGCGGCTTGATCTGAAGACCGGTATTGATCGCGCGAAAACCCCTCTTGCTTCCAGAACGCCTGGACGCATCTTCGAAAACCTCATCATCCTTGGAAGCGCGACAGGCGAAGGCTATCTCGCCCCGCCGGGCGATCTTCGCGCGTTCGACGTGCGGACCGGAAAGCTTGTCTGGGTGTTCCACACCATCCCCCGACCAGGCGAGCCTGGCTATGAGAGCTGGCCCACGAATGCCTACAAGTACATGGGAGGAGTCGACGTCTGGGGTGAAATCACGGTTGACGAGAAGCGCGGGATCGTCTATTTCCCCGTGGCGTCGGCCAAATATGAACTCTACGGAGGAGACCGCCCGGGCAATAACCTTTACGCGGATTGTCTGCTCGCACTGGACGTCCGCACGGGAAAACACCTCTGGCATTTCCAGACGGTGCACCACGATGTCTGGGACTACGATCCGAACGCCGCGCCCCAGTTGGCAACAGTAAAGCATGAGGGCAAGAGCGTGGATATCGTTGCGCTGGCTTCGAAAAATGGCTTTCTTTTCGTCTTTGACCGCGTGACGGGGAAGCCCCTCTGGCCCATCGAAGAGCGCCCGGTGCCGCAATCCGATGTTCCCGGCGAGAAAACGTCGCCCACCCAGCCGTTTCCCACGGTCGTTCCCCCGTTTGCCCGTCAAAACATGACAGTGAAGGACATGTTCGACGGCTTCATGACTGCGGAAGAGAAAGTGGCATGGACGGAGCGCCTCTCGAAAGCAAAGAGCGGCCTTTACACACCACCGGGCCTCACGGAGACCATCCAGCTTCCCAGCGTAACGGGAGGTTCGATCTACTTCGAGACCGGCTCTGACCCTGCCAGCGGCATGGTGTTTGTCGAATCTAAAAACGTGCCCTCCATTCTCAAAATGGTACCGGCTGGCGAGTCGATTGCCGCCAATGCAGGCAGCACCATCCCCGCTCGTATCCGGACTACAGGACGGGGACCTGGGGGCCGCGGGCCTGCCGGGCCACCGATGGCGTTGCGGATTGGCCGAGCGGTGTACGAGCAATCGTGCCAGGCCTGTCACGGTCCGGAACTGAAGGGAGATCGCGGACCGGCAATCGATGACGCCGTCAAGCGTCTTGGGGCGGACTCGGTGCGGAACGCGATCAGCAAAGGAAAGGGCAGCATGCCGGCTTTCGCCTCCATCACTGGTGAGGCGCTGGCCGATCTGCTGGCGTTCCTCGGCGAACCAGAAGCAGCTCCCGTGGGATCAGCTCTTCCGGCGAACATGCTCGCGGAGCGCCTCGAGCCGGACTATCCGGCCGATGTCACCGGGCCGCCTTCCCGCTACAAAACCGGCTATGGTCAGGAAGGCTACGTCATCACGCCCCCCTGGAGTACGATCACCGCCTACGATCTGAACACGGGAAAAATCATATGGCAAACTCCTTATGGAGACACGCCGCAGGCTGGGCCCAGCGACAAGCTCAGAGGCAACATCTTTCCGAAGAGCGGCTTTGCTGTTTTGGCGGGCGGGCTCATCGTATTCACCGACAATCAGTCGAAGTTCTATGCTCTCGATAAAAAGACCGGCAAGGTTGTGTTCTCGAAGGACCTGCCGAACGGCGCGATCGGTGTGCCTGCTGTGTACGAAGTTGACGGAGGCCAGTACCTGCTCTTCGCGCTCACT
>JAOAPO010000577.1 GCA_025462945.1 Bryobacterales bacterium
GTGTCGGCTGCCACAACAGCAAGGCAAACACGGCCAATCTTTCGCTGTCAGCTACGCCGGCCGATGAGGCCGTCCTCGAGAAGATTCTCGACAAGGTCTCGAGTGGGCGTATGCCGCCTGCGGGTACTCCCGCTCCGTCCCGGGCCGAAATCGACCAGGCTGTGGAAGTCCTGAACAAGACACTTGGGCATTCCAGTGCGCCGAGTGTGGGCCGGGTGACCGCTCGGCGGCTGAACAAGACCGAGTACGACAACACCGTTCGCGACGTCCTGGGCATCTCGATCCGGCCCGCCGCTGAGTTTCCGCTGGACGATGCGGGCTACGGCTTCGACAACAACGGCGACGTCCTCTCAATCTCTCCCATGCTGATGGAGAAGTACACCGCAGCGGCTCGTCTTGCTTCGCGTACTGCCGTGTACGGTGAAACCACTCCGAAACAGCCGGGCAAGCTGACCCGGTTCCTGGGCAAGAAGATGCAGGACGACCCGACCCCGACGGCCCTGCCATTCTCTCTCCGCGGCGCGCTCTGGGGCACCTTCGATTTCCCGGTCACTGGCGACTACGAGTTCCGCATGCGGGTGGCGAATTACCGGCCTCGCGAATCCACGCCACGGATGAAGGAACTCAGCCGGAAGCGCGACATCACGGCTGCTGAAAAAGCCGAGCTCACCGAGCTCAATCGGAACAGCTATCCGCCGGCCGGCATGGTGATGGCGCTCGACGGCAAGCAGATCTACTCAGAGACCGTGGAAGGCGACATCGACTACCAGTACGCACACGGCGAATCGATTGCCCGTGCCCGACTCACGGCCGGCGAACACAAGTTCCGAGCTTCGTTCCCGGAGTACGCGAACATGGCCGACCCTGGAACGAACGTCAACACGGATGGCCGTCGCAAAATCTTCGTCGACTACATCGACATCGTGGGGCCGTTTAATCCGGCTCCGATGCCGAAGAACCCGGCGGTTTTCATCTGCGCGGAACACACCCCCGCATGCGCCCGGAAGATCCTGGAGAGCACGGCCAGCCGTGCCTGGCGTCGTCCGGCGACAAGCGCCGAGGTCGACCGACTGACGGGCCTTGCGGCGAGCGTACGGAAAGACAGCGAGAAGTTCGACGAAGGCATCCGCGTGGCGCTCGAAGCCATCCTGCTTTCTCCCAACTTCCTGTTTCGCATCGAGCGCGAACCCGCAGGGGCTTCGGGCGCTTACAAGCTGAACGACTTCGAACTGGCGACGCGCCTCTCCTACTTCCTCTGGAGCACGATCCCCGACGAGGCACTCCTGCGTGCGGCTCGCGAGCATAAGCTGACGCAGCCGGGCGGGCTCCAGGAACAGGTTCGCCGGATGGCAGCCGATCCGAAATCATCGGCACTGATCGACAACTTTGCAGGCCAGTGGCTCAGCCTTCGGGAGCTGGACCGGCGCAAACCGGACCCGGCGAAATTCCCGCTGGCCGACGATGAACTGCTGGAGGCCATGCGCAGGGAATCGCTGCTCTTCGCGACGGCGATTATGCGCGAGAACCGGCCTATCCTCGACTTCCTCGACGGCAAGTTCACGTACCTCAACGGCCCGATGGCCCGCTACTACGGCGTCCCCGGCGTGGATGGTGAGGAGTTCCGCAAGGTGGAACTCGACGGCATCCAGCGCGGCGGCGTGATGACACATGCGGCCATCCTCACGCTGTCCTCCTACGCGACCCGTACGTCGCCGGTGTTGCGTGGCAAGTGGGTGCTGGAGAACCTGCTGGGCACTCCCCCGCCCCCGCCGCCTCCGGGCATCCCGGCGCTGGAGGAGAAAGATCTCGGCTCCACTGCTTCATTGCGGCAGCGACTGGAGCAGCACCGGGCAAACGCTGCCTGCGCAGTTTGCCACAACCAGATGGACCCCATCGGCTTCGGGCTTGAAAACTACGACGCGGCCGGACAGTGGCGAACCAAAGACGGCAAGTTCGACATCGACAGCTCCGGCAAGCTGCCTGGCGGCGCGACTTTCGAGAAGCCGCATGAGCTGCGCAGACTGATGCGCGAATCCCCGGACCCGTTCGTCCGCAATTTCGTCGAGAAGATGCTGACGTACGCCCTTGGCCGCGGTCTGGAGCCGTTCGACCGACCGACGGTGGACGCGATCCGGGCGAAAGTTGCTCAGGACAACTATCGCTTCATGACGCTGCTGGAGTCTGTCGTCGACAGTCCGGCGTTTCAGCAGCGGCAGCACCCCTGATAACCTGAGTAATTCCTCCTATGAGCATTAAAATCACCCTGCCGGACGGTAGCGTCCAGCAGATCGAACCGGGTTCCAGTGCGCTTGATGTGGCGCGCAACATCAGTCCTCGCCTTGCCGACGCCGCTATCGTGGCGAAGGTCAACGGCGTTTTGGTGGACGTAAACCGGCCTATCGAGACCGACGCCACCGTTCAGATTCTGACTTCGAAAGACCCCGCTGCCCTGGAGGTCTACCGCCACTCGACTGCTCACCTTTGCGCTGCCGCGGTGCTTGAACTGTTCCCCGAGACCAAGCTCGGAATCGGGCCGCCGATCGAGAACGGCTTCTACTACGACTTCGACCGGCCAGAGCCGTTCACCCCGCAGGACCTCGAAAAAATCGAGGCCAAGATGTGGGAACTGCAGGCCAAGAACCTGACGTTCGAACGCAAGATGATCGCCAAGCCCGAGGGCCTGGAGAAGTACCGGGCGATGAACGAGCCGATGAAGGTCGAGCTTATCGAAGAGCGCGCTGACGACATCTTCAGCGAGTACACGCTGGGACCGCACTTCATCGACTTCTGCCGCGGTCCGCACATTCCGGACACTTCCAAAATCAAGGCTTTCAAGCTGCTGAGCATCGCCGGCGCCTACTGGAAGGGCAACGAGAAGAACAAGCAACTGCAGCGGATCTACGCGACCGCCTGGTTCAACAAGAAAGAACAGGACGAGTACCTGAACAAGCTGGAGGAGGCCAAGAAGCGGGACCACCGCAAACTGGGCCAGGAACTCGACTTATTCAGCATCCAGGAACTGGCCGGGCCCGGGCTGATCTTCTTCCACCCCAAGGGCGGCATCATCCGCAAGACGCTGGAAGACTGGATGCGCGACGCCTATCTGCGGCACGGCTACTCGCTGGTCTATACGCCTCATGTGATGCGGCGCGAGCTTTGGAAAGTCTCGGGCCACGCCAATTTCTACTCGGAGAACATGTTCACGCCGATGGAACTCGACGATGCCGAGTACCAGTTGAAGCCCATGAACTGCCCGGGCCATATTCTTATCTACGCCGATCGTCAGCACAGTTATCGCGATCTGCCGGTGCGGCTGGGTGAGCTTGGCACGGTCTATCGCTACGAACGCTCGGGCACGATGCACGGGCTGCTGCGGGTCCGCGGATTTACGCAGGATGACGCCCACATTTTCTGCACTCCGGAACAGGTGGAGGACGAGATTGTAAGCTGCCTCGAATTCGCTACCGAGACGCTGAACACGTTCGGGTTCACTTCTTACAAGGCCGAGATTTCGACCTGGGACAACGGCGTGAGCGGCAAGTACGACGGCGAGCCCGAGAAGTGGGCTCTCGCCGAGGGCGCGCTGCGGAAAGCCTGCGACCGGCTGGGCATCGAAGCCACGGTAGTGGCCGATGAAGCGGCGTTTTACGGACCGAAGATCGACGTGAAGCTGGTGGATGCGATTGGCCGTCTGTGGCAGCTTTCCACCGTTCAGTTCGACTTCACTCTGCCGCAACGGTTCAACCTGGAGTACGTTGCGGAAGACGGCAAGAAGCATCGCCCGTACATGGTTCACCGCGCTTTGTTCGGCTCAGTGGAGCGGTTCTTCGGAATCCTGGTGGAGCACTACGCCGGAGCGTTCCCGACGTGGCTGGCTCCGGTACAGGCGACAATTCTTCCGATTACGGATCGGCAGAACGAGTACGCGAAGGAAGTGCTGGCGAAGCTAAAGGCAGCCGGTGTTCGGGCCGTGGTGGATGACCGGAGCGAGAAGGTCAACCTGAAGATTCGTGAGGCTCAGATGCAGAAAGTGCCTTACATGCTGGTGATCGGCGGACGTGAAGCCGAGGCTGGCCAGGTTGCGGTGCGGCATAGAAAACGCGGCGACCTCGGTCCGGTGATGGTGGAAGATTTCCTTGCCACGGTAACCGGCGAAATCGCCGCGCACACTATCGACTAAAACTGACGGGCCTGGCTCAGCTTAGCGCTGGGTCAGGTCGATTGCGGTGAAGAAGTACTTCAGTTCTTCGGCTGCGGTTTCGGGGGCGTCCGAACCGTGGATCGAGTTGCGCTCGATGCTCTCGGCGTACAGCTTGCGGATCGTGCCTTCAGCGGCGTTGGCCGGGTTCGTTGCTCCCATGACTTCGCGGAGCTTGAGGACGGCGTCCTCGCGTTCGAGTGCCATGAGGATGACGGAGCCTTCGGTCATGAAGGTGACGAGGCTGTTGAAGAACGGCCGTTCGCTGTGGACTGCGTAGAAGCCTTCCGCCTGGGACTTGCTGAGGCGCGTCATGCGGAGAGCCACGATGCGGAAGCCGTTGGCTTCGAGAAGGCTGAGGATCTTGCCGGCGTTGCCGTTCTTGACTGCGTCGGGCTTGATGATGGAAAAGGTCGTTTGCATTGGTTATCGGTTCAGAACTTTCTGGATTTTCTCGCCCATCTGAGCGGGCGACGAGCATACGATGATGCCCGCGTCTTCCATGGCTTTGATTTTGTCGGAAGCGGCACCTGAGCCGCCTGAAATGATGGCGCCGGCGTGGCCCATACGGCGGCCGGGAGGCGCGGTCTGGCCGGCGATGAAGCCGACGACAGGCTTCTTCACGTTGGCTTTGATGTAGGCCGCGGCGCGCTCTTCAGCATCGCCGCCGATTTCACCAATCATCACGATGGCGTGGGTATCGGGGTCTTCGTTGAGGAGCTTGATGGCGTCGGTGTGGTTCGTGCCGATGATGGGGTCGCCACCGATGCCGATGCAGGTGGACTGGCCGATCCCGAGTTTGGTGAGCTGGCCGACTGCCTCATAGGTCAGGGTGCCGGAGCGCGAGACGACGCCAACGTTGCCCTCGAGGTGGATGTGGGCCGGCATGATGCCGATCTTGCACTTGCCGGGCGAGATGATGCCGGGGCAGTTGGGACCGATGAGGCGCGAGGTCTTCGTCTTGAGGAATTCCCAGGCCTTGACCATGTCGATTTGCGGGATGCCTTCGGTGATGCAGACGATGAGCGGGATACCGGCATCGGCTGCTTCCATGATGCCGTCCGCCGCGAAAGGCGGGGGGACGAAGATCACGGTGGCGTTCGCGCCGGTGGCCTTGATCGCTTCCTCGACGGTGTTGAAGACGGGGCGATCGAGATGGGTCTGACCGCCCTTGCCGGGCGTGACTCCACCAACGACCGTGGTGCCGTAGGCAATGGCCTGCGAAGCGTGGAACGTGCCTTCGCGGCCCGTGAAGCCCTGCACCAGAAGGCGCGTATTCTTATCGACCAGTACGCTCATTAGTTCGAGCCTCCCGCAGCAGCGACGACCTTTTCGGCCGCGTCTTTCATACCATCGGCTACGGCGAAGTTGAAGCCGGAGTCACGGAGGATTTGCTTGCCCTCCTCGACGTTGGTGCCTTCCATGCGGACGACGATCGGAATCGCAATACCGAGGTCGCGCGCGGCGGCGACGACACCGGTTGCGAGGGTGTCGCAACGGAGGATGCCGCCAAAGATATTGATGAGAACCGCCTTCACGGAGGGGTCGCCAAGGAGGATGCGGAACGCGTTCTTGACCTGTTCCGCGCTGGCGCCGCCGCCGACGTCGAGGAAGTTGGCCGGGGTGCCGCCCGAGTACTTGATGATGTCCATGGTGGCCATGGCGAGACCGGCACCGTTCACCATGCAGGCGATGTTGCCATCGAGCTTGATGTAGTTGAGGCCGAACTTGGAGGCTTCGACTTCGAGAGGATCTTCTTCGTTGATGTCGCGAAGTTCCACGAGGTCTTTGTGGCGGAACATGGCGTTATCGTCGAAGGTCATCTTGCAGTCGAGGGCATAGACCTTGTTGTCCTTCGTGAGAATGAAGGGGTTGATTTCAGCAATGGAGGCATCCATTTCAAGACAGGCGCGGGAGAGCGCCATGATCGCCTGAACGGCGCCGTTAATGGCGGGCGACGGGATGCCGATACCGAAGGCGAGCTTGCGGGCCTGATACGCCTGCAAGCCGATGCCGGGATCGATGACTTCTTTCAGGATGGCTTCGGGGGTGTGTGCCGCGACTTCCTCGATGTCCATGCCGCCGGATGCGGAAGCCATGAAGATGAGCTTGCCGGTGCCGCGGTCAAGCACGATGCCGAGGTAGAGTTCCTTGTCGATGGGCAGAGTCTCTTCTATAAGCAGGCGCTGGACCAGACGGCCTTCGGGCCCGGTCTGGTGGGTGACGAGGGTCATGCCGAGGATGCGTTCGGCGATGATTGCTGCGTCGGCCACATCCTTTGCTACCTTGACGCCGCCGCCTTTGCCGCGACCTCCGGCATGGATCTGCGCTTTGACAACGACATTCCCGCCGAGGTCCTTCGCGATCGCCTCTGCTTCGGCGACGGAGTACGCCACCTTCCCGCGAGGCACGGGGACGTTGTATTTGGCAAGGATTTCCTTGGCCTGATACTCGTGGATTTTCATTTGGATCGAACGAACCGCTTATGCTGAAATGTGCCTGATATCAGGCTTACCGCACCCATAACTTTATCATGACGCTCGAATTGCTCCATTTTGTAGTGGCCGGGAAATCGCTGAGCGAAGAACAGGCGGAGAGTGCAATGCGGACGCTGCTGGCGGGCGAGTCTACGCCGGTGCTGACGGCCTCTTTTCTTACCGCTCTGCATATGAAAGGCGAGACGGTGGAGGAGTTGACGGGCTTCGCGCGGGCGATGCGGGCGGCGGCTCTTTCGCTGCCGATTCCGAGCGCCTGCCGCCCCATTTTGGACACCTGCGGGACGGGCGGGAACAAGACGGCGGGCTTCAACATTTCCACGACGGCGGCATTTGTGATTGCAGGGGCGGGTGTGCGGGTGGCGAAGCACGGGAACCGCTCGATTACGAGCCGGTCGGGGAGCGCGGACCTGCTGGAGGCGCTGGGCGTTCGGACGATGGTGAGTCCGGAGGTGGTGGCGAGGTCGGTGGAGAAGGCCGGGATCGGGTTTCTGTTTGCGCCCTTGTTCCACGGTTCCGTGAAGCATGTGCAGCCGGTGCGACTGGAGCTGAAGTTCCGGACGGCGTTCAATTTTCTGGGACCGCTGACGAATCCGGCGGGGGCTGAGATGCAGGTGGCCGGGACGTGGTCGGTTGCGGCGGCGGAACTGATTGCCGGGGCGCTTTCGAGGCTGGGTCTGGCGCGCGGGTTCGTGGTGCATGGCGACGACGGGATGGGAGAAGTGACCATTTCGGGGCCGACGACGGTGTTTTCGATTCGCGACGGTGGCGTGGAGAGGCTGCGCGTGTCGCCGGAGGATTTCGGGTTCGCGGTGCAGCATCTGGATGGGATTCGGGGCGGCGATGTGGCTTACAACCGGTCGGTGGCCGAGGCTGTTTTGCGCGGTGAACGGGGTGCAGCCCGGGACACAGTGGCGATGAATGCGGCGATGGGGCTGGTTGTTGCCGGGAAGACGGAGTCCTGGCGCGAGGCTGCTGCGATGGCTTGCGAGGCGATCGATTCCGGGGCTGCCTGGGCAGCTTTGGAGAGTTTGCGCGCGGTGACTACGGCCGGTTAGACACACTTCGGGCTTTCCTTTCTGTTGTGGTTCGGAGTTGGGAGGCGTTTCAGGCTACTTTGGGCTGGGGCGACGCGTTGGACGGGTAGCGACGAGCCTTGTCCCAGCGGTGTTTCTCAAAGAATTCGGCTTCGGTAAGGCGGTCTTTGCGGTTTATGATGCCGAGGATTTGGGCGGTGGAAAAAACGAAGCCATTGGCCTCGATTGTAGTTGGGAGCAGGCCCGCCCTGGGGACAAGACCAGCGTTACGTTGCACCCCATTGGCCTCGATCGAAGCTTTTGAATCCAGCGCTTCGTCGTGCATGAGCGCGAGGCGGGTGAGCAGTTCAGCTTCGCGGAGAGCCTCGGCTTCGGCGGCTTTGCGTTCGGCCTGGAGTTCGGCGAGGCGCTTCTCGTTTTTCGCGATGATGCGGTGGAGGCGGGTTTCGTAGAGGGCGATGTTGGCGAAGTACTGCTGGTCGCGACGGGCGGTGCTTGCCATGGTGTGTGCGGCCTGGATGTTGGGCGAGATTTCGTTGTTGTCATCGGCGAAGTAGATGTGGCCCTGGCCGTAGACGTTGAATTCGGTGCCTCGGGAGCGGTTGAGACGCCACTGGTCCTGCACGATGGAGATGGCGAGTTGGGATTCGTAGTGGGTGGCGGGCTTGAGGTCTGACAGGAGATTGGCTTCGAAGGCTTTGTAGGCGGCTTCGTCTCCTTCGGACATGCAGTAGAACTGTCCGGTGAGGCCGTGGCGGCGGGCGTTGAATTTTGCCGCGTTTTTGCCGGCTTCGGTGGTGGGCCCGGTTGATTTCAGGGCGTTGAGTTGGTTGGCTGTTTGCTGAGCTTCGGAGATCATTTTGCGTTCCTCTTTCCGGGGCGGTGGTGCGCCCTCTGATTGAGGATTAGCAGTGGGGAGTGTGAGGAAGTGGTGGGGTGGCAGTGTAAGTTGTTGAAAGGGTTGGGAAGATTGGGGGTTGGAGGTTCGTGACCGTCGAAAGGCGCTTCCAGCTTCGGGCGGCTTGGAGAGATGAAACCGATCGATGCTTACCTCCGGGCCCCATGGTCACGGGCCGGCCGTAGTGGACGATAACCGGACTCTTCGGGCTGAATGCGGCCACACGTCAGGACCGCGCGTTGCTCCTCAATTTGACGGGCGGCACGCCACGCACGGAAGCGGCAGTTTGATGCGAGCCTATGCCGCGGACGGCGATGTCGTTCATCCAGTCGCGACGATGGTAACGTGCTGGGCAACGTATCGGGTGGACACTCCTTGAACGCTGGTAACGCTCGCGCAAGATCGAGTAAATTTCACATGCATCGGGGTAGATAACTTTCCCCACTTTCCCGGTACGGCACGACAGGGGCGGTCACCGTACACTTTGCACGGTAGAGGATCGATGCCGCCAATTTTGCCTGTATCGTAGCCACCAAGCTCAACCCCAAACCTGAATCGAGCGAACTCTTCGGGAAAACGACGTAAGCGACACCAGCACGCTGCTCCGGTCCGCAGAGGTACCCATGCGCGTCAGGGCGTGCACCGGGGCCAACTTCGCACGCTTATTTGGATGCGCTTCGATTATTACCTTCATCAATGCCTGGGAGACGCCGGCACCTCTGAGAGCGATCAGGTCCGGGGTACCTACGCGGAAGGCCACCGCTGGCTACCCACGGTGGGTTCAGTAAGAGGTCATCGCTGAAGCCGGCACGTCCACCCTTGGAAGGTCGCACGCGTCACGGAATACCAGACCGTTCAACACCGGAGGCCGGACCCCGGCGAACCGTCGGAGTGATTCCGATCACGCGGGGCTCACTAAACACATTGACACTGACTCCTGCGAAGATCAGCATCGGCCCATGGGAATACCACGTGTTGTTCGGCTGGCACTATTCTGCGTTGCGGCCGGTGCCGCATGTCCCGCAGCTTCAACTTATCTAGTCCACACCATACCTGCACCTCTACGCAGCATCGGCGCCACTGTCGGTGGCATGAACGACCGCGGCCAGGTCGCCGGCACGTTCTATGGTCCCGCAGGACCACAGGGACCCCCACTGGGGCGGCCGATTGCAAACTTCCTCTACACACCGGGTGTGGGAGTCACGAATATTGAACGTACCGGTCCTCCTTCAGTGGAGAACTTTGAGGGTTCGGCCGTGGCCGCAATCAACAGCTCAGGTCAGGTTCTGCTCGCGTCCGGGGTGTTGTATGGTCCGGACCGACCGCCGCAGGATCTCGGTGGGGCCGTGCGGGCCGCTTATCCGGATGAACCGGAGGTGCGATTTGTCAGCCTGAATGACAGCGGCACGGTCTCCGGCATCGCCGTAAGGCAGAGCCCTCAGCCGGGTTCGTACACGGCCCACGTCTTTCGCTACGCACCTGGAAGCTCCGCGGGCGTGATCACTGTTGCAATGACCAACAACAGACGCGAGTTCCCGCAAGGGCCGTACGTCATGGATGACGCAGGAAACGTAATCATCTCGTTCGGCTCTCCCCCAGGTCGCGCGAAGATCACTACCGCCGCAGGAGTTACAGTGGAGACGGGTTGCTCGCGTGACGGAAACGGGTGGGCTACCGCCGTCAATAACAGCGGCCAGATCGGTGGTGGCTGGGGCAGGGGGGGCACATTTCCGGAGATATGCACCCTTGACCCGAATACGCTGCTGGGGCGCATCACGGCCCTGGTTGACGAGACCCTTTTCTTTCCGCCGGACGGTAGCCTGCCTCGGGCAGATCCAAACAGCAGCGGGTTCGTAGCTGGCCTGAACAACAAGGGCGATGCGGTTGGTTGGAAGGGAGGCTTTAACTCATGTGCCAACCCGGTCCCGTTGCTCGCGTGCGGTATCGCCACCCTCTTCACCGGCGGCCAGATCGTGGACGTGAACAGTCTCTTTCCGTCCGGGTCCGGCTGGGTGGCGAAGACGGCAGACCGAATCAATGACGCCGGTGAAATTGCCGGGACAGGCACTGTCGATGGGGTTCCCGCAGTTTTCGTCCTGAGTCCGGCTCCTTCCCCGACCTACTCCGTGCAGCCGCTCTGTTCCGCGTGTACCGGGACCCTGCTTTCTAACTCAGGTTTCGCGGTCTCACGCGAAGCTTCGCCTCCATTCGGAGCCCTGGTCAGTTCACCCCGTGGACCGGACATCGAAATAACCAATGCTCCCTATATTCAACAGATCAACGACATTGGCACCATCGTCGGTTCCGATTCTTCAGGTCACGCCTTCATCGCCAATGCGCCCTACAATCAGGTCCTGAATTTAAATTCCGTCTTCGGGTGGTCCCGCGGAACCGCCACGGGCATCAACGATGGCAACGATGTCATCGGGCAGGGAGACTCCCCGTCCCACGGGCCGCTCTTCCCGAATCTGCAAATATCGAATCTCTTGCAGATCAATAATGCAGGACAGGTCACGGGCAGCTACCTGGATGCCGGAAACCGAGATCACTTCCTGCTTTACACTCCCGGCATTGGACTCGCTGAACTCCCGGATCAGCCGGTTGCTCTTTCGAATACCGGGCATGTACTCGCGTGGTCGATATTGGGCACATCGGTCGAGTATTCCCTTGTGACATCCAACGGCATCCTCCCTCTCCCCGCAGGCTTCACCTGGCGAGCGCTGAACGACCGGGATGAAATCGTGGGCGACTGCAACAATCGAATCCCTCTTATTGATGAGCCACTAAAGACCAATTGCGCAGCTTACTACTCACCCGATCGCGGACTGATCCGCCTCTCGGTGCCCGGGCTAGACCTGGCTTCCGCCGTAGCGATCAACAACGCCGGCCGGATTCTGGCGAATGCTTCCTCGCTGGGTTCATCTGCACCGGCGGCCGTACTCCTCATTCCCGGCAGCGAACTCGCCCAGCCGCCGCGCGACCGAAGCACGGCGGAAACTGGTGCCGCCACCAGCGGAGCCACGCAGCAGTCTGCGGAGCCATTCGTGAGAAGCTTGAACGGCGTTGCCGCTAATCCGGCGCTCGACGCCGCATTGCCTTGATCTCCGGACCGTGCGGGTCCACGGACCTTGCCCGAGACGAACATCCAATGATTTTCAGGCCGGTGGAACGACCAAAGAGAAGGACGGTCTCGTTTTGGGTTCTGAAAAATGGCCGTATTGCCGCCCGCGTCGCTTGGACCGCAAGGTGTCTCTGGAGCCTCTCCGCACGTGGCCCACCGCGCGAATACCGCCCCAAGCTTCAGAGCCCGTCTGCATCCAGACGGATGGCGGTTATGGTCGACCGATACGCGGAAAGGCAACTACTCGGAGATTCGGAACGGGATACGGCGTTGCGCTAACTGGCCCCGCCATGCGGTCACCGTTGGACGATTCTCAATGGACGGGAACTGGACTAATGGGCTTTAGGCAAGACCCGGCCGTCGCCGGTGGAAAGGATCAATCCGAAACGTCACAACCAGGAGCGGCCGTCCAGGGGGCCGGGCCCAGGCAAGTCGGATTCGTCTGACGAGATATGGGTCACATCGAGGACATGGTCCCTTCTCACCGAGAACGCAAGCTCACCGAGAACGCAAGGGTGACATCATCCAGATATTTCCTGTGCCTTCGGCCAGGAGCATGGCGATCCGCTCGCCGCCGACGGACCAACCTGCCGACATACTTCCGGGCTCATAATAGACTCTTCCATGCAGGTGCAACACGGCGCGCGGCTCACCGACGGGACGACCGGAAATCGCTTCGATCCGCTGCGCCCACCAACAACTGTGGCCGTCGCGCCTCGAGGAAAAGTACACCGTCTTCCCGTCCGGCGACCAGTCAGCCCAATCTCCAAGCGTAACTTCCGATATTGTGACCCAGGCGCTCTCGGGGACGGGTTTCGGCCCGTCGAGCGGAGCGATGGCAATGAGCGCGCGATCCGGCTGGGTTCGCGCCGTAAAACTCACCCACCTGTTATCCGGCGAGAACCGGGCGTAAACCAGATTGTATTTCGAATGTTTTAAGATCGGCGTGCGCCTGCGGGAAGCGACATCGAGGGCATCGATCTGGTACGGATCGGCGGCGAAGACCAGGATCGTCTTCTCGTCAAGCGACCAGTCTGTAGCGCGGAGACAGCCTTGACAGACCTTCTCGGAGGGTCCTCCGGGCGCGGACACGTATACGTCGCGAGCATTCTTTTCAAAAGCTGAAAATGCGATCTTGTCGCCGCCTGCGGCGATTACCGGGTAATGCTGCTCTACTGATGAACTCGCGACAGGCGACTCCTCTCCGGTCGCCAGGTCCCTCACCCAAATGTTGACCAGCCCTGCCTGGTTGGAAGCAAACGTCAAAAAGCGCCCTTGTTTCGCGAGTGACGCGTGTTCTCGCGACGGCGGGCCCATAGTGACCCGCTCTAACGGGCCTTTCGCCTTTCTGCGATTGAGGTCAAAGGGCAACGACCAGACGTCTCTTCGTGTTTCCAGGGTGGTAAACGCCAACTCGCCTGCGGGCGTACAGGACGGAGTTGTGTGATTCAGGGTGCCTGCCGTCAATCTGCGGAGCAGGCCGCTTACCTTGCCGGTTCGTGGCGAGATGCCGACCTCCCAGAGGTCATTCTGGTCGCCCGTGCCTGCCGAAAAAACGACAGCCTTGTCCATCGCCGACCAACAGCCGGGCGAGGGCATGAGCGTCCTGGTGAGTCTTCCAACCGTAACCTGGGGTTGCAGCCCTGCGTGGACCAGCTTTTCGTAGAGGCCGGACCTTTCCACGGCGTCTTCATCCGTGGACGCCGTCCACCAATCGATCGCGGAGTTTTCGTACGCCCGGGGGGACGTGTACCCGACAAACAGCAAATGCTTTCCGTCGGGCAACCAGATCGGCTGGCGCGCAGCCGAGAAGTTCGCGGCTATGCGGCGCGGGGGCCCGCCGTTCAGCGGAATTACCCACAACTCGCCGCTTCCCGGCACCGCCGGGTTTACGGCTGCGGTTCCCACCCAATACGCCACCTGCGATCCGTCGGGAGAGTACTTGGGATTCAAACCTCCCCTGCCCAGCAGCCGGGCCTTGCCTCCGAGTGCGGCAACCTCATAGACGCCGCCGCCATCCCGGTTCGATTGGAAAACGATCTTGCCGCCGTCCGGCGAAAAATCGGGCGCCGAGTTTCCAGTGCCGTCGAAAGTCAACCGGACGGGCTGGCCGCCGGCAACTTGCCTGAGATACAGATCCTGCTCGCCGTTCAGACCGCGATCGGAAGAATAAGCGATCAGGTTGCCCTGCGGCGACAGCGCAGGAAAACCCGACAGTCCTGAATCGGCGGTGATTCGGGCAAGCTTCCAATCGGGCAGGCCGGCCGGGGCGCCACGAAATCGCAGTCCGACTCCCAGACATACCAGAGCTCCCACTGCCCAGGTAAGCCTCTCCCACAGACCCGGGCTACGCCGGCGTGGCGGCAGCTCGTCGCGAACCTCCGGTTTCTGGAAGGCCGGGCATGACATTACTGGCCCGCAGTCCACCCGTTCGATAAACCGGTAACCGCGGCCCGGAACAGTCTCGACGTATCGCGGGTTCTCGGCGGAATCGCTCAACGCCCTGCGCAGCTTGTTCATTGCGGCGTTGAGACCGTGTTCGAAATCGACGAAGGTCCCATCCGCCCAAATGCGCTCACGCAACTGCTCGCGGGTAACCACCTCGCCGTTGCGCTGGAGCAGCAAAACGAGGATGGCGAATGGTTGCCCCCGAAGCCGGACACGACTGCCGTGCTTCAGAAGCTCACCCGTCGAGGCGTTCACTTCGAAGGGCCCAAAGGTCAGCCGAACTGGCGCTTGATTCGGAGTCACCACAGTTCTCCGTGACTTACAAATATTACACGAATCGCCGATGAGGTCCTGGATATGTCGCTCCGAGTCAGCGACTTGGCTGGTGAGGACGAATTTATCGCGAAATGAGATTGCAGGCATGGATCGGGCGGGGGGCTTCGGATACTGTTCGCCGAGGAGGAAAGAGCCTCCAGTCAACCTCAAGGAGAACAACTATGAAACACTTTCCCGCAATCGCGTTGCTGCTGTTCTGCGTACATGGTTCCTACGCCAAGACCGAGCAGACGCCCGTAAGGATGACGTTTTCCGGGAGCATGGTGCCCACGAGCATCAATATGGGGCCCAACACAGTTACGGACGAAGAGCTGCTGGCCGGTGACGGCACCTTCGGACCATTCACCTTCCGAAAATTGCGCACCGACGCCTTGCCCGCGCCGTCCAGCGCCTGCTCCGGCCCAATGCAAATCAACGTGCCAGTTGTGGCTGCCGCAAGCGCGGGCGTGTTTCGTTTTCAGGACGGGAGTCTGTTGACGATCGCGGTCACGGAAGGAGCCCTTTGCATCGATTTGGCACTGGTGCCACCGGCAGCCCACCTTTCCGAAACATATCGGATCACAGGAGGTACCGGCCGCTTCAGGAATGCCGCCGCGATCTGCGGCGCGGCTCCGCAGGAGTGCACACTCAAGTCGACGGGGACGTTGGGCGTGGTTTTGTTTGACGCCGCCGGATCGGCGAAGCTGTTGAGCATTACGGGGAGGTTGGAGGGAACTCTTTCCCGACTTGCGATCGCCGAGGACCACCACGACGACAGGCGCTAAAAGAGCGCATCAACAGTTCGTTGTTCGCGGTATCTCATACGCGTCAGATCGTCTTCAGCGCGGGCCGTCGCGCGCTTTCAATCGGCACGTTGATTGCGACGGCTCGCAGCGGAAGCTGGTGGCATCGGATCCCCTCGTCCCAACTCGGGTTACCCGATTCACCCGGAGTTGTGAAGATGGAAGAGCATCTACTCGGATGCCACCGCTGCATCGAGCACGCCGAGCGGCTCCTCGAGCTTGCGCAGGCTGTGAGGACGGCGTTCCACGAAGAACCGGCCCGCGCTGTGGGTGTTTAAAGCCGTCCCTCGCATGCGTCCGGAGGTGCGATCCGATGGCTATGGGCATTGTCGAAAATACTGTCCATTCCGACCAGAGAATACCTCTCCAAAGAAATCCGCGACGCGAAGCGTAGCCCGAGCGTTAGCTGGAAGGCTATTGCTGCGGCGAGACAGCGAGAGATTCAGCGCGAGGCCGTCACGGCGGTTCGCGAGGCGGCCGTAGTTGGGGCAAGCATCTTGCGGACATCCCGAATCGGTGGCTCTCCGAACAAGCGGCTGTATTCACGATTGAACTGACTCGCGCTTTCGTAACCAACCTCGAAGGCCCGTCGCGGCGTCCACATCATCGGCGAGCATCCGTAAGCGAATCTGCTTCTGGTACTGCAGGGGACTCATGGCCGTGATCGCACGGAAGTGATGGTGCAGCGTGGATACGGCCATTCCCGCGACTTCCGCGAGTTCGTCAAGTCGCAACGGAGTGCCGCAGTTTGCCTTGATCCACGCGATTGCTTTAGCCGTTCGATGACTCTGGTCCCCAAGCGTGGCGATCGCCCGAAGGCGCGCCTTCGGGTCCGCGAAGGATTCGATAAACGATTTCACGTTCGATGAGGCCGCTGAGAGACGGTATGTCATCCGGAGTGGACAGGAGGTCGAGCAACCGACAACAGGCGCTGAGAAACGCTGGCGTCACCCCGGCCGCAGTGGCGGCGGCTCCCAACGATAGTCGGCTGATGCTTTCGCGCTGGGTGCCCTACGACGAGGCGCTAAACTGCATTGCATGACTCCGCGTGAGCTAGCGCGATATTTTCCCGAGGGCTCCTTTGGTGGTGTGCGACATGCGGTGGCGCTTTCCATGGGGCAATCCGGTGCTTTGGTGTACTCGGTGGAGACCGACAAGGGCGCGTTTATTCTACGAATTCACGGCGGGCCCCATGGATCGTGGCAGCAGGTGAGCGAGATGCAGGAGTTGGCCTCTCGGCACGGGATTGCTCCGTTGGTGGTGCACACGGATGCTGCTGCGCAGGCGATCGTGACTGAAAAGGTCGTCGACCGCTCGTTTGTGGCGGCCATGAGCGACGGGGATACGCGGGCAGCGGCGTTCGGAAGTTTGGTGGATTTGCTGGGCCGGCTGCATGCGCTTCCGGTCGATGGGGCGAGGGTCGGGCGGCAGGTGGAGTTTGCCGAGCAGGTGTGGGCAGCGCAGGTGGTGAGACCGGGCTTTCCGGCGTGGGCTGTTCCACTTGGACGGAAGATCGTGGATGCGGCCGAAACCTTTGCGAAGGACGGCCGGTTGGTATTGAGCCATGGCGACCTGCATCCAGCGAACATCTTATGGGACGGGACTCGAGCGTGGCTGGTGGATTGGGAGAGGGCGGGCGCTGCGCATCCTTATCTGGATGTCGCGACGGTTAGTAACTTCTTAAGCTTGCCGGCAGAGGCGGGATTGCGGCTCCTGGAGATGCAGGAAAATACTCCGATGGTGGGAGAAAATCGTTCCGCATTTGCGACGTTGCGCGACTATGCCAGGGTCGTGTACGGAGCGGTGTTCCTCTCGCTGGTGGAGGATCTCGAGTCGGTGCAGTTGGCGAAGCGGGCGGAGACGCCGACGCTGCCGGAGTGTTTCCGCTTGTTGTCGACCGGGGAACTGACGCTGAGCGACGGACGCGGGCGAGCGCTGATCGGCGCAGCCTTTTTCAAGCAGTGCGGATAGCCGTTCGAACTCCGAAGGCGACTGTGCCTTGACGGTGCCATTCGCTCGGAGCGAGTAGATCCGCGATCAACGGCGTAGCGCCTACCCTCTGGTTGACGGGTTGTGACAATACGATCACCACGTAAGAACCCCACCGCGCTGAATCCTTGACGGAGCTTCCGCTTCAAGACCGTTTCTGTACCGTTCAGATTTACCGCACCCCCGGAAGAGTCGTACGGCTGACGTAAACTCCCAACGGAAGCAGACGGCCGAAGGGGCCGCGTTTCCATGATTTGAAACGCTTAACCCCAGTATTGTTCGCCTGCGACCAGATTCTTTTTTAGAAATTCAGGGTCGATGTCGAATCCGAGGCCTGGGCCTGTTGGAACCTTCAAATAACCCTTGCGGACCTCCGGCGGATTCGATGCCGCCATGGGTTCGATGTAGCCTGTTTCACCCAGTTGGCTTTCCGAGCGGTAGAAGTTGTGAATAGCCGAGCCGAAATGCGCGTTCGCAAATGTGAGGACCAGCGATCCGACGTTGTGAAGAGCCACGGGCATTTTATTCTCATATGCGTAGTCGGCGATCTTGCGAGTACCAGTAAAGCCACCCGCGAACGCCAGATCGGGATGGATGATGTCGACCGTCTGGTTATCGATAAACGGCTTGAACCCGCGGAGCAGTTCTAGTTTTTCACCGGTCATGAGGGTGACCGGTGACTGGCGGCGCAGGGATTGCCATGCCTCGGACCAACCTGGATTCATCGGGTCTTCGATGAAAAGCGGATTCATGGAAGCAACTGCTTTGGCGATCCCGACCGCGCTGGGTTCATTGAACTCGTTGTGACAGTGGACCGCTATCTCGATGTCGTCACCTAAAGCCTCCCGTGCATTGTTATAGGCGCGAGCAACTGTCTTCAGCTGCGCCTGATCCAGCGTGTCAGCGAACTGTCCCGATGGAATCCCCAGGACCGGGTGAATGTCATTCTTGAACGCGTTGAAGCCCTCAGGCATCTGTCGAACGCGATCCGCAAAAGCCTTGCATGCTGCCTTGTCCAGCATGTTCATGCGGCCATGCGAGTACATGCGAATCGATTCGCGGAACGGGCCACCCATCAGGGTCGAGATCGGCAATCCTGTGATCTTGCCGGCGATATCCCAAAGGGCGATGTCGATGCCGCTGATGGTGGGGATGCTGGCCATGTAGGTGTGCATGAGCGATGTCATCTTCTGGAAGTGAACCTCAATGGCCAGGGGATCCTTCCCCACGAGCAACGGCTTCATAGTTGCGATGCGCGCGCGTGCCATGGGACCCGTCATGCCGGCTTCCCCGTAGCCCACAATGCCCGCGTCGGTTTCGACCTTGATGAGACAGTTCCCGGCGATGCGGTTGATCTGCATCGCTTTAATGTCGGTTATCCTGACCTTGTTGCGTTCCGCGGCGACCAGCGCGTCGTAACGCGTGAAAATGGCAGCCGTCGGCAGGGTGACTGCAAGGCGAATCATCTGGCGGCGCGTGAAGGCGGACATGAGACAGATCTCCTAGTGGTATCACGCTATCACGGAGGGTATTCGCGTCAACTTCGCCGGTCAGATGGGTACAGAACAGTAAGACGTTTGCATGCGCTAGTTCATAGTTGATGTCGGGTGCCGACCAGGGATGAGCGACAGCGCGAGATTGCTAATTCAGCGCGAGGCCATGGCGGCGGTTCGCGACGCGGCCGTAGTTGGGGCACGCATCTTGCGGACATCCCGAATGGGTGGCTCTCCGAATAAGCGGCTGTATTCACGATTGAACTGACTCGCGCTTTCGTAGCCAACCTCGAAGGCGACCGTCGCGGCGTCCACATCATCGGCGAGCATTCGTGCCCTTGCGGCCTGCAACCGAATCTGCTTCTGGTACTGCAGCGGACTCATGGCCGTGATCGCGCGGAAGTGGTGGTGCAGCGTGGAGACGGCCATTCCCGCAACTTCCGCAAGTTCGTCAAGTCGCAACGGAGTGCCGTAGTTTGCCTTGATCCACGCGATTGCTTTGGCGGTGCGATGACTCTGGTCCCCAAGCGTGGCGATCGCCCGAAGGCGCGCGCCTTCGGGTCCGCGAAGGATCCGATAGACGATTTCACGTTCGATGAGGCCGCTGAGAAACGGTATGTCATCCGGAGTGGACAGGAGGTCGAGCAACCGACAACAGGCGCTAAGAAACTCTGCCGTTACGGGGACGGTGGACATGGCGGGACAATCCGTCGGCACGTCGCGATTGGGGAATTCCTCGCGGCTGAGAAACTCACGTACGATCGAGATGTCCAGCTTGAGAGAGAGAGCGAGGCAGGGCGCATCGCTGCTTGCCTCTGAAACGCGGGTAATGGTCGGCAGATCTATTGAGGTGAGCAGATAGCGTGAGGAGTCGTAGGTCAGGGTATCGGTGCCTATCTGGACTTCCTTGCGGCCCTGGGCAATGACGATGATGCTGGGCTCGTAAGTAACGTGGCATGCGCCCGTTGGCGCGGTCCGCTGGTGCAAGGTCAGGCGAGGGATCGCGGTTGCCTGCTTCTCTGCCGATCCGATGAGCCGAGCAACCCTGGCGACCAACTCAGCCCGCAAGTCTTGCGCGTACCCTGCCTGGGCGTACTCGGGCGAGAATACTGTCGTATCCCACATATTTTTCGCTACCACGTGCGGACACCTCACCCTAAGGATAGCCGGCTGCCGCTGGAACCGCGCAACGAAAACAACACACATCGGCAGGATCAGGCAAGGATTCGGCAGGATCAGGATACCGCCGAGCCGCTTTTCGCTCGTACGCTGGTTCAATGAGCGCAATGCAGTTGCGGAAGCTTGGAGCCAGCGGGCTCCAGGTGTCGGCTCTTGGCTTCGGCTGTATGGGACTGAGCGGGAGTTATGGTCCGCCCACTGAATGGCAGGAGGCGATCAAAGTCATTCGCGCGGCTGTCGAGGGTGGGGTCACGCTTTTCGATACGGCTGAGGCGTATGGGCCGTTTAAGAACGAAGAACTGGTGGGAGAGGCACTCGCGCCTTTCCGCCGCGACGTGGTGATCGCCACGAAGTTTGGATTTGGAATCAACCCGGACGGATCGCGGTATGGTCTCAACAGCAGGCCTGAGCATATCCGCGAGGTGACCGAGGCATCGCTGTCACGGCTCAAGGCAGACACGATCGACCTGCTGTATCAGCATCGCGTCGATCCGGCGGTACCGATCGAGGATGTGGCTGGCGAGGTAAAAGCGCTGATTGCGGAAGGCAAGGTGAAGCACTTCGGCATGTCGGAGGCGAGTGCCGCGACGATCCGGCGAGCGCATGCGGTTCAACCAGTGACTGCGGTGCAGAGCGAGTATTCGCTTTGGACGCGGGACCCTGAACAGGATGGCGTACTTACCTTGTGTGAGGAGTTGGGGATTGGTTTAGTACCGTTCAGTCCTCTGGGCGCGGGGTTTTTGACAGGGAAGATCGATGCCACGACAGAGTTCCACGGTACCGATTTTCGGAGCATCTCACCGCGCTTTACCCCAGAGGCCCGGGCAGCCAACGTCGTGTTGGTGGAGTTACTGGGGCGGATTGCCGGAAGCAAGGGTGCGACACCGGCGCAGATCGCGCTGGCCTGGCTGCTGGCGCAGAAGCCGTGGATCGTACCGATTCCTGGCACGACCAAGTTGGGGCGGCTTGCGGAGAACCTTGGGGCCGCGGCCATCGAACTGACACCGGGCGATCTTCAGGAGATCGAAGACGCCGCTTCGAAGATACCGATTCAGGGTGCCCGCCTGCCGGAGCAAGTGCTCAAGCTGTCCGGCCGCTAAACGCAGGAGAGAAAGTTCATGATTAAGCTCACCATAAACGGCAAGTCGCAACAGTTCGACGGCGATCCCGAAATGCCGCTGCTTTGGCTGCTTCGGGATGAGTTGAACCTGAAAGGGACTAAGTTCGGGTGCGGTATGGGTCTTTGCGGCGCCTGCACCATTCATATCAACGGTGAACCGGCGCGCTCGTGCGTGACGAAGGCTTCGGACGTGGCGGGGAAATCGATCACGACGATCGAAGGGATCTCGACTGACGGTTCTCATCCGGTTCAGGTAGCCTGGGCGGCCGTGGATGTGCCGCAGTGCGGGTATTGTCAGGCGGGCCAGATGATGACGGCATGCGCGCTGCTGAAGCAGACGCCGAAGCCGACCGATGCGCAGATCGACTCTGCGATGGCTGGCAATCTGTGCCGATGCGGCACGTACATTCGGATTCGGGCGGCGATCCATCAAGCCGCTGAAATGAGCAACACGAGGACGGTCGCCCGTCCGAACGCCGAGGTGGCACGATGAACATGAACAGACGTTTCTTCCTGCGGGCCTCCGCGGTTGCGGGCGGCGGCTTTATGCTGGCGCTGTGCCCGAAGTCTGAACTGGATGCACAGGGCTTTCCGGGCGGAGAGCAGGCGCTGCTGCCGAAGGACTTCATCAGCATCGCGCCGGATGGCACCGCAACGATCGTGGCGAAGAATCAGGAACTGGGCCAGGGGGCTCTGAACCTGTTGCCAATGATGATCGCCGAAGAACTGGACGTGGACTGGAAGGCAGTCAGGATCGTGCGTTCCGGCGTCGGGCCGCAGTACGGCGGGCAGATCACGGGCGGGAGTTCGGCGACACCGAGCAACTGGGAACCCATGCGAAGGATCGGGGCGGCCGCGCGACAGATGATGATCGCGGCCGCGGCGCAGACGTGGGGAGTTCCGGCGGAAGAATGCTCAACGGCATCCGGCGTGGTTCACCATCCGGCGTCGAACCGCTCGTTAGGCTATGGCGAACTTGCGCCGAAAGCAGCAGCGATGCCGGTTCCCGCATTCGCGTCGTTAAGGATGAAGGATGCCAAAGATTACAAGATCATCGGCAAGAGCACCGCTGGCGCAGAGACGAGAGAGATCCTCACGGGCAAGCCCATCTTCGGCATCGATGTAACGCTGCCTGGAATGCTTTATGCCGTTTTCGAGAAGACGCCCGTGCTGGGGGGCAAGGTGGTGAGCGCGAACCTGGATGTCGTCAAGGCGATGAAGGGCGTCCGGCACGCTTTCGTTGTCGAGGGCATCCCGATGGCCAGCAACTACCCGAACTATCTTTTTGACGGGCCAGGCTTTGAGGCGGGAGTGGCGATTGTGGCGGATAGCTGGTGGGCAGCGCAGTCGGCGCGACGCAAGCTGGAAGTGAAGTGGGATTCAGGCAAGTGGGCGACGCAGGACAGCGATGCAAACGCGAGGAAGGCCGATGAACTGGCGCAAAAGCCCGCAGGGCGTGGGCTGCGGAAGGAAGGGGATGCCGAGGCGGCGTTCCGGCGTGATGACGTAAAGGTGCTGGAAGCGCGCTACGAATTTCCGTTTATTGCGCACGCCACGATGGAGCCGCAGAACTGCACGGCGCACTACAAGGACGGGAAGATGGAGATCTGGTCCACAAGCCAGTTTCCGGCGCCGGGACGCACGGCGGTGGCGCGTCTTCTGGGAATGGCTGAAGCTGACGTCAGCCTGCACATGGTGAGGGCCGGGGGTGGCTTCGGTCGTCGCGCGTACAACGATTCGATGTTAGAAGCGGCGTGGATATCGAAAACTGTGGGAGCCCCGGTCAAGCTGGTGTGGAGCCGGGAGGACGATATGCGCCACGACTACTATCGTTGCGGCGGATTTCAGTTCTTCAAAGCCGCGGTCGACCGCAGCGGGAAGCTTGTTGCGTGGAAGGACCACTTCGTTGCTTACGGCGAGGGGAACGCGTTCGTTCACGACGGTGGATTCAACGCCGGCGAATTCCCAGCGGGGTATGTGGAGAATCTGCTGGTGGAGGCCTCGACGATGCCGCTCGGTCTGAAGACTGGTGCGCTGCGGGCTCCGGGCTCGAACAGCATTGCGTGGGTCATGCAGTCCTTCATCGATGAGATGGCGCATGCAGCGGGAAAAGACCCGATGGAGTTCCGGCTTGACCTGCTGAAGAATGGCGTGCCAGCGGCTCCGGCTGCGGCAGGGAGCCGCCCTCAACCGAGAGGTCTGAATCCGGCGCGGATGGCCGCGGTGATTCAACTCGCGGCGGAGAAATCGGGTTGGGGTAAGCGGAAGCTGCCGGCGGGCACAGCACTGGGGATTGCCTTCCATTTCAGCCATGGCGGCTACTTCGCTGAGGTGGCGGAAGTGGCGGTCAGCGCGAACAAGAAAGTGAAGGTGAACAAGGTGTGGGTCGCCGGGGATATTGGCAGCCACGTGATTAACCCGAGTTCGGCTGAGAATCAGGTTCAGGGCGCGGTGATTGACGGATTGAGCGAGATGATGCAGGAGATCACGCTCAAAGAGGGTCGGGTCGTGCAGTCAAATTACCACGAGCATCCGGCGCTCCGCATGCCACAAGCTCCAGCAATTGAGATACATTTCCTGAAGACCAACAATCCACCTACGGGGCTGGGTGAACCCGCGCTGCCGCCGATTCTTCCAGCGGTCGCGAATGCGGTGTTCTCCGCGGTGGGCGAACGAATTAGGACGCTGCCGATGTCGAAGCAGGGCTTCAGCTTCGCGTAGTTTGGAACCGAACGGGAATGCTGTGCCATCGTCCCGGCGAGGACCTCAATGGCTGGCGGCGTGGGGTGCTTCCAGAATGTGGCTCAGGCGCTGATCCTCACGCCGTATATATCAGGCGAGCCGAAAGGCCTGACAGGCCGGCTCGCGCATTGGGCAGAAAGTCGACCAGAAGATCGTAGTCGCTCTCCGGCTCATTTCACCGCGTGCAGCCGAACCGAAAAGAAATAAGTCGTTTGCCTGGTTGAAGGCGGCGGATTTCGGCAATAGCGCTCTCGGGTCATTCGATTCCTGGCATCGTGTGTACTTCTGCTTTCCATTATTCGATGGCTGCGGGGCGACTGCGCGTCTGCCACTACACGGTGTTACGGAAATAGCCGCGTGCAGGCGCGCGGTTTCCCACGTTTTGAGCGGATCTGCCGGGTTGGACAAATGTCGGCAACGATTCCTCGTTTGCGCGGTGGTACTGGCCCCCCTCCGAACGTAAACAGAGTCCTGCAAACTACCCACGTAGACGGTCGCCGCAACGCCGCGCTAAGGTGAGACCGAAGCTGCCAATGACTACTCACCCGCCCGGCTGGAAACTCGAACTTTACTTCACAGGCCAACTCGGCTTACCCAATTCACCCGCTGTTGTGACGATGGAAGAGCATTTACTCGGATGCCACCGCTGCATCGACCAGGCCGAGCGACTCCTCGCGTTTGCTCAGGCGGTG
>JAOAPO010000613.1 GCA_025462945.1 Bryobacterales bacterium
TCCATCGCCAGCTTCGGCGTATGATCCACAATCATTGGCGGAACGAACTGTTTCATTGCGGGCTTCGGCAACTTGCCTTTTGAAACCGGCAGAGGCTCACGAGCACCGCCACCACCGCCGCCCTGCATCGTGTTCTGCTTGGGCTTCACGTCAGGGACATAAGGCTTGATGTTCGGGTCAATCAGCGAGAAGTTCTCTTTGATGGCCTTCTGGACGATTGGGCTGGAAAAGCCGAACCACAACAGCGCGAAAACACCCACATGCGCGCCGAGGGAGTAGAACCGCGACTTCGGGTCACTCTGATACAGGCCCCAGATGTCCTTGACAGCAACGGGTCGAGAGGTAAGTTCGAGCGGAGGCAGTTTGGTCGGATTGACCATTTCTTTGACCGACTCGATGATCGAGAGATACCAGGGGATGTCGGTGTCGGGTGCCAACAAACGCGAAAGGTGGTCATCAGCGTCAGTGTGGAGCTTCACCGCACCGTTCGTATCGTGCACTGCCGTGTCGACAGGATGTGTGTGCAGTAAATCGGACATTTTGCTCGTTCGACTCTCCGAAGGGGCCTCGTGGCCCGTCAATCCCTCACGCCTGCTATCTACCAATTCTTGCATGGAGTTTACCACAGCCTCCCGACCGTTATGATTTCAAGCACTTCCAGCCGGTACGGTCCGCTCCGGCACCCGGATATTCCATTTGACGAAGTCGTATGGCGTTCCGTTACGCTTATTGGAAGACCCTGCAAGTGACCTTCCAGGAACAAGAAACGCAAGATATCCTATCTCAATGACGCGCGAAGACGCCCTTGCGGTTCTGTTTGAATTCACAAAATCTGAAAGTCTTCGCCGCCACGCCCTCCAGGTTGAAGTCTGCGTAGCCGCCTACGCACAGCATTTCAGCGCCGATGAGGAGGAATGGCGTGTCACCGCCCTGCTGCACGACTTCGACTACGAGATCCACCCCAGCGCACCTGAACACCCCATGAACGGCGAGGCCATCCTTATCCAACGTGGTGTATCGCCCACGATCAGGAGGGCCATTCTGTCACATGCCAACTACAGCGGAGTCACCCGCGACTCCCTTCTCGAAAAGTCCCTGTTCGCCTGCGATTAACTGTCTGGCTTCATCTCCGCCTGCGCGCTCGTGAAACTCTCCCGCAAGGTCGCTGACGTCGAAGTCGCATCCGTAAGAAAGAAGATGAAGGACAAAGCCTTCGCCCGGTCCGTCAGCCGCGACGACATCATCGAAGGCGCCGCCGGCCTCCAGATTGACCTCGACACCCACATCGCGTTCTGCCTCAAAGCGATGCAGCACGCCGCCGACACCATAGGCCTCTAATCCCGCCGTTATACTAATAAGGATTCATGCGGCTCTGCCTCACCATCCTGGCGCTCCTCTCCTTCGGCCTTCCCGCTGCCAAATCCGACGTCCGAAACTGCGTCTGCGAACTCACTCAACCCGAAACCGCCACCATCCGAGCCTGCAGCCTCTGCGTGGAAGCCGACAAGCACCCCGCCAGCGAACCCTACTTCCTCCTGAAAGACAGCAACCCCACGAAACCGAACCGCTGGCTGGCACTCCCCCGGGCTTCGCTCGACGGTTCCAGCCCCCTCGCCAGGATGTCCGCCGAGGAACGCCTCGCCCTTTGGACCCTCGCTGTGAACAAAGCAAAGGAACTCTGGGGCGACTCCTGGAGTGTTGCCATGAATGGTGATATCTCCCGCAGCCAGTGCCACCTCCACCTCCATATCGGCAAACTCCTGGAAAATCAGGAGCCCGAAAACTCCCCGGACTCTAAACGCTCGGTCGGCGTCTATATAACCAGCCTCGCGGATCTGCCCGCGATCGCTGACGGCACCGGACTCTGGCTGCACCCGGAAGGCAATCGCTTCCACCTCCATCTCGGTGAGCAGGCCACCGAAACCGTATTAATGAGATAACCCATGTCCTTACTGGAAATCCAAAAGCTCCCGACCGCCGAGAATTCGGCCATCCACCTCCACCCCAGCGACAACGTCGCCATCGCGCGCGTCCCCCTGGCCCCTGGGCAGACCCTCCGCGTCGAAGGCGTCTCCTTCACCGCTCGCACCGCCGTGCCCGCCGGGCACAAGGTCGCCCTCATGCGAATCGAGCCAGGCGAGTATATCTACCGCTACGGCCAGCGCATCGGCCGCGCGTCCAAACTCATCGAGCAGGGCGAACACATCCACGTCCAGAACGTCGCCTACGAAGAACTGGCCATGGACTACGAGTACCCCACCACGGAGATCCCGTTCCCCGCGCCACCCGCCGATATGCCCACCTTCATGGGCTTCCAGCGTGAAGACGGCCGCGTGGGCACCCGCAACTTCATCGCCGTGGTCGCCGCCAGCAACTGCGCCTCCTTCGCAGCCCAACTCATCGAAGAAAGCTTCAAGGGCGAAACCATGCCCGGCAACGTCGACGGCGTCATCTCCTTCCCCCACGGCGAAGGCTGCGGCATGACCACTGGCGTAGACTCCGCACAACTCCAGCGCACCCTCGCCGGAGTCCTGTCTCACCCGAACGTCGCCGCCGCCGTCATCCTCGGCCTCGGCTGCGAAGTCAACCAAATCGAC
>JAOAPO010000003.1 GCA_025462945.1 Bryobacterales bacterium
TGGCTTCCACGGAGGCCTGAGTCTCGTCGACGCGTGACTGGGTATTGCCGCTGGTCGTATCCTGGCCGTCGATCATGACGCGAAAGGTGTTGCCGGCGAACCCGTTGATGCGGGCGCCTGTGCCTGAACCGGAAACGCCGGGTGAGAGGATGGCGAATGACATCTGGTTGCGGATGGCGCCGATTGCGCCCGCGCCGCCGCCGAAATTGAGCGGCAGACTATTGATCCGGTCACCTGTGACGTTGACGCTGGCCTCGGCATTCTCCGTGCGGAGCATGGGCGCTTCGGCGGTGACGTTGATCGTCTCCGAGGTGGAGCCTACCTTCAGTGTGACGTCCAGGCGGACCGTCAGTGCCACCTGCACAACGATGCCCTGTTGAACATACTTGTTGAACCCTGTGGCCTCAAAGCTGACTTCGTATGGCCCGGCGGGGAGAGAGGAGAGCGTGAAGTTTCCGGTCCCGGTGGTGACCGTCTCAGACACGGTGCCATTTTCCGTATTCCTGGCGATGATGTGCGTACCGGGCACGACGGCACCGGCGGGATCTGACACGGTCCCGGTGATGGTTCCTCGGTCACTCTGCGCGAGCGCCAGCGTGGCGATAAGAGGAAGCAAAACGAGTCGTCTGAGGAGTTTCATGTATGCGCTTTCCATGCGCTCTGAGGATTCTATATCGAAAGAAGGTGAAAGTCCATTTTTCTGACGCGTGTTTTAACGGCTTCTTGCCGGGGATCAGACCTGCAATCGCGTACAGCGGGGGCCGCACTCGTGATATGCTTTGGTGCGAAATCATAAAGCCAGTAACATCCGGCTTCGATCGCGTGACTGTTGAGAGAGGAAACATCGAACGAATGCGCGTCTCCATCGCAATTATTGGGCTGCTTGGCCTGACTGTACCGGCTTTCTGCCAACGGGGGCCGGCAGCGCCGGCCTACGAGGACACGAATAATGTGCCGGCTTCTCCGGAAATTCATTCGGATCGGAGCGTCACCTTTCGCCTTTTCGCGCCCAAAGCTTCTGACGTTGTACTGATGGGGTCTCCCGGAATCCTTGAGTTCATCAAGGAGCCCAAGCCTCTCCGCAAGGATGACAAAGGAGTCTGGAGCGTTACGGTGGGGCCCGTGCCACCTGGCTTCTACACCTACGGGTACGCGATCGACGGCGGTCTTCGCATGCCGGATCCATCGAACCCGAATCTGGAGCTGCGCCGCTGGGGGCCGACCAGCCTGTTCATAGTTCCCGGGGCCGAGAAGGCAGTCTTCGAGGAACGCCCCGTGCCTCACGGAACAGTGCATATCGACTACTACGATTCGAAGAACCTCGGTACCTCGCGGATGTTCTATGTCTATACGCCGCCGGGGTATGAGACGGGGAAGCAGAAGTATCCGGTGCTGTACCTGCTTCACGGCAACGGACAGATTGAAGCCTCCTGGATTGCGACGGGCAAGGCCAATGTCATTCTGGATAACCTCCTCGCCGACGGCAAGGTGAAGCCGATGGTGGTTGTCATGCCGTATGGCCATATACCGCGCGAGATCAAACCGGCCCCCGCTGCGCCGGCCCCGGGCGCGGATAGCGAGAAGATCGAAAAGGAGCTGCTTTCCGCGATCAGGCCCGAAGTGGAGACCAAGTACCGAGTGCTCACGGATCGTGAGCACCGCGCAATTGCAGGGCTGTCGATGGGCGCGGCTCAGTCGCTGTCGATCGGGCTCCATAACCTGGATCTGTTCAGCTATGTGGGCGCTTTTAGTGGCGGTGGGAACCGGGCGGAGTGGGAGAAGGCCGACCCCGCAACTCTCAACAAGAAGCTGAAGGTGCTTTGGCTGGGTTGCGGCACTGAAGATGCGGCATTCCGTGGCGTGAAGGGGATGGATGATCTGCTTACCGAGAAGAAGGTAAAGCATGTCTTCAATCCGTCGGGTGCCGGACACAGCTGGCCAAACTGGCAGGTATACCTCTCGAAGTACGCTCCTCTGTTATTCCGCGACTAAGTGGTCGAAGTATGGAAGGCATACCTGTATGAAGTCATTGAAGTCACTTACCAAAACAGTTCTCGCGGGTTCCGCATGGGCCGCATCTCTCGGCATCGCGTGCGCGCAGACGCCGTCCCCAACTGTGGACAGCTACCTGGGCGCGGCGAAGGTTGCCGCCGGAACGGACTGGGCCGGAACCTTCCTGCGGCTCTGCATACCGCCGCCATCTCCGCAAGGGGGGACGGCTCGCGGCGCGGGGCGCGGGGGCGTTCGCCCGACGCCCCCGCACGAGACCTGGTACGCCGCACCGGCAAAGGTCGCGGATAATCTCTACTTCCTCGGCACCAGGGCGCACAGCTCGTGGGCGGTGGTGGGCAGCGAAGGCATCATCATCATCGAGGCTCTTTTCGACTACGCCGCGAAGGATGAAATCCTCGACGGCATGAAGGAACTGGGGCTGGACAAAAGCAAGGTGAAGTACGTGATTCTCTCGCACGCTCATGGCGATCATGACGGCGGCGCCAAACTGCTGCAGGACGAGATCAAAGGTGTGCGCCTGATCTATGGAGAGGACGACTGGAAGCTGGTGGAAAAGTCGCCGAATCGCCCCGGCGGCGTTCCGAAGCGCGACATGGTGGCCGATGACGGCATGCGAGTAACGGTTGGCGATGCGTCCGTCAGGGTGGTCACGATGCCAGGTCACACAGCCGGGACGCTCTCTTACCTCTTTGAAGTTCAGGACAACGGCAAGCCGCTGAAGGTTGCCTACGTGGGTGGCACTGCAATCCCATTTGGTGAAACAGCCGAGTACTACGACCGGTACATCAGTTCCTCCGAAAAGATGGCAAAAGCAGCGGCCGCATATGGTGCCACGGTGCTGCTGTCGAATCACTCGGAGTTCGATGATGCCTACTTCAAAGCGCATGCGGCGGCGAATCGCCAGCCGGGCGAGCCGAACCCTTTCGAAGTGGGCGCCGACGGCGTTGCGCGTTACTTCAAGGTGGTGCAGGGTTGCACGACGGCAGCAAAGCTTCGGGCCTCAAAATAAAGCGCGGCGTGACTAGTTGCCGGCAGGACTCAGCGTTAGTATTGTGAACGAGTTGCCCTCAAGTTCCCAGTGGAACTGGCCGGACACACCGCTGGACTGGCGCTGCTTCGGCGCTATACGCGTTGGCGCTGAGAGCGTGTTCTCTGCGTCGAGATCCTGCGAACTCAGCGTGTCGGCCGTGACCCGGTACATAACGTCCCCACCTTGCAGGTCAAAGCTCACGTCCTCTTTTGCTGATGAGAGATTGACGAGTCTGACGACGATGTTTCCGGCTGCATTACGACCCGAGAGGGCGTATACAGAGGGTCCCAGAGTCTCGGGAACGGTGACGTCATGGATCTGTTTGCCGTCCAGATAACAGGCCACCTTGCGTCCCTGCACGTGGATCTTCACGTCGTACCAGACGTCCTTTTCGATGGTTCGTGGAACCTGCGGCCCAATGGGTCCACCAAATGAAGTTTCGAGGCTCGCCATTGGTGCGTCGATCAGACCACCGCCGCCCCAGACGAGAAGCTGGCCGCGCCGTTTTACGCCGAGCATCCAGGTCAAATATGGACCGCCATCGCGGGCCGCAAAGCGGATTGAGAAGCCTCCGTCACCCGCGGTTTTGCGTGCCCGCAACGAATAGGTATAGTCGTTGCCGCTGCCGGTGACCTTCGCATCCTGGAACTCTGCCTCGGATTGAAAGGCCACAGGGGAAACATCGCCGGTGACGGGGACGGGGAGCTGCGGCGCATTGACGGTGACTGGAAGAAGAGAGTCTATGCGAGTATCAGCGAACATCTTCTGGACGTAGTAAGAAGGCGTGCCGAAGGAAGAAGCGCTGTCGAAATAGATCAGGTCAGGCTTCCAGTTGACTGCGTTGACGTTCGCCAGCAGCGGCGCGTAGGAGGCCAACTGCAAGACGTCAGAGTTGCGCTCGAGGGATGAAAGCAGAACCGCCTCAGCCAGCGCCGCACGCATGTTGCCGAATCCAGCCGACTGCTGAACAGCGTACTCGCCCAGGAACACCTTCGGGCCGGTGCGATCGTATGCGTCGTAGCGCTTGGCGGTCTCGACAGCCTCCTGCGGCCGTATGTAAGCATGTTCATCGAGAAAGTCCATGGGCAGGGCCGTATTCCCGACGCGAGCAGTGTTCGAGATGATCTGGACATCGGGAAAGCGAGCCTTGATGGCTTTGTAGAGCATCATGTAGCGCTCCGCGTAGAGTGGATTCCGCCCGTCTTCATTGCCAATCTCGACATACTTCAGGCCGAAAGGCGCGGGATGGCCGGCCTTCGCGCGCACGGCGCCCCACTTGCTGGAAACCGGACCGTTGGCGTACTCAACGGCATCCACCGCATCCTGAACGATGGGACCCATCTGGTCGAGTGGGATGTCGCTTGCCGGGATCCTGCTTTGCTGCAGCACGCCGAAAGGGGACCGGGTGGTGGGTGTCCAGGTCATGCCTGCGTGTGCGACATACATCGGGACAGCAGCCAGCTTCTCACAGAGGAGCAGGTACTCGTGAAAGCCGAGGTTATCGGACGACCAGTAAACCCAGGGCGCGTTGCGATGACCGGCGCGGTCCTCCAGCTTGCCGATGGTGTTCTTCCACCGAAACGCTGATTCGCGATCGTTGCCCTGCACGTAGGTGCCGCCGGGGAAGCGGAGGAACGCGGGCTTCAGGTCCTTCAGTTTCTGCAGAAGGTCCGCGCGAAACATTTCGCCTCCGGCAGGGCGAAGAGACACGAGATTCAGCCAGAATGTACCGTTGCGCTTCGAGGAGATTACCAGGTGCGCTTTCGGATCGGTAGTATTGCTCTTTAGAGAGGCCGTCAGACGCTTCCAGCCTGCCGTGAGCCCATTGATTTCCTGTTGCGCATAGACCTGGCCGCCGGAGCCTTCGAGGCTGACAGTCAGAGGTCCAGTAAAGCCGGTGGACCGACCCCATGTGGCGAATTCATAAAACTGATCTTTGCTGACCCCGATGCCCCAGTAACCTTCGTTCGCTACTCCGCACTTTTCGCCGGCGGGGGCGGTAACTTCCACACGCAGGCTACGGGGTTTGGCGGCACTGATCGGCAGCGTGGCGTCGAAAAAGATATTGACCTTAGCCTGGCCGGTTCGAACGGGGTACCAGCCGTCCAGCGTTTGCGCTTCGCCGAAAGACCCGTTGCGAACGAGTTCCGAGTAGATGCCGCCGTCGCCGCCATGGTTGATCTCTTCCACGAAGATGCCGAACAGCGACGGACTGACCTTCTTAGCCGGCTGGTGCGTATCGATGCGAATGTCAGCTGCCTGCAGGGAAGAGAAAGACAGGAGCAGAACCAGCAGCGGCAGCTGCGACCTTAGGTGTAGCTTCACGGAAACTTCCTTACTTACAAGTTTTGGAGGAGCAAAGATTTTTGCTGAAGAATGGCATTACGTAGTTCTGAAAGCGCACGGCAACGGCACTCGTATGCGTACCCTTATAGATCTCGAACGTGTTCGGGATGCCATATCTGTCGAGTACCTCGTGAAGCTTGCTCGCGCCCGCGCGCAGACCGTCCTGATCACCCACATCCATGGAGATCGCCTGGTACCGGCGGAGGTTTCCAACATACTGATCGACGAATGCGAGCGGTGAGTTCGCCGCCCACTTCGCGATAACCTCAGCATCCGCCACGCCGTTTTTGGAGGGGAGATCGAGATAGAGAGGCGGGTTCTTCGGGTTTGGAGACCATGCCGCGGCGGATGCCAGTTGGGCCCGAAGTCCAAACGGCAGCTTCGCGGAATCCGCCGGGGTCTTCACGGCCTCCAGTGCCTTGTCGCTTTCGGGGTTGGACGGTCCGGCGGCACGAGGAGCAAGACAGCAGGGACTCATGATGTACAGGCTGCCGAAGACGTCCGGGTACTTCATGCCGATACGCGTCGCGCCGTAGCCTCCCATGGAATGCCCAACCAGACCACGGCTGGTGCGCTGCGGGATAGTGCGATAGTGGGAGTCCACCCAGGCGACGACGTCGTGCGCGATGAAGCGCTCGAAGTCGCCGGTCGTGACCGAACTGGAGTACATGGAGCCGTTGTGGATGGTCTTCGAATCGGGCAAGACGACAATCATGTCGTGAGCGCCCTGAGCAAAGGCACCCTCGATTGTCTGCGGGACGTGGATTTCTTTCGACCACTGGTCAGCGCCGATCGAATAGCCATGCAGCGCATAGAGTACGGGATAGCGAACGTTCTTTTTAGACGCGTAACCCGGAGGCAGGAACACGATGACGTCGCGTTCGACGTCATCGCCTTCCAGATTGCCTTCGAGTGCGGTGCCATGCACCTTGATGCGTTCCGCGGTTACGGGTTTGGCACCGGACACAACTTCAGGCACTTCGGTTTTTACCTGTGCGAGCGCCGCTGTTATCGACAGGCTAAGTGCTGTGATAAACCTGCCGATAAGGTGCACTTTCCGCTTTGACTTGAGATGCATGGTCACCATCTCATCTATTAGAACTCAACGCGGGCCACAATCTGGCCGTTGCGCTGGCCGGTGACGGTGGTCGCATCGATACGACCAAACCCTGCGGTCGGCACACCGGCGGCATTCCGGGTCGGCGTCTGCAGCGGGTTGTTGGTTGCCGCCGTGGGACTGGGGACGGGCATGATCGTTCGGTTGAAGAGGTTGAAGAACTCCGCACGGAGCTGAAAGCGGTACTTCTCCCGGATGCGGAAAATGCGGCCGAGACTCAACTGCTCGCTCGGCTGCCTTGCGTACCGATAGTCGTTGTAGAAGGGCGCGCTCACACCCCATTGCCCCTGCGGCACGTCCGACCAGGCAGCTGGATTCAGTACGAAGTCCTTGTTCGGGTCGATGCAGTGGCAGTTGAGATCTTTCAGAAACAGAGGCTGCCCGGGCACGCGATTCATGCGCGTGTTCTGGAAAACGGCAGCATTCATGTTCGCCTGCGAAGCCGGGACGGCAATGGGAAGTCCGCTGCCATACCGCATGAGGCCGCCGACTGTCCAGCCGCCTACGGTGTTCCGAACGATTTTGTTTTCGGTGAAGCGCGGCGTTTCATAGTTGAAGCCGACGACCAACAGCAGCGGTTGAGAAGAACTCACCAGTGATTTTTGGTTCGGGCGATTGAATGAATCGTTGACGTTCTGCCCCGTAGCCAGTTCCTTCGACCAAGTGAACGCACCGGTGAAATCGAGGCCATGGGAATAGCGCTTATTGATCTTGACCTGCAGCGAGTCATACCAGTTGTTCCCGAGTGGAGCCCACATCGGAATGAGCGAACTGCTGAACTGCGGATAAGGCCGCAAGCTTTGGGCTACCGTCTGACCGCCGGGGAAGCCGGCGTAAGGCGCTTTGAAGCCGCGACTGGCGGCGAGCGGCGAATTGATCGTTGAAGTCAGCAGCTGAATGTCGGCGGGCCTGGTCCGGTCGATGCCGACGGCGGCGAGCCGGGCGTCTGAGATCGCGTTCAGGTTCACCAGTCCAGTAGCGGCGGTGAGCCAGGCACCGCGGTTGCCGACGTAAGCGGCTTCAACAACCAGGTCTTTCGCCAGTTCCCGCTGCAGACTGAAGTTCCACTGATGGATTCTGCCGGGCCTGCCCGCATTGGGATCGAGGTAGTAATTCGGTGAGGTAACGGTACCCGCAGTGGGCCGGGCGCCCGGATCGAGAGTCACTTTGCTCAGGTCGGCGGGATTGTAGATTAAGCCGTTGCGGAGGGTGATAGCCGGCTCGCCAAAGTTCGCGTTCGAGAACGCGATCTGGTCAATGCCGACGCCGAGGATTGCAGAGTTCGTGAAGTAACTGTAAGTAGCCAGGTTGGCGTAAACTACGCCCCAGCCACCGCGGAAGACAGTCTTCTTGTCGATCTGCCACGCTACGCCGAGACGGGGTCCAGTGGCATAGGGATACTTCGGAATGAACTTGCAGTTGCAGCGTCCGGCACCGTTGCCTTCGTAAACCATGCCGCCGAGGAGGCCGCCGGCGGAGGGATTCGGAATCGACGGGCCGAACATGCTGTTGCGATTCCAGATCTCGTGGCCCTGGTCTTCCAGATCCCAGCGCATCCCGTAATCGAGAGTGACATTGCGGCGAATTTTCCAGGTGTCCTGGAAGTACAGGCCCCAGCGCGAGTTCCGCCACTGCGGGTCCTGCGGCGCGTTGACAGTGCCGTTGTTCGTCAGCCCCAGCAGGAAGCTGGCGTAGGGAAAGCCAACACTGCCGCCCCCGAGATTCTGTCCCTGGGTTGAGGGAAGACCTGTCTCGTTGGCTGTAAAATTCAGGACGCCGCTGGCACCACGTGTGTTGCGATCGGTGTAGCTTTCGAGGCGGTACTCGGCCCCAAGTTTGTAGCTGTGATTGCCATGAACTCAGGTCGCACTCACAGGCGCGGTCAACTTGCCGTACCAGTAGTAGTTGGCATTCGTCGGTCCCATACCGAACATGCCGCCCTGTGCCGAAGTTAGTCCGGCGATGCGGGGGAAACCGCCACCTGTCGCGCTGCCTTTGAAGCCGAGAATTCCAGCGGCGTCGTAGTCCAGGACCTGTGAGGGCGAGCTGTCGGGGTTCAGAAAGCGGACAAAGCCGGCACCCGCGTGCAGCAGCAGTGTCGGGGTGAGCGTCGCGTCGTAGTTCAGACGGGTCGTGTAAGTGTAGGTACGCTGATCGCGGAATGAAGTAAGCGGGATGGGCAGACCATCCTGGCCATTTGCCACCGTGTGATTCCAGTTCTTGTTCAGGTAAAACGAAAGTTTGTTCGAGTCGTTAATGTTGTGGTCGATCTTGATCGCGGGGGTAGCGGAGATCTTGTTGTACTTCGGCGCCTGGCGCCAGTTGTTGATATTGCCGCCGAAGTCGGGCAACGGGATCAGGTTCTGGATCTTAGCGGCAACCGGATCGATGCGCGACTGCGGAATTACGTTGCCGGGAAACGGATCGCGAACTACGCGTCCGCTGACAACCTGGCTGGTTGCCGGATCGTAGATTACGTTCTCCTGAATGGCGCGCCCGAGCGGGTCCGTGCCGGTCAGAGTACGGCCTGTGAGCGCGTTGCTAAAGTCGCCGTTTCGGTAGGCCAGTGTGGGCACGGTGTTAAGCGAACCAGCTGAGGAGATGTCGTTACGAAACTCTTCCCAGTTGACAAAGAAGAACGTCTTGTTGCGGCCGTTGTAGATCTTCGGAATCACGATGGGACCGCTGAGAGAGAAGCCGAAATCGTGCTTCCGGCTGATCGGCTTCGTATTCACGAACGGTTTGTTCGCGTCCAGCGCTTCGTTGTTGAAGTACTCGTACAGACTGCCGTGCAGGCTGTTGGTGCCACTGCGAGTAGCGAACGTAAACATGCCGCCGGCGACCTGCCCGAACTCGGCCGAGAAGTTGCTGGTCTGCAGCGAGAACTCCTGGATCATTTCAACGGATGGCTGACCCGCGGTGGACGTCGTATCGTTGTTGTTCGTCGTGTCCTGCCCGTCAACAAAAACCCGATATGTATTCGCGACCTGGCCATTCACGCGACCCGTTGTGCCGCTGCCCGACACGCCCGGTGACAGCACCATAAACGTCAGCGGTGCGCGCATCGCGCCGATACTGCCACCGCCGCCGCCGAAGTTCAGCGGCAGCGCGTTGATGCGATCGCCAGTCACGTTGATACTGGCCTCGACGCTGTCCGACTTCAGTTGCGGCGTGGTGCCCTCCACAGTGATCGACTCGGTTGCGGAGCCTACTTCCAGCGAGACGTCGAGCCGCGATACCTGCGCCACCTGGACGCGGACGTTCTGGCCGATGTACTTCCGGAAACCGGCGGCCTCCACTACGACGGAATAGGTACCGGCAGGCAGCGAAATCACGCTGAAGTTGCCTGTGCCGGTGGTAACGGTCGTGTAGACCGAGCCCGTTTCGGTATTGGTGGTGACAACAGATGCGTTCGGAACGACCGCGCTGGTTGGATCCTGAACGGTGCCTGTGATGCTTCCACGGTCACTCTGCGCAGCCGCGAAGACGGCCGACAGGACAATACAGATGCTTAAACGTAGCTTGGCGGATAACACGTAAATGAGGCTCCTCAACCTGGGGATACTTCTGAGACCTGCGCGAGAGATACATCCCGGCGCGACGACGGTAACCGGGAACGCCGGACGGCAGTCCCGGACGGACTCGTCTCGCACAACAACTTCTGGCGCGCCACCGTGCGCAGTGCGTCACACGGCGCGACTTCAAGAAAGCATACGCGGATGCTATCAACCGCTCTGCTCGAAGTCAAGAAAAAAGAAAGCGCTTGCGGGTGCTTGCTTTCGGGCAGAAACTGTGTGTTTAAGGTCAGGGCTGCTGCACCACGACGGCCTGCTGCTGTTGCTGCTGCTGAGGCCTTGGACCGCGCCCGCCCGGCGCTGCCGAGTGCCGTGAACGCTTTGACCACTTTCGCCGGCCAGTCCGGGTCCGAACGGGCCAGCACGTAGCGATGCCTCCCGGAGGCTGAAGCCGTGAACTTCGTGCGGCCGTCATCGAGAACGTCGATCTGCCCGGCTCAGTGAGCCTGAATAGGTCCGCTTTCCTGTCCGCGGCACACCCCGACGCGACAGTGACCGTGGAGGGGAGTCGTATTCAGTCCGCCCGCTGGCATAGACACGGTGCGAGCACAATCGTCCGCCCAGCGCGTGTCGGGCAGATTTTTTCTACGAGACGTGGTCGCGCTTGCAAAAATCTGATAATATTTCGTCCGGCGTTTGATCAGGGTATTCACTCCTTTGGGATTCAGGGGGACCATCTATGACACGTTTCCGCGTAGCAGCCTTCTTGCTGCTCTGCTCCACCTCCGGGTTCGGACAGTCCGAACGCGGAACCATTCAGGGCTCGGTGAAGGATGCCTCGGGTGCCGTAATCGTCGGCGCGCGAATCGGCATCACTAATGCCGACACCAACTCTGCCGTCAACCTCACTTCGAACGAAGGCGGCGAGTACACCGCAGCGAGCCTGCAGGTCGGGACATACAACGTCCGAATCGAGAAACAAGGCTTCCGGCCAGCGCTCATCTCGGGAGTGGCTCTCAACGCGGGTAACAATGTACGCGCCGATGTCGTTCTCGAAGTGGGGACCACGTCGACGGAAGTGGAAGTTCAGGCCTCTGCCCTGCAACTCTCAACGGAGAGCGCCAAGAGCAGCGTATCGGTAACCAACAAGATGGTGGATGAACTTCCCCTGGTTGTATCCGGTGCGATGCGCAGCCCGTTCGACCTGGCCAACATGACGCCGGAGGCAAAGAACCTGGGAGGCGACAGGGGCTTCATGCTGGGTGGCGGGCAAGCGGCATCTTACGGGACCAATCTGGACGGCGTCTCGGCCAACACCACACGGGCACTGCAGCAAAGCTGGGTGGCGGTGAATTCGCCGTCACTGGAGGCTGTTACCGAGTTTTCGGTTGATACGAACGGCTTCAAAGCTGAGTATGGCCACGCGAGCGGCGGCCTGATGAACTTTGTGTCTAAGGGCGGCACCAACGAGTTTCACGGTACGGCCTACGAGTTCCTTCGCAACAACGCCTTCGACGCGAACAACTTCTTCAACAACCGCGCCGGTCTGGCGACGCCGATCTACAAGCAGCACGACTTTGGAGGCAGTGTGGGCGGTCCGGTTTGGATTCCCAAAATCTACCACGGGCGCAACAAGACATTCTTCTATGCCTCGTATGAAGCCTTCCGCAACCGTGCCGGCGCGACCGGCGTGACATCGAGCGTTCCGACGAAGGAGATGTACAACGGTGATTTCAGCAACTGGGTCACCAGCCTGAACAACCAGGTGGTTCGCGTTCCGATCTACGATCCTTCGACCCAGGTGCGTAACGCCGATGGCACTTACACCCGAACCGCGTTCCCTGGCAATGTGATTCCCCAGAGCATGTTCGATCCGGTCGCTGTGCGGGCGCTGGCAGCTTACCAGTCAGGCGGACTCGTGCTGACACCAAACCGGGGAGTTCCCGGCACCGTGGACTACGTTCGGAACAATTTCTTCGTCGCGAATGGCTCCGAGGTCCGGCCGAATACGAAGTTCAGCGTGAAGGGTGACCATCTGTTCAATGACAGGCACCGCATGTCGGGCTACTACGGTTACAACCGGGCTTACGCGAAGCCAAGCGCGGCAGGACCCGCCGCGCTCCCCGGTTTCTACGCCAACTACAATGACGCCAGGAACTTCTCTGACGTGGTCCGCTGGAGTTGGGACTGGACACTGTCGCCCACCAGGCTGAATCACTTCTATGCGGGCGGCAATAACTGGCGTGAGAATCATGACCCGGTGCAGGCGACGATCTATAGCGGCGTGCACTGGAAGGATAAAGTCTGCCTGGCGAATGTGCCGAACTGCGACGAAAACATCCTGAAGCTGCAGTTCGGCGACCTCGGGCAGTGGGGCTCGGATGCCAACAATGGCAGCGAGAACACGATCTACTCCTATAACGACGACTTCACCTGGGTGCACAATTCGCACACCATTAAGATGGGCGGCATGTTTCAGCTGAGCCATTACAACGGCTTCGGGCGCCAGTGCATCGCGGGATGCGTGAGCTTCAGCTACCAGAACACCGCCGACCCAAAGAGCATCAACAATCCCCAACTGGGCGGTGCGTCGTTCGCATCGTTCCTGCTCGGTTACGCCAGCGGCGGCACGATCGACACCATCCGCTTCATCGGACAGCAATGGCCCTACTATGCGGGCTACGTGCAGGATGACTGGCATGTGAACAATAAGTTGACGATCAACTACGGCCTTCGATGGGAAGTACAAATGCCGCCCACGGGCCTGGAGGATCGGTGGAGCGACTTCTCCCCGACGCGACCGAATCCGCGCGCGGGCAACATCCCTGGAGCGCTGATATTCGCCGGGAAGGGGCCCGGACGTGAAGGCAGCCGCACCCTCGCCGACGGCTGGTATAAGGGCTGGGGACCGCGTCTGGGCTTTGCTTACAAGCTGGACGAAAAGACCGTCGTGCGCGCGTCGGCGGGTCGCTCTTACGGAGCTGTAACCACTGTTAGCGGCAGTTCTCACCAGAGAGGCTTCACCCAGACTTACAACGTTCCGGACCTCGGTACCAACGGCATTCAGCCGAACATGACACTGAGCGGCGGTTTCCCGTCATACCCGATCCCTCCGCTTATCGATCCGTCGGTCGCCAACAAAGACAACATGCCCTGGTTCCAGGGCAACGAAGCCACGAAGCTGCCCGCCAACGACTTTTGGAATCTCTCGATCCAGCGCCAACTGTCGCAAAGAATGCTGGTCGAGCTCTCGTATAACGGTAGCGATGGTACGCACCTGCAAACCCAGTTGCTCAACTACAACCAGGTCAATCCGGCGCTCCTGAACAGATACGGCTTTGCGACCCTGAACAGCCTGGTGACGTCCGCAGCCTCGGCGGGCATTGGTGCGCCTTATCCCACCTTCACGCAGGCGACATGCCCGGCGCTGGATGGATGCTGGGGATCGGGCGCAACAGTGGCCCGCGCTCTCCGGCCGTTCCCGCAATACAACGGGATCGATACCTACTCCGGCGGCGGCGATCACAGCGGCCACTCGACTTATCACGCGGGCATCATCCGCGTAGAGCGGCGCGGCGGCAATGGTCTGACCCTGAATGCCTCTTATGTGTTCTCGAAGCTTCTGACTGACTCCGACAGCTATTGGGGCAGCGGGACCGCAATGGACCACTTCAACCGCGGGCTGGAGAAATCGATCGGGGCATTCGACATTACGCATAATGCGAAGTTCTCCGCGATCTATGCGCTCCCGTTTGGTCCCGGACACCAGCTCCTGAGTCACGGGTTCGCATCGTATATCCTCGGCAGCTGGCGCGTCAGCGGCGTGGGCTTTTATTCGAGCGGTCAGCCCCTGGGCCTGTCAACATCCGTGGGTACTCCGGCAGTACTCTTCGCGGGAAGCAATCGTCCGCTGGTCTCGACCTATGACGGCTGGCGCGGCCCGCAGAGCGGGGACCACTTCGATCCGTCAGTGGACCGCTTCACGCAACCGGCATCGTACTTTCCGTCGCAAGTGGGCACGCAGTTCGCCGGGACCACGCAGTACTTCGGGAACCAAACGCGGTTCAATCCGAAGTTCCGGCAGTTCGCCAATCTGAGCGAGAACATCTCGGTTACGCGCACCTTCCCACTGGGAGGGAAAGACTCTTCGCGCAAGCTGGATTTCCGCGCGGAGGCTTTCAACGTCTTCAACCGAACTCGCTTCGGAACAGGGTCGCTCTCGCTGCAGAGCGCCACGTTCGGGCAGTTACAATCCAGCGGGGATCTTCTGAGCACCCCGCGTCAACTGCAGCTTGCTTTGAAGCTGTACTTCTGACGAGTTCGTTTTTCACATACGATGGGAGCCACCATGAGTCTGTTAACGATGCACAGGAGAGCACGACTGCGAACGAGCATCGCGCTGCAGGTCGCGTCCGCAGCGAAGCCATCCGCGCTGGACATCACCGAACTTCGGCACTTCCCGTTGCGGGAACCCGTTTCCGCAAAGACCTATTCGGTGCTGCGGGTCAAGACTCGGTCCGGACTGACGGGCTGGGGAGAATGCGCCTTCGATCCGAACGCGGATTTCAAAGGCCTGCAGACCGCATGGGTGGGCAGGCAGGCAAATACCTACGCCACGATCACGCCCACCACGCCCATGGCGGCCGCGCTTGACATGGCGCTGCTCGACATCCTTGGAAAGGCGGCAGACGCGCCGGTGTACCGGGTACTTGGCGGGCCAACCCGGCACAAGGTGCGGGCGTACGCTTCGGCTGCTTCCAAAGAGTTCCCGGTTGTCGTGATCGACGCTCCAGCCCCCGAATGGCGCAATCAGGGTCAGGCTTACCAGAACCGGATTCTCGCACTCGTGAAAGCCGTACCCGAAGATCAGGACTTCGTGCTGGCGAGCGACGGCCAGCTAACGGCAGGCGATGCAGCCTCGGTCGCGAAAACGATCGAGAAGCGCTATCCGCTCTGGTTCGACGAGCCCTGCGCCCATGCCAATGTGGAAGCGCTGCGGAAGGTCTCCGGCGAAACTGTCGTTCCGCTTGGGTTCGGCCGGGGCATCACCGATCCAACTGTATTTCAGACCTTGCTGCGCGAAGGTCTTGTGGATGTGGTGCGGCCCGACATTGCCCTGTTGGGCATCAGCGGTGCCCGCCGGATCGCCGCGCTCGCCGAAGCCTATTACGTCGCCGTGGCTCCGCGGCATGACGGTGGTCCGATCGCGACGGCAGCAGCGATTCACCTGGCGGCGAGCATCCCGAACTTCTTCATTCAGCACGTGCGGATCCCGTCCGCCGAGCAGGACCGTGCCATGCGTCGGGAGATTGTTTCGCCGGCCGTGGAGTCGACCAACTCCGGTTTCCTGAATGTCACCAAAACACCTGGCCTCGGCATTACGGTCAATGAGTCTGCCCTGGAGAAATATCATGCGTCGTAGAAATTTCCTTGCGCTTGGATCTGCGGGTGCGGCGGCGCTGGCTGCGGGCCAGAAACGGCCACACATTGAAATGGATTCCTGCGGTTGCTCGATGCAGGCGGCCGGTCGCGGAGGGCCGGGGCGGGGCGGTCCCGGCCGCGGCGGACCCACGAACCTCGAAGGCTTCGCAGCTCTGGAATCAGGCCTGAAGATCACGGGCATGAAAGTATTCGGCGTCTCCCTGACGCCCAATTCCGACCGTCCCTATGTGTTCGTCAAGCTGGAGACGAACCAGGGCCTGATCGGCTGGGGTGAAGGCACGCTGGAAGGTAAGGCAGGCGCGGTGATGGCCTGTGTCAACGACTTCAAAGACTTCCTGATTGGCTCCGACCCCATGCAGGTTGAGCACATCTGGCAGTCGATGTACGTCCATTCGTTCTACCGCTCCGGTCCTGTGATGGGGTCCGCGATCTCGGGGATTGATCAGGCCCTGTGGGATATCCGAGGTAAGGCGCTCGGCATGCCTGTTTACAAGCTTCTCGGGGGACCCTTCGACACTCGTGGCGTCCGCGGCTATTATCACGTGGATGGCGCGGGTCGCGATCAGTTAGTGCAGCTTCGTGAGACGGCGCGCCAGATCGGATTGACCTGCGTCAAAGCCGGAATCCCCGGCTACTACGAGTGGCTTGAGCGCCGGCCGAAGGTGGACCGTGCAATCAAGTCGATTCAGATGATGCGCGAAGCTCTGGGCCCGGACATCGATATTGCGATCGATTTCCACGCCAAGACAAGTCCAAGCGTGGCCTCGGTGATTGTTAAAGAAGTAGAGGCGCTCAATCTGCTGTTCATTGAGGAGCCGTGCCCGCCCGAGAATGTGGAGGCGATGGCAAAGATTGCGCGTCGCTCGACAACACCGATTGCCACAGGGGAGCGTCTGATCACGCATTACGGCTGCCGCGAGGTGATTGAACGAGGGGTTGTTGACATTCTCCAAACGGACATCAACCATGTGGGCGGCCTCACTGCTTTGTGGAAGGTGGCAGCGAACGCCCACGTTTCCGGCATCTCAATGGCGCCGCATGCGTGTGAAGGCCCGATCGGCGGGCTCGCGACGATTCATGTGGATGCGGCCATGCCGAACTTCGTTGTGCAGGAAATCTGCGGACAGGTAACGCCCGGGACAGCCGACAAGATATGGGAAGAGTGGTTCGGCTTCCCCGCGATGCGGATGGTCAACGGAAGGTTCCCGCTATCGGAAAAGCCAGGGCTGGGTTTCGAGCTTTCAGAAGCCAGCCTGGCTAAGTTCCCCTTCGGCGGAACGCGTCCAATGGCGCGGGTTTTCCACGACGACGGCTCAGTGGCCGAGTGGTAGGCCGGCAGCAGTGGGTTTTACACGGCTGCTATCGGTCAGAACCCAAAGCGAACGCCGAGGCGCATTTCCCTTTCATCGTACTGCCGTCCCGTGCGGTTGGTGCTCGTGATGACGCCGAAGCCATTCAGGTTACGAACCGAGCCATCAGGGTTCAACTGCAGGTTCGAAACGTTTGAGGCCGGATTGGCAAAGTGTGGAGTATTCGTTGAATTCAGGGCTTCCACACGCAACTGCAGACTCATCCTCTCTTTGAAGCGGAACGTTCGAAAGAGGCTCGCATCCAGATTGGCAATCCCGGGTCCGCGCAGCGAATTGAAGCCAGAGGTACCGAAGCGGACGTCGGTAACGGGCCGAAATGCCGTCACGTCAAAGTAGGCCGAGTTTGAGCCGATGCCGCCCAACGTTTCTACATTCGCCTTCACCTGGTCAGCCTGCTGATTGGTGCCAGCGCCGGCGTTCAGGGACGCATTGCTCGCGGTTACGCTGTACGGGGATCCAGATCGCAACGAGAGGAAGCCGTTCACCTGCCAGCCCCCCGCCAGCTTCGAGATGAAACTGCCCGTCTGCAGATACTTCTTGCCTTTTCCAAACGGCAACTCGTACACCACAGAGGTGTTGACCAGGTGCGGGGTGTTGTTCGCCGCCTGTGCCTTGTTGAGTGCGAAGTACTCCGGCTGGGGGATCGCACCCGCCCACCAATTGATTGACTTCGAGAAAGTGTACGCAAAGGTGTACTGGAAGCCGCTGTTGAAGCGGCGGGACATGCTCGCCTGCAGCGAGTCGTACTGCACCTTGCCGGTTGCGGACTGCACGTTGACCACAGACGTGGTGCCGAGAATGGCGAAGTAGGGCTGACTCGGGGTTCCTCCTCCCAGCTTGCCGTAGTTCTGGTTGGCGTTCCGGGTCATGTTCTCCTGCCGGTTTGCTACGTAGCCGACGGTGAGGTTGTGCCCGCCAGGCAGCAACTTCTGCACTGTCACGTTGAAGGACGTGATCTTGCCGCGGACAAACTTCCCCTGATAGGTTGTCAGGCCGGCGTTCGGCTTTACCTTTCCCACCGAAAGATCAAACTTCGGCACCACCGTGACGCCGTCACTCAGGCTGCCGACGGCGGCGTAATTGTTCGGCGCGGCTTCCGTAAGGATGATGGTGGTTGGGAACACCTGTGATGGCGGCTGCTGATTGCTGCCGGAAGTGTCGTTCTCCGGATTGCGCGAGTATCCGACGCGAATCACCGTCGTGTCTGTCGGACGATACGCCCAACCCAGCCGCGGTGTGAACAATGTTTTTTCAACGGTCACACCGCAAGTGGGTGCGTTGCCGGCTACGCCGCAAATGTCCAGCAGGTTGGTGTTGAAGTTGAAGACCTCCAGCCCGCGATCGGAACGGCGCGACAGCGGATAGTATTCCCAGCGGAGACCCAGCGAAACCGTCATCTTCTTGGTCAGTTCAAACTGATCGCGCACGTAGGTGCCATACTGCCACGTTCGCAGCGTTCCTGGTCGAAAGTCGGCCATGGTTTCTTTCGTGGGCGTCTGTCCGATCATCGGGGTCATGATCTCGGACGTCCGCGCGTTCACGTCGCCAAGCAGATAATCGGCGAAGGCGTTGAAGTTATTCGGCGATGTCGGCGCCAATGCTGTGCGCCCTCCGGTGAACGTGAACGTCGGTGTCTGCGTCTCATAGTGATTCTGGTGCAGCAGCTTCGTCTCGCCGCCAAACTTGATATTGTGTTTGCCTTTGTTCCAGCCCGCGTTGACTGACCCGCCCCATTGGGGATCGCGGTAAGCACGGGGTTCGCCGCCACCGGTCAGAGTCCACGTGGAAGCATTGATCCTTGGAATCGCCGTGCTTCGCGACAGCGGTGCCTGGCAACTGTTCCGGATTCCCAGCAGATCGCCCCAGCAATCGTCGGTGTGCGGGCGCGCCAGCATATCCGTTCGGGTAAACCCGAAGACCCCGTCCAGCACAAAACTCGGCGAGAGCACGGAAGTGACCGCGACGGAGTGGCTATGAACCGTCGAGTCCCATATACGCCCCTGCTGAATCGAGTTCGGGCCTGAATCGACCGACGGCAACAGCGGTCTGCTGTCCTCGATGCTGGTTGCGTAACCGAGCCGTCCATTAATCGTGGTTTTGTTATTCACGACCCAGGTGATTTTCCCGTCGTACTTGCTGAAGTCCGTGTCGTATTTGTTCGTCGCGTAGTAGTTGTTGTTGAAGCCTGCCAAAGTTGGCGTCACGAGCTTCGTCAGGATTCGGGCAGAAATGGGATTGATCCGGCTGGCCGGAATGACGGTGTTCACGGGAAACTGTGTCTTCCCCGTGCCGTTGGCGTTTCCCGTGAGCGGATCATACAGGACGACGCCCGTGCCAGCGAAGTCACCCAACCGCATCGACACCGTTGGCAGACTGACGAGACCATTGGCACCTGAATTCGACAGCGCGTTGCCTGCCTCGGTCCGCTGCCGGGTCTTCTCGAGGCTGCCGAAGTAGAACAATTTGTCTTTGCGGATTGGGCCTCCCACGGTACCGCCATAGCTATGCGTGTTGCCTGTTCCCTTGGGGTCGGTGGGTGGCAGGAAGAAGTTTTTGGCCTTCATGCGGTAGTCGGTCGCGTGGTCGAACAGAGATCCGCTTAGCCGGTTGGTTCCGCTTTTCACCTGCACGTTGATGGATGCGCCTCCGGCCATGCCCTGATCAGCGTCGAAGCTGTTCGTCACTACGCTTACCGTCTCAATCGCTTCGAGGCTGGGGCTGTAGGCTTGGATCTGCTGGAAGAACTGATTGATCTGCGTCACACCATCCAGCCGAACGACCGTGTTGTTCGGCGGTTGCCCGTTCACGGTGATTGCCATCGCCCGCGTGGGATTGTTGCTGCCGCCAGACTGTACGTAGTCGGGCTGCGATACGCCCGGCATCAGCGCGACGCTCGTCTGCCAGGCGCGGCCGCTCGTGGGGGCTGTCACCAATTGCGTGCTGGTGGTGTTCGACTGTACAGCGGCCGTCTCAGTCTGCAGCGCGACAGCTTCGGCCGACACGGAAATCGACTCCCGCATCTCGCCGATCTTCATGCGCGCGTCGAGCCGTACGGCAGTGTTCGCCTCCAGGTTCACGCCGCGGGCGGTGAACGTCTGGAACCCTGCCAATGTGACGGTCACCTGATACGTCCCAGGCAGCAAATTGGGCAGATTATAGTTGCCGGTGTCATTTGTGACGGCGCTCCTGGAAACGTTCGTCTCCGATTGTGCCGCCGTCACTGCCACGCGCGGGAGCAGAGCGCCGGACTCGTCGGTCACTGTGCCGACGAGGGTTCCATAGATGGATTGGGCCGGGGCGAGTGGGGCCAAAACAGCCAGCAATAATAATGTACGGGTAATCGCTTGCATCGGGTGATTTATATATCACGGGAGCGCACCAAGTCAATGCTCAGGGCGATAATAGTCTCCCGAAACCTCTTGAATCGTTATAATCTCGAAAA
>JAOAPO010000512.1 GCA_025462945.1 Bryobacterales bacterium
CGATTCCGCATCCGGGTGAGCCGGGGTACGAGACGTGGCCGGCGGACGCCTGGACTTACACCGGCGGCGCGAACAGCTGGCCCGGCATGGCAGTGGATGAGAAGCGCGGGATTGTCTATGTTCCGACCGGATCGGCGGCGAGCGACTTCTATGGCGCTGACCGGCATGGGAATAATCTTTACGCCAACAGCCTGGTGGCTCTAAAGGCTGACACGGGCGAGAAACTGTGGCATTTTCAGGCGATTCGGCATGATATTTGGGACCGCGACTTCCCTTCCCCTCCCACGCTGGTGACAGTGCGGCATGGCGGCAAGATGGTGGACGCGGTGGCGCAAACCAGTAAGCAGGGCTTCGTTTATCTGTTCGATCGCGTCACCGGCGCTCCGCTGTTTCCACTGGAAGAACGGAAGTATCGGGCCAGTGAGACTCCGGGGGAGAAAGCAGCTGAGACACAGCTTTTGCCGGTGAAGCCTCTCCCGTTTTCGCGGCAGGCTTTGACGGCGGAGAACCTGACCAATCGGACTCCGGAGGCGCATCAGTGGGCTGTGGAGAAGTTCGGAACGCTTTTGAGCGGTGGGCAGTTTGTCCCGCTGGCAGTCGGGAAAGAAACCGTGGTTTTCCCTGGATTCGACGGTGGAGCGGAGTGGGGCGGGTCGGCGTTCGATCCCGACTCGGGGCTGCTTTATGTGAACGCCAACGACATCGCGTGGACGGGCTCGCTGGCAGTGAGCAACGCCGGAGTGACCGGTCGGCAGTTGTATCTGAACCAGTGCGGCACGTGCCATGGAGAGTCTATGGGCGGTGCTCCGCCGCAGATTCCGGCTTTGACCGGGTTGGCCGGGCGGCTGAACGAAGCTGCGGTGGCGAAGCTGATTCGCGAGGGTTCGGGACGGATGCCAGCCTTTGCGGCGTTAAGTTCGGCAGAGGTCGGCCGGATTGCGCAGTATGTGTTGAGCGGTGAGAGCAAGGAACTGGCTCCGTCCGGTGGGGCCGTGCAGACGGCGTATCGTTTCACCGGGTACAAGAAGTTTTTGGATCCGGAGGGGTATCCGGCGGTAGCGCCACCGTGGGGCACGCTGAATGCGATCAACCTGAACACGGGCGAGTACGCCTGGAAGATCCCGTTAGGTGAGTACCCGGAACTGGCGAGGAAGGATACGGGCACCGAGAACTATGGCGGTCCGGTGGTGACGGCGGGCGGTTTGGTGTTTATCGGAGCGACCAATTTCGACCGCAAATTTCGTGCTTTCGATAAGAAAACGGGCAAGCTGCTGTGGGAGGACACGCTTCCGATGGCCGGCAACACCACGCCGGTGACGTATGAGGCGGGTGGCCGCCAATATGTGCTGATCTACGCAACGGGCGGAAAAGGCAAGCCGGGGTCGCCGTCGGGCGGAATATTTGTGGCGTACGCGCTACCCACGAAATAGCACTGATATCCTAGTAAAAAGTGGTTGATATTCACAGTCACGTCCTTTGGGGGATGGACGACGGAGCGCCCACCATCGAAGTCAGCCTGGAGATGTTGCGGCTGGCGGCGGCGGCGGGGACAACGGACATCGTCGCGACTCCGCATTCAAACGGGGAGTTTGAGTACCAGCCTGCCCTGATTGACGAGCGAATTGCGGAACTGACGCGCCTGACGGGCGGGGTGCCGCGAATCCACCGCGGCTGTGATTTACATCTGAGTTTCGACAATATCAGTGCGGCAATAGAGGATCCGTCGAAGTTTGCAATCGCTGGCGGCCGGTATGTGCTGGTCGAGTGTTCGGATCTGCATATCTCCGGGTCGATGGACAAGGTTTTGGACCGGCTGATGAGTGTGGATTTGGTTCCGATCATCACGCATCCCGAAAGAAACCCCATTTTGCAGAAGGAAACGGCGAAGCTGGTGTCGTGGGTTGATCTGGGTTGTTTGGTACAAGTGACGGCGTTATCGGTTCTGGGCGGCTTTGGGAAGCGTGCAGGAACCACGGCGCACGCGCTGCTGGCGCAGGGTCTTGTACATGTGATCGCGAGCGACGCTCACGATCCTGAGCATCGGCACCCGAAGCTGGATGAAGCGTTTGCGTCTGTTTCCTTACAGTATGGGCAGGACGTCGCGAAGATGCTTTTCGTCGACAATCCGGGCAAGATCATTCGAGGCCAGTATGTGTCGGCTGAGCGGTGGCAACAGGCCGAGACCCGTAAATGGTGGGAATTCTGGAGGAGTAACGAGCGGTGACGTGTCCGAAATGCAGTGAAGCGGCGGCTCACCGTTCGCACAGGGTTGGAGTGAAGGACATCGTCCTCGGGTGGTTCTCGCAGATCCCATACAGATGTAAGAGGTGCCATGTGCGGTTTTATGCGTACCGGGCGGGCGAGAAGTCGGACAAGATGCGAAGCGGGGAAGAACGGCGGATCATGAAGATCCGGCGGGCGATCAAGTGGAGACGATCGAAGCGGGAGATCGCGGTTTACGCATTGGGATTGGCGGCGTTTGCCGTGGTCGTCTACTGGATGACGCAGCAGACCACCCCCGCGAGCGGCGGATAGAGAATGGCTGCACACAGACCTGAACATCGGATTTTGCTTTCGGTCCCGCATATGGGGCCGAATGAGGCCGGTTACGCGGCCGAGGCATTTGCAACGAACTGGGTGTCGACGGTTGGGCCGAACCTGACGGCCTTCGAGAAGGCATTCGCGGAGCGCATCGGCCAGCCGGCGGCGTGTCTATCGAGCGGTACCGCCGCGATCCATCTCGGATTGCAGTTGCTGGGAGTGGGAGCAGGCGACGAGGTTTATTGCAGTACGTTGACGTTCGCTGCGTCGGCGAATCCGATTTTGTATCTTGGCGCGAGGCCGGTATTCATCGACAGCGACTACGCGACGTGGAACATGGATCCGGCTGTGCTGGAATCAGCGCTGCAAGACTCGGTCGGGCGGGGGAAACTGCCGAAAGCCGTTGTCGTGGTGGATCTGTACGGGCAGTGCGCGGATTACGAACGCATTCTCGCGATCTGCGGCAACTACGGAGTGCCCGTTCTTGAGGATGCGGCAGAAGCTTTGGGCGCCACGTATCGCGGCAGATCGGCCGGTACTTTTGGCGCAGTTTCGGTGTTCTCTTTCAACGGCAACAAGATCATCACGACTGCCGGGGGCGGGATGCTCGTCTCCGCCGATGCAGAACTGGTGGCGAAAGCTCGTTTTCTGGCAACGCAGGCGCGTGATCCGGGCATCGCTTACGAACACTCCCAGATTGGCTACAACTACCGGATGAGCAATGTGCTCGCGGGGATTGGCCGAGGGCAGCTGGAAGTTCTGGATGTTCGGGTCGCGCAGCGGCGAGGTGTCTTTTCCCGATACAAGTCCGCCTTCGCGAGTTTGGCGGGCCTGGAACCGATGCCGGAAGCCGAGCATGGGACGTCGACGAACTGGCTGAGCTGCTTCCTCGTCGATGAGCAGCAGTTTGGGTGCACCCGGGACGAGTTGATCGGCTATCTGGATGGTCAGGGAATCGAAACCCGGCCCGTTTGGAAGCCCATGCATTTACAGAAGCTTTTTGAGACCGCACCTCGGTGGGGTGGCAGCGTGGCGGAGGATTTATTCCGCCGGGGCATCTGCCTGCCGAGTTCAAGCAGCCTTCGGGCAGAGGAACAGGACTACGTGATCGAACGCATTTTGGCCGCTCCGCAGGAAGCTGCGCGAGCCAGTGAAGCGGTGGCTCTTGCCTAAAAGCCGTCCGCGTTCAGCTGTATGGTCCGGCGCAATCGCGCGTTCCGCTTTTGTTTATTTCGTCGAGTTCGTTGTCATTGTCCTGGCCGCTGTATTTGCCTTTCTCCTGCGCTTCGACTTCTCGATTCCACAACAATATGTCCCTGTGCTGGTTTCGGCCGTCTGCGTCTGGGTGCCGATCAAGCTTTCTGCCTTCAAACTGATGGGGCTGGACCGGCGCTGGGCGCGGTACGCTTCCATGTCAGACCTGATGCGTGTGGCGGCGAGCAACACAATCGGCGCAGTTGTCGCCGCGCTTGTGCTGTGGTTATTGCAGCGGCAGGTTCCGCGGTCGATCTATGCGATCGATCTGATGCTGTGCGTGATGCTGACGGCCGGGATTCGCGTGACGGTCCGGCTGCTTACGGATCTTTCGAAGCCGAAGTTTGTAGGGAAAGAAGTGGCGCGCCGCACGCTTATCTACGGCGCGGGGACTGCAGGGGCCGCGTTGTTGCGCGACATCGAACAGCATCCCGATCTGGTCTACGAGATCGTCGGCTTTGTCGACGACAATCCCAGAAAGCAGGGGCTGATCCTGCAGGGCGTCACCGTTCTGGGTGCAGGCGCGGACCTGACGTGGATCGCGAAGAATCAGCAGGCGGATTCGATCCTGATTGCGATTCCTTCCGCTTCGGGCGGACAGATGCGCCGGATGCTGGAATATTGCACGGCGGCGGGCGTTCCGTACAAGACGATCCCCGGTTTGGCCGAAGTGATGGAGGGCAGCGGGCTGGCCGGTCAGATTCGCGAAGTCGCCGTCGAGGATCTGCTGGGGCGGAGTCCGGCGAATCTGGAGCACGAGCGGATTTCGTCCAGGCTGCAGGGCCAAGTCGTTCTGGTAACGGGCGCGGCGGGCTCGATCGGCTCGGAGATCTGCCGACAGGTGGCGCGTTTTCAGCCCCGGCTGATTATCGGGTTCGACATTGCGGAGTCGCCGCTTTTCTTCGTGCAGCAGGAGCTGGCGCGAACATTCCCCGACGTGGAGTTCCGAGCGGAGATCGGCAGCGTTCAGAACGTGGCCCGTTTGCGCGAGACTTTCAGTCAGATGCGGCCGGCGGTGGTGTATCACGCGGCGGCTTACAAGCATGTGCCGCTGATGGAGACGCACACGTTCGAAGCCATCGAAAACAACGTCTTCGGGACCCTGAACGTGGTGCAGACGGCGCGCGAGTTCGGCGTCCGGGAGTTCGTCATGATCTCGTCGGACAAGGCGGTACGACCGGCGAATGTGATGGGGGCGACGAAGCGCGTCGCTGAACTGGTGGTTCGCTCGCTGCAGCCGAAGGACTCTCGCTACGTGTCTGTGCGGTTCGGCAATGTGCTGGGCAGCAATGGCAGCG
>JAOAPO010000028.1 GCA_025462945.1 Bryobacterales bacterium
GCCAGATCGGGCAGGCGCGGGCTTCTGGCGAACCTTACATCGTTCACCCTCTTGCGGTAGCCGGGTTTCTGGCAGGCATGCGCATGGACGCGGTGAGCGTCATCACGGGCCTGCTCCACGACGTTGTAGAAGACACGTCGACCACAACTCTTGAGGTCCAGAAGACGTTCGGTGATGAAGTCGCCCGATGTGTCGACGGCGTCACGAAGCTCAACAAGATCGAGTTCTCCTCGGCGGAAGACCGGCAGGCCGAAAACTATCGCAAGATGCTTCTCGCGATGGTCAACGACATTCGCGTGATCATCGTCAAGCTGGCCGATCGCCTGCACAACATGCGTACGCTGGGGGCACTGAGTCCTGAGCGACGCGAACGCATCGCCAAAGAGACGCTGGAGATCTATGCGCCGATCGCGCACCGGCTGGGCATGGGTAAGGTTCGTGGTGAGCTGGAAGATCTCGCCTTCCGCCATCAGGATCCCGAAGCGTTCGCCGAGATTTCGCAGACGATCGAAGCTCAGCGAACTGCCAACGAAGCGTACATCGAGGGGATGCGCAGGACGGTTGAGGAGGAACTTCGCAAACAGGGAATTCCGGCTCGCGTGGAAGGCCGCGTCAAACGCGCGTTCTCGGTATACCAGAAGCTCATCCGTCAGAAGATCTCCCTCGATCAGGTCTATGACATTCTGGCGCTGCGCATCATCACTGATTCCGTCAAGAGCTGCTACGGCGCGTTAGGCGTCATCCACAATGAGTGGAGGCCAGTGCCGGGGCGGATCAAGGACTTCATCGCGATCCCGCGGCCAAACCTGTACCAGTCACTGCATACGTCCGTGGTCGGGCCGGAGGGTAAGCACTGCGAGATCCAGATCCGCACGGAAGAGATGCACCGCATTGCGGAAGAGGGGATCGCGGCACACTGGAAATACAAGGAAGGCACGCGCGGCGCTCAGGATGACCAGCGGATCGCTTGGCTGCGGCAACTGGTGGAATGGCAGCGCGACATGCAGGATTCGAGTGAGTTCAGTGCCACGCTCAAGCTCGATCTGTTTCCGGAAGAAGTCTACTGTTTCACGCCCAAGGGCCGCATCATCGTGCTGCCTTCCGGCTCCAGCCCCATCGATTTTGCGTACGCCGTTCACTCCGAAGTCGGCAACCATTGCGTCGGGGCGAAGATCAATGCGCGCATCGTGCCGCTGCGAAGCACGCTGCGCAACGGCGATGTCGTCGACATCATCACGCAGCCCGGTCACCTGCCCAGCAAAGACTGGCTGGGATTCACCAAGACCTCTCGCGCGCGCAACCGGATCAAGCATGTCATCAACGCCAATGAGCGTGAGCGTGCGATCGAGATAGGCCAGAAATTCCTTGAGAAAGAAGCTCGCCGGCTCGGCGTGTCGCTCTCCCGTATTCCTCGTTCCGCACTCGAAGCGGTAGCCGCGGAATACGGTCTGAGCAAAATCGAGGACCTGCACGCCGCGCTTGGGTACGGTAAGTTCTCGGCTCGGCAGGTTCTGCAGAAATGCGCTCCTGAGCAGGTCCCTGACCCGACTGCGACCCCGGCAGCAGAACCGACGTATGTCCCCGGGCCACGCGCTCCCGGCAGCGATGATGCGGTCATCAAAGTATCCGGCGTCGACGACGTCATGGTGTATCGCGCCAGGTGCTGTAACCCCATCAAGGGGGATTCAATCGTGGGCTATGTCACCCGGGGCAAAGGCATCGCCGTGCACTCGCGGACCTGCTCGAACGTCCAGAACCTGATGTACGAATCCGAGCGGCGGATCGATGTGGAATGGGAGCGCTCGGCCAGCGAGGCTTTCCCTGTGCGTCTGGTTGTCAAGACCGATGATCGACCCGGGATGCTCCACCAGATCACTTCAATTCTGCACTCGGAGAACAGCAACGTGCGCAGCCTTGAAGCCCGCACCGACTACTCCCAAAACGGCGATTCAGGTTCCGTCGAGATGACGATCGACGTTCGGGACAAAAAACAACTCGAGAAACTGTGCGGTGCCATCCGTCGCATCTCGGGCGTGCGCGATGTGGAGCGTATTCACCCTAACCAAACACCAAATGACTGACAACCGTTTAGACGACCCGGACCATATCGCAATCTCGAAAAGTAGCGGGATCAAGATCGACTGGAAAGACGGCCATAAGAGCTCGTACGATGTGGTGTACCTGCGCGACTGGTGCCCGTGCGCCTCCTGCACCGGATCGCACGGTACGGCCCCGAGGCCGAAAACGACCGAAGCGCCAAACCCGTTCCAGATGTTCCAGCCCCGTATCAAAATGCTGAATGTGGAGCCGGTAGGCAATTACGCCATCCGTATCGAGTGGAGCGACGGCCATAAAACGGGCATCTACTCCTGGGCTCATTTACGCTCGATCTGCGACTGTGACCAGTGCAGGGCAGCGAAAGGATAACAGTGGCAAATCGCATTGCCGTGGTGGAAGACGAGGCTGAACTGGCGTCGCTGATTGAGTACAATCTGACCCGCGGCGGCTTCCAGGCCAAAATCTTTCCAGGCGCGGAAGGAACCATCAACGAGCTTGAGGCGTGGCGGCCCGATCTCATCGTGCTCGATGTCATGCTGCCGGGGCAGGACGGCTTCGAAATCTGCCGCCGTCTGAGGCAAGGTGGACAGCTGGTCTCAACGCCAATCCTCTTTTTGACGGCACGTTCCGATGAAGTGGATCGGGTACTCGGTCTCGAAATCGGCGGCGACGATTACATCACGAAGCCATTCAGCCCCAGAGAACTGCTGGCCCGCATCAAGGCACATCTGCGCCGTACCGAATCCGGCGCGCCGCCGAAATCCACCGAACTGGCGTCAGGGCCATTTCGCATCGACATGGCCGCCCGTCGTGTGTTCCGCGAACAGCAGGAACTTGAACTAACTTCAACCGAATATCGCCTGCTGGAGTTCTTCGTAACGCATCCGTCGCACGCATGGTCTCGCGAAGATCTGCTGCGTGAAGTCTGGGGCCAGCAGCATTTCGTGACCCCTCGGACCGTCGATGTCCACATTCGCCGTCTTCGCGAACAGATTGAAGCTCAGCCCGAAGACCCGGTTTATCTGGTGACCGTTCGGGGTTTCGGCTATCGTTTCGAACTTCCGGGTAATTAGATGACATCCCGTGCTATGACCGCCCGCATTTTCCTGAAAGTCATCGCGGTGATCGTTTGCCTTGCCGGCGTGGCGCTGGTCGCTGCGGATCTGCTGGCTTCCGGAGTCGCGGAGCGCTTCCTGGTAGCTCACCTCACGTCTTCGCTGCAGGATAAGGGACGCGTGCTGATTCGGTCGCAGGCGAGCGGCACGCTGGATCAGGCGAGGATCAGGATACTCGCGGAAGCGACCGAAGCCCGGTTGACTGTCGTCGCCGCGGATGGCCGCGTGTTGGCGGATTCAGAAGCGGCGCCCGCATCGATGGAGAATCACCTCAACCGCCCGGAATTCCAGGATGCGCTGCAGGGTAAGGTCGGGTCCGTCACGCGCAGCAGCCGGACCATCGGCATCGATTTTCTGTACGTCGCTGTCCCTATGGAGCCCGGGCCAAACCCTCGCTATGCGCTGCGCCTGGCGATGCCGCTGAAGGCCGTCAACGAGGACATTCGCGCCATTCGCGCGCGCATTCTGCAGAGCGTTGCGCTTGCCTTTCTGCCCGCTGTCCTGATAGCCGGCATTATCGCCCGCAGCATGGCTGGCCGCCTCAGCAGTGTGATCGCTTATGCGGGTGAACTGGCCAACGGGAACTTTCAGGCGCGGCTGCCGTCCAGTACGAAAGGTGAGTTGGGCTTACTCAGTCAGAAGCTCAACGAAACCGGCGCCAAGCTTGAGCGAACCGTTCAGCAGCTGCAGACTGAACACGCTGAACTGGACCGACTGGAGCGTGTTCGCCGCGACTTCGTCATCAATGTTTCGCATGAGCTTCGTACGCCTCTTGCTTCCATCCAGGGCTATGCGGAGACGCTTATCGATGGTGCCCTGCACGACGAAAAGAATAATCTCCGCTTCCTCAACATCATTCGCCATAATGCCGAACGCCTGACCGGACTCACAGCCGATCTGCTGACCCTTTCCCGGCTGGAACTCCGCACCAAGGAGTTCCGATTCGCGGCGTTCCGGACCGGTGAACTCCTCGGCGGCGTGATCGATACGATTCAGCCCATCGCTGCTCGCAAGAACATCTCGATCGAACAGGAGGACGGGCCAGCCGACAGCGAGGTGTTCTGTGACTCTGAAGCTTTCTATCAGGTGGTCAGCAACCTGCTCGATAACGCGGTCAAGTACACGCCCCAGAACGGCACCATCACCACCGGCTTCCATCACATTGCCCGTCCGGACGGTTCGGCGTGGATCGAGTTCTATGTGCGCGACACCGGTATGGGTATCCCCGTGGACGATCAGTCTCGTCTGTTCGAGCGGTTCTACCGGGTAGACAAAGCCCGCAGCCGAGAGCTCGGCGGTACTGGCCTGGGGCTTTCCATCGTCAAGCATCTGGTACGGGCGCACGGCGGCGACGTTCGCGTCGAGAGCGAGATCGGCGCTGGTGCCACATTCTTCTTCACCCTGCCCGTAGATGACTCAGGTATTCCGGAGCACGTTGCCGCGTCCGCCGCAATCGCCTGAAACGCGGGCAGTCGGGCACGCATAGCAGAATAGTAGACGTGCGCAGGCTGATCCCATTTTTCGCCTTCATTTGTAGCGCTGCCATGCTGCCTGGGGCGACACTCCTCGAAGAGGGTTACCGCCACATGTACAACCTGCAGTTCGCGGAGGCTCATCGCACCCTGGCGGAGTACATTCGCCTGCACCCGGCGGACCCCATGGGACCGATCGCGGACGGAGCTGCCTACCTCTATTCAGAGTTTGACCGTCTGCGCATTCTGCAATCGGAGTTGTTCACCGAGAACAAGAAGTTCATCGATCTCAAGAAACCTCAGGCCGATCCCGCGGCCGCTGCCAACTTCCACGGCTCTCTCGAAAAAGGCCGCGCCCTGATCGAGGCGGCCCTGCGTAAGACTCCCGGTGACGGGAATGCGCTGTTCGCCGACACACTTCGGTTTGGACTCAGGGCCGACTATTTCGCCATGATCGAACGAAAAGATCTGGCAGCGCTGGAAGAAGTGAAGAAGGGACGCGACCTCTCAGAGAAGCTACTGGCGAAACACCCCGATTATTACGACGCTTACATTGCCGTGGGTCTCGAAAATTATCTGTTGAGTCTGAAAGCGGCTCCCGTCCGCTGGATTCTGAAGCTGAGCGGAGCTCAGACCGATCGACAAACCGGCCTCGATAAGCTTCGTCTGACGGCTGAAAGAGGTCACTACCTGGCGCCTTACGCGAAGTTGATTCTGGCAGTCGCAGACATTCGTAACAAAGCACCGGCACTGGCGCGCCAGAAACTGGAATCACTGGCTAACGAATTCCCGATGAACAGGCTCTACCGTGAGGAACTGGCGAAGCTTCGCTGAGCATGAAAATTCTCTCGGTTGCTTCTGCGTTTCCAGCATTTCACTACTCTCAACGCCAACTGATCGATGCGTTCCTGATGTATTGGGGGCCGTCTGTTCAGGACGTACGCAAGCTCGAACTTCTCCATCACAACGTGGGAGTGGAAGGCCGCTTTCTTGCACGGCCCATTGAGCAGTACGTGAACCTGTCATTCGGCGAGGCGAACGACATCTGGATCGAGACTGCTGAACGGCTGGGCGCTGAGGCTGTGACGAAGGCTCTCGAGCAGGCCGGCCTTACGGCTGATCAGCCCGGCGGCATCATCTTCGTCTCGGTCACCGGTATCGCGAGCCCTTCAATTGACGCGCGCCTGGTGAGTCGCCTCGGGCTGTCTCCCAACATCACCCGCACGCCTGTGTTCGGCCTGGGCTGTGTCGCAGGGGCGGCTGGTCTGGCTCGCGCCGCTGACTACGTTCGTGCCTACCCGGATCGCTACGTCATCCTGCTGTCAGTCGAGTTGTGCAGCCTGACCCTGCAGCGCGACGATCTCTCTCCAGCGAACCTGATCTCCACGGGGCTCTTCGGCGATGGTGCTGCCGCAGTCATCGTGGCCGGGCGAGATTGTTTGGAGCCCGGTGTTGAGATCCTCGACACGCGTGCCAGCTTCTATCCCGACACGCACGACGTGATGGGCTGGGCCATCTCTGAAAAGGGCTTTCGTATCGTCCTTTCGCCCACCGTGCCTGACGTCATCGCGGCCAATGTAGGGGCAGACCTGGAAGCACTTCTTTCTCGCAACGGCCAGACCCGCGCGGATGTGGGCAGCTGGATTCTGCATACCGGGGGACCGAAGATCCTTCGCGGCACACAGCACGCGCTTGGCCTTGCCGAGGCAGACCTTTCGGCATCCTGGGAGTGCCTGCGCCGGATGGGTAATCTGTCGTCCGCTTCTGTCCTGATGGTGCTTGAGGAAACGATACTGCGCCGGCGGCCGGTGCCCGGGACCTGGAGCATACTGGGAGCTATGGGGCCCGGCTTTTGTTCCGAACTGCTGCTCCTGCGTTGGTGAGGTTGCCTGATGGCGCTGCGTGACGATGAATGACGTCTGCATAGTTGGTGGCGGGCCGGCGGGATTGGCCGCATCGATCGCGCTTAGGTCGAACGGCTTCAGCGTGACTGTTATGGACGCTCGCCGCCCCCCCATAGACAAGGCCTGCGGAGAAGGTCTGCTCCCCGGCGGTCTCGCGGTTCTCCGCGAGCTGGGAATCCCCACTGCCGGACTGACAGGGTTCCCGCTGACAGGGATTCGCTTCTTCGGAGACGGCAATTCGGTCGGCGCGCCCTTCCCCCACGGCCAGGGACTTGGTGTACGCCGCACCCGTCTGCACGAGGCACTGGTAGCACGTGCCGAGAGTCTCGGCGTCGAGCTCCGGTGGAACAGCCCGGTGGCGGACTTCAGCGAGCTCGGGCATCGCTGGATCATCGGCGCGGACGGCATTCAGTCCCGCGTCAGAAAATGGGCAAAGCTCGATTCGACATCGCGGGATTCAGCCCGACTCGGCTTTCAGCGGCACTACCGCATGGCGCCCTGGTCGAGCGAGGTTGAGGTTTACTGGGGTCTGTCCGGGCAGGCTTACGTAACTCCGGTCGCTGAGGACGAAATCGGCGTAGCGGTCCTGACGAGGAGAAAAACAGCGCGGTTCCACCACATTGTGGCTGAATTCCCGGCGCTGCAACAGCGACTCGCCACCGCTGAAGCATCTCCCGTGCGCGGGGGAATCACAGCCACTCGCACCCTCCGCACGGTGGCCCGGAGCGCCACAGCCCTCATTGGCGATGCGTCGGGCTCTGTGGATGCCATCACGGGTGAAGGGCTGGCGCTGAGCTTCAGGCAGGCGCTTCTGCTGGCGAGCTCGCTCGAATCGGGCGATCTGACAACCTACCAGCGGCAACACCACTTGCTGTCGCGCCGTACCCGCCTGATGGGCGATCTGATGATGCTGCTCGACCGCTCCGGCATCCTGCGGCGGAGGGCTCTCCGGGTTCTGTCCGATCGGCCTCGCCTCTTTGCACGACTCGTGGAGATGCACACTACGGAAGTCACGATACCGGAGTTACTGGCCGGGTGCGCGAACCTCGGCTGGCAACTCGCGACGGCCTCGTTATTTCCCGGAAGTTAAGTTAGCGTGCTTTTTTTAGCATGTTATCGTTGTGCCTAGTGATCTTCCGGCCTCGTCTCCTTATTTTCGTGCTCTTTCTTGCGTTGTCGAACGCACTCTTCTCTCAGGCGCTGTTCCGAAAACCCGTTAAGGTTTTGGGTGATCCGCAGTACACCGGCACTGCGTCCAACCCCCTGCAATTTACAAACAACGGGCCGAACTGGACGGATGGGCGTGAGCTCAGTTTTCCCCTTGGCATCGCAGTGGACAACTCTGTGTCGCCGCCCAACATCTACGTCGCCGACGCCGGCAACAATCGCGTCCTGGGCTACCGGTACGCCACCCAACTGACCGCAGGTGCGAAGGCGGACATTGTTCTCGGCCAGGTGGACTTCACCGCCAACCTGCCGCAGGGTCCGGGTGGTCGGTCCACCGGCATGAGTCAGCCCACGGGGCTTGCCAGTGACAATGAGGGAAACCTCTACGTCGCCGACACCAACAACAACCGAATACTGCGCTTTCCCAAGCCGCTCGCGCAACCTGCCGGCGTCGCGTTCCCCGACATGGTGATCGGCCAGACCGCGCTCTCCGGAAAAACAGCGAACGCCGGGGGTGTCAGCGCTGTTTCTCTTGCGCTCAACGTCAACACGATCTCCCACACTGGCCTCGCAATCGATGCGGCAGGCAATCTCTGGGTCTCCGATACAGGGAACAATCGCGTTCTTCGTTTCCCCGCAGCATCCCTGCAAAAAGGGCAGAACGGCCCGGCCGCCGACCTCGTTTTGGGCCAGAACGACTTTGTGACGCGAACTGCTCTCGCCGGTGCGAGCCGCCTGACGAAGACAGCCGTTCTGGGTCCGCAGGGGCTCTCGTTCGATACCGCTGGCCGGCTGTTTGTGACTGACTCCGGATCTAGGGTCGTCGTTTTCCCGGCGGGGGGCGGCAACAACGCGGCCGCCATTCGCATCCTGGGCGTTGACCCGAATCAGGTCTCCTCGGCGCAAGCCACGTCCACGTCACTCTCCAATGCCCTCGGCGTTGCGGCAACCGGTGCGGGCATTGTGGTCGCCGATACGGCAGATAACCGCCTGATGACCTTCCCGTCCGCAGATGCCTGGCAGGCGGAGACGGGCAGCGCGCCCTCACCTGCAGCAACGGCCGTGCTCGGGCAGGCGAACTTCACCGACATCAGGGCCAACCGCGGACAGGGCGAGGCTTCCTCCAGTTCGCTCAATGCCCCAACGCAGGTAGCCTTCTCGGGCTCGGAAGTCTTCGTTGCGGACTCTCAGAACAACCGCGTACTGGTCTTTCCCGCCGGGCCTTCCGGCATCAGTTCGACGGCCAGCCGCGTGATTGGGCAGTTCGACTTCCCCTTCACCAGCGCGAATCTCCTCGAGGGCAGGGAATTTCAGCTTTCCACGTCCATCAGCGCTGGCAGCGCCACCGGCACCGCGATTCTGGACCAGTCGGCAACGCCGCCACACCTCTGGGTGGCTGATACCGGTAACAACCGCGTTCTCGGTTTCAACGACTTCACGCGCCTGAAGAATGGCGATCTGGCCGACATCGTCATCGGTCAGCCAGACCTTCGTCGCGCCCTCGTGAACTACCCGTCGAACGATCCCGCTCTACCGAATGCGCAGGGCCTTCGCGCTCCCACCGGACTCGCAGTGGATGCGGCTGGCAACCTCTACATTGCCGATACGGGTAATTCCCGGATCGTTCGTTTTGCGTCACCATTCAAATCCAGCATGAAGGCGCTTCAGTCGGCCGACCTGGTGATCGGTCAGGCCAGCTTTACCTCCGCCGTCACAGACCCGTCTGACCGAACCATGAGCGCTCCGGTCTCTGTCGCGCTAACTTCGGCGGCACTGGATCCGAACGGCTCTGGCGGATTCCTGATCGCCAGCGACGCTGCTCATAACCGCGTGCTCTTCTTCCCTCAGCCCTTCTCGACCGGCATGGCTGCATCGAAGCTGCTGGGGAACCTCAACTTCTTCAACACGGTTGCGGGCAGCCCCGATCCGCCCCGGTTCAATGCTCCTCGCGGGGTCGCCGTCGATTCGCAGGATCGTGTGATTGTGGTGGACGCCGGCAACCGGCGGGTGCAAGTCTTCAACAAAGCTGCCACGATCAACAGCTACGACTCGCCGCCCATCAGCCTCACGGGTCTCTCGCTGCCATTGAGCGTTTCCACCGGAGCCACCGGGTTCTGGGTCAGCGACGCCGGTAACAATGCATTGATTCACTATCCGCTCGTCGAGCAGTTGATCCTGAAGGGCAACTCCCCGGACGCGTCGCTGCCCGTTCTTTCGCCCCTGTCCGTGTTTCAGGACTCGTTCAGTAACGTTCTCGTAGCCGATGGTGTGCACCGCGTCGCCTACTACGCACCCCAGCTCAGCGTCGTCTCGGCTGCGAATTACCTATCCCGTCCTCTCACGGCCGGATCGCTCGCTGCAGTCTTCCCGACCGTGGCATCTAACACCCTCTCGGGCGCGACAGCGGCGGCCGCCAGCGTTCCCTTGCCCACCACGCTGGGCGATACGCAGGTGCTTGTCAACGGTACTCCGGCTCCGCTGTTTTACGTCTCTGCGGGCCAGATCAACGTGCAGCTTTCAAACGGTTTGGCACCCGGAGGGTCTACTGACGTTCAGGTCGTCCGCCTCGGCAACGGCCAGATTACAGGGGGTGCCGAACTCCAGCTCGCATCTGCGGCCCCCGGCCTGTTTACGTCAAACGGCTCCGGTGGCGGACAGGTCGCGGCGATCAATTTCGCGGATAACTCGATCAATTCCCCCACCAACCCTGTCGCCCGGGGACAGACCGTGATTCTCTACGGCACCGGCGTCGGTACTGTTGCAAACGCCCCGGCCGATGGCACCGGCGCAACGGCGGCCACTCCGGCCGCTTCGAAGCCCCTCGTGGTGATCGGCTCCTCGACGACCGCAGTCCCCGAGGCAAATGTCACGTATTCCGGTCTGGCACCGACGTTGGTCGGCGTCTGGCAGATCAACATGGTGATCCCTGATAACGCCCAAACTGGCAGCTCAGTTGCTCTGAGAGTCTTCCAAAACAGCATCGCTAGCACCGAAAGCTCCTCCCCAGGGGGTCCTACCACGATTGCCATTAAGTAATCGGTTCGATCCGCACACCCTAAGAGTCATTCGCGTCAGGACTACTTGCTTTCCACTAGTCCCTTTCCGATAATGAAGTTGTAGTGCGTTTTCGTTAACTCACGCACTGTTGGAGCTAACTTTGGCCGTCGCAGCTAGTCGCTCTTCGCTTGTTGGTGCACTCCTTCGCACCGCTTTTCCTTCCGAACGCCACAACGTTGTGAACTTTCTCCGTGGCCTCTCGTGCAGCGAACTGGAGTGTCTGGCCGAATTCGAGGGGGCTGTCGCGCTCGAATCGCAGCTGACGGAAACGTGTAACGGGTACCGTCTTGTGGAAGAGTTCTTCGAGTCCGCAAGCTCCGAACGCTGGCTCAACTCCGAAGACCGAGCGCACAAGACGTTCCTGGTCCTCGCATGGCTGGAGCATTCCCGCCACACCGCATCCCACGCAGCCCACCACCTTTCCGTGCGCTTCTGATTTCTTACCTGCCCTGAGAAGTTTCCCGGCGGCCGGGACTATGTCTATGTGCGTCTCCGCGAGCCTCTCCTGTTCCCAGTCGCGGCCCTCTGCCTTGGAATCGTCGTCCCCCATTTCCTCCCTTTCACGTGGCACGAGGTCCTTCCCGCCGCTTCAGCCTGCCTGATCCTCGCGCTTCTCACACGTAAAAGGGCATGCCGGGCCGCATTGTGGAGCTGTCTTGCCGGGATCGCGCTCTTGTCAACTGGTCTCGCTTCGGCTCGCGTGCTCCCCCCGCCGCCCCACCTATCTGTTGCATCCAACGAAACCGCTATCTTCGAGGGCTGTGTGGTGAATCCATCGCTTACCACTGCCGATCGAGAGCGCTTTGAACTCGAGATTGCGCCCGGCGCGCGAGCACAGGTCTCGCTCTACGCGAAAACGCCGGCGCAAGTGCCCAAACTTCGGTACGGCACCCGAGTCGAATTCACCGGCAAGATCCGTCCGGTCCACAACTTCAACAACCCGGGCTCTTTCGATGCCGTGCAGTATTTCGCCGGGCGTCAGGTCTTCTGGAATGGCTCGGCGGACGCATCCACGGTGACGGCCCTGCCGGGGACCTGCGGAAACGCTGTCGAAGGTTGGCTGTTCCGGCTCCGTGCGGCCGCGCTTGAGCGGCTCGATGCACTGTATCCAGAAGACCCTTACGCCAGCGCCATGATGCAGGCGGTCCTCCTCGGTGAAACCACCCGCATGGAGCGCCTCTGGACCGAAGATTACCGCTCCACCGGCACCTACCACGCCCTTGTTATCTCCGGCAGCCACATCGCCGTTCTCTCCGCCGTCTTGCTGTTCCTGCTGCGGCTGCTCTGGTTGCCGCAATGGGCTGCGCTGACCGCCACCGTCAGCGTGGCGTGGATCTACGCCGGCGTCACCGGTTGGCAGAGCCCGGTGGTCCGCTCCGCTGCGGGCATGACGCTGTACGCGGTTGCCCGGGTCTTCTATCGGGAAGGCCGGCTGCTCAACCTTCTGGCAGCGGTGGCGCTTGGCTTTCTGCTTTTCGACCCCTCTCAGCTGTTTGACGCCGGCTTTCAGCTCTCCTTCCTGGCCGTGGCCGCCATCGGCGCGTTTACCATTCCAGCCATCGAGGCCACCTCCGGCCCCCTCGCGGCCGGCTGCCGGGGACTCGCAGACGTTCGTCGCGACCTGCGAGTTCCTCCTCGCACCGCACAGTTTCGAGTCGAACTCCGCCTGCTTGCCTCCACCCTGCTGGCCGTCACCCGGATGCCCCTCCGCTTTGGCAATCTTCTGGTGGTTGCCGTCGCCCGCGCGGTCTTTTATCTGTATGAGGTGGCGCTGATGTCCCTGGTTATCCAGGTCTGCCTCGCGTTGCCGATGGTCTGGTACTTCCATCGCCTCTCGTTTTCGGGCGTGGTGGCGAACGTGATGGTGCTGCCGGCTCTGACTGCTCTGGTCCCGCTTGGCTTCCTCGCCATCGCCCTGCAATCGCCACAACTCGCCAGCGTCTGCTCGGCACTGCTGAACGTATCCCGCTGGGCGGCCAGTCTCAACGCACGCTGGGAACCCGAATGGCAGATACCCCCGCCGCCGCTTTGGCTGATCGCCGCATTGACCGTCGTCCTCTGCTTCGCAGCATGGCGCGTTCTGACGCCCCGATGGCGGACTCTGGCGTGGGCCGGCGTGAGTTGCCTGCTCGCGATTCTTATCGTTCACCCCTTCGCACCCCGAACCACTTCGGGACTCCTCGAACTGAGTGCCATTGACGTCGAGCAGGGCGACAGCCTTCTCGTCGCCTTCCCAGCCGGGAAACTGATGCTGATCGACGCGGGCGGACTCGCCAACTTCGGCCAGAGCAGCAAAGCCAGAAAGTCCGGCATTGATGTTGGCCAGGACGTGGTCTCGCCTTATCTGTGGTCCCGCTCCATTCGCCGCCTTGACGTCGTGGTGATGACCCACGCTCACGAGGACCACATGGGGGGCATGCCGTCGGTGCTGCGGAATTTCCGTCCTGCGGAGCTCTGGACCGGCGCCGTCGGCGAATCCGAAGAGTGGGCCCGAGTCCGTACCGCAGCCCGCAAGTACGGCGTCACCATTCGCGAGATGCGCCGGGGCGCGCCATTCGCCTTCGATAAAACCCGCATTGCTGTCCTCGCCCCAGACATCGACTACATCGCGGATTCAACGCCCAAAAACGACGATTCGCTCGTGCTTCGGATCGAGTTCGGCAATCACGCCTTCCTCCTCGCCGGCGATATGGAAAAGCGCACCGAGCGCCAGTTGACCCGCACGGGAGAACTGCAGACGGCCACAGTCCTGAAGGTGGGACACCATGGAAGCCGTACCTCGTCCACCCCCGAATTCCTCGACCTCGTCCACCCCGCCTTTGCCGTTATCTCTGACGGCGCCGACAACAGCTACGGTCATCCTCACCCTTTCACGCTGGAAGCCCTGGAGACGCGCCGTATCGACACTCTGCGAACCGATCAGCGCGGCCTGGTGCGGATTTCCAGCGACGGCCGCCGGATCCGAGTCGATTGAACAAGCCTCGTTACAATGGCCCCCATGAACGCAATCGTTACGGGAGCGAGTCGGGGCATTGGGCGCGGCATCGCTATCGAGCTGGCGCGCGACCATAAGGTCATCGCCACCTACCTGGGCAGCCGCGAGCAGGCTGAGAGTCTTCGTGCCGAAACCGGCTGCGAAATATTCCGCTGCGACATTGGGAACCCCGCTGACCGGGCCGCACTGATCGCGTACGCTCGTGAAGTCTTTCCTGGCGGTCTCGACCTGCTGGTGAACAATGCCGGGATCGCGCCTCGTGAGCGCCTTGACGTTCTGGAGGCTACCGAAGCCAGCTTCGATGAACTGATCGCCACGAACCTGAAGGGGCCCCATTTTTTGACCCAGCTTGCCGCGCGCTGGATGCTGCAAAAACCTGACGCAAAATCGCGGGGCCGGGTCATCTTCATCTCTTCGATCTCTGCGTTCACCGCATCGGTCAATCGCGCCGAATATTGCATCTCGAAAGCCGGTGTCAGCATGTCACGGCTCATATAT
>JAOAPO010000035.1 GCA_025462945.1 Bryobacterales bacterium
GTCGATTGGGTCGATACGACCGGTTCCGTATTCCGTGGTCTCAGCGTGGGTTGCGCCCGCTGCCACGATCACAAATTCGATCCCATCCCGCAGCGTGATTACTATGCGATGCAGGCGATCTTCCAGCCCGCGGAAAAGACGCGCATATTCCTGCAATACGATCCGTCGCGTGGCTATGATTTGGCTGAGGTCGGTCGTCAGACCCGGTTATATGAGATTGCGGACCAACTGACGGCGATTTTCCCGCCACCTCCCGCTGCCACCGACGACAAAGCTGCCGCCGCGAAGGCGACCGCTACCACCGCAGCGGCACCCGCCAGTGGTCGAGGCGGCGCAGGCCGCCTGAGTGTGAAGCCCGAAGACGAGCCGAAGCTCAAGGCCCTGGAGGAACAACTGGTGCAAATGTTCCGGAATTACAAGCCGGGGCCGTTCTCGCCCGGTATCCATGATGTGGGCCGCGAAACGCCGACTCGCTCTTGGCTGCCTGGCCGCAACGGTAAGCCGCCGGAGGCCGTACCGCCTGGGTTCCTGAGCGCGCTGGGCGGCGGGACTGTGCCGGAGCCGCCGATCGATGCCACTTCGACGGGCAATCGCGAAGCGCTCGCGAACTGGATCGGAACGAAGGATAACCCGCTGACGGCACGTGTCATGGTCAATCGGATCTGGGAATATCATTTCGGACGCGGCTTGATGGCGACCCCGAGCGACTTCGGCCATCGTGGCGGCCTGCCTTCCCACCCGGAGTTGTTGGACTGGCTGGCGACTGAGTTCATGGACAACGGCTGGTCCGTGAAGAAGCTAACAAAGCTCATCATGACCTCAAACGTCTACAAGCAGGCTTCCGAAGTTTCGAAGGAAGCCGTGGACCACGATGCCACCAATCAGTACCTCTCGCACTTCAATCGGCGGCGCCTGCTGCCCGAAGAAATTCGGGACACGATGCTGCAGAGTTCCGGGGTTCTGAACCTGAAGATGGCGGGGCGGCCGATCGTCCCTGAAGTGGCCAAGGAAGAACTCTACGGCCTCAGCGGCAACAGTATGTGGACACCGTCAGCCGATACGGCGGAGCACACGCGCCGGAGCATCTATATGCTGTCCCGGCGGACGTTCCGTCCTGCGATGTTCGAAACTTTCGACGCGCCGGAAGGCATCCAGAGCTGCTCGCGCCGCGCCGAGAGTAATACAGCGCCGCAATCTTTGACGCTGCTGAACGGGCAGTGGACCGTGCTCGAAGCCAATCGCCTGGCTGAGAAACTGGCGGCAACGACCGACGATACGGAAGCGATCCGCAATGCATGGCTCGCTGTCTACCGCCGCGTGCCAACCGCTTCTGACCTTGCGGGCGCACGGACGTTCATCGAGCGTCAATCGGCGGAACTCGCCGGGCGGAAAGGCGCATACTCGGAACTCGTGCGCGTTCTGTTCAACACCAATGAATTCCTGTACGTGGATTAGCCAGGGGACAGAGACATGAGACCTTACTCAAGACGTGAACTGCTGCACAGGGCTGGGCAAGGGTTTGGCGCAATGGCGCTCGCCTCCATGCTGCCCGACAGTGCAATTGCGGCAGCGGTGAATCCTCTGGCACCGAAGCCTCCGCACCAGCCGGCGCGCGCGAAGGCTGTAATCCACCTGTTCATGCACGGCGGCGTCAGCCACGTGGATACGTTCGACCCGAAGCCTGAACTGGCGAAGCGAGACGGCCAGACCATCTCCGCGGAGATGGCGAAGGGCCTGAAGACCAACCGCATTGATTTCGCGCGCGCTCCGATGCGCGGGAGCCCCTGGAAGTTCAGTCGTCACGGGCAGAGCGGGATGGAGATCTCTGAACTCTATCCGGAGATCGCAGGCAAAGCCGATGAGATCGCCCTGGTTCGCTCCTGCTACGGCGACGCGTTCGATCACGCGCCGGGGATGTATCTCCGCAATTCGGGTTCGCAGTTCCCGGGTCGGCCGTCGATGGGTTCGTGGGTCACTTACGGCCTCGGTTCGGAGAATCAGAACCTGCCGGCGTTCGTTGTCATGTCCGATGGCGCGATGAAGTCGGGTCCAGGGGTCTATAACTCCGGTTTCCTGCCAGCCGTTTATCAGGGCACGGTGTTCCGCAGCGGTGAGTATCCGGTGCTGAATCTGGCGTCCCCCAAGGGCATCGGCACCAAGGCGCAGCGCAACTCGCTGGACTTTATTGCAGAGCTGAACCAGCGCCACCTGGAAGCCCACCCGGACGGCTCTGAACTGGAGGCGCGCATTGCGTCCTATGAACTCGCCTTCCGGATGCAGAGTTCCGCGCCCGAAGCCGTCGACATCTCCAAAGAGAGCGAGGCGACTCGCAAGCTTTACGGCATTGGCGACCCGATGACGGATGACTTCGGACGCAAGTGCCTGCTGGCGCGGCGCCTCGTGGAACGCGGCGTTCGCTTCATCCAGTTGTTCTCGGGCACCAATATCGGGCAGGACTGGGACGACGCCCACACCGACCTGCAGAACTCGCATACCCGCATGTGCAAGAAGACCGACCTTCCGATCGCGGGCCTGCTCACCGATCTGAAGGCCCGCGGTCTGATGGATTCCACGCTGGTGGTGTGGAACAGCGAGTTCGGCCGCACTCCGCTGGCCGAAGGCACCAAAGGCCGCGACCATCACCCGTACGCGTTCAGCATGTGGATGGCGGGTGCCGGCATCAAGGGTGGTCAGGTGCTTGGATCCAGCGATGACTTCGGGCTGCGTCCTCAAGAGTCTCCGTTCAACGTGCACGATGTGAACGCGACCATTCTGCGCCTGCTGGGGATCGACCACCTGAAGCTCACGTACCTCTATCAAAGCCGCGACATGCGGTTGACGGATGTCCACGGCGAGGGTGAGTTCACAAAACAGCTTCTTGGCTGATGGTGAGGGTCGCTGGCGATACACTATCGGCAGCTATGCAATACACACGTCTTGGAGCGACCGGTCTGAAGGTGTCTCGCCTTTGCCTCGGCATGATGACTTACGGCTCGAAGGAATGGCGTCCGTGGGTCCTCGAAGAGGCGGAAGCGCAGCACTTCATCCGGCAGGCTCTGGAAGCCGGCATTAACTTCTTCGATACCGCGGACATGTATTCTCTGGGTCGCAGTGAAGAGATTCTGGGTCATGCCATGAAGGAGTACGGGCCGGGCCGCGACCGTATCGTCATTGCGACCAAGGTCTTTCAGGAGATGAGTGACGACCCGAACGACAAGGGTCTTTCGCGCAAGCACATCATGCACTCTATCGATGCGAGTCTGAAGCGCCTGAAGACGGATTATGTCGATCTCTATCAGATTCACCGCTTCGACTACAACACGCCGATCGAGGAGACGCTGTCTGCGCTGAGTGACGTGGTCAAGGCCGGCAAGGCGCTCTACATCGGCGCTTCCGCGATGTACGCCTGGCAGTTCATGAAGATGCTTGCGACCTCCGACAAATACAACCTCGCCCGTTTCGTCTCGATGCAGAACTACTACAATCTCGTGTACCGCGAAGAGGAGCGGGAAATGCTGCCGCTCTGCCGGGAAGAGGGCATTGGCGTGATTCCGTTCAGCCCGCTGGCACGCGGCTTCGTCGTAGGGAATCGTCGCAAAGAAGACCATGGCGAAACCGCACGGGCCCGGACAGACGATTACGCGAAGGGCCAGTTCTACCGCGATCAGGACTTCGCGGTGGTCGACAGGATCAGTGCCGTCGCGGAAGCCCGGGGCGTAAACAACGCACAGATCGCACTCGCGTGGGTGTTGCAGCAACCTGGGATCGCATCGCCGATCATCGGCGCCTCGAAGCCGCACCATCTGACGGACGCGCTGGCAGCACTCGAAATCCGCCTCGACGGCGCAGAAAGTGAATCACTCGAAGAGCTGTACGAGAGTCGCCCGATCATGGCGCATTCATAAAGACTGCGGGACCGTCTCTTTCTTTGCCCTACAATGGTTCTTTACGAATGAGAACCCTGTTCCTCAACCCACCCTCTTTCGAGGGCTTCGACGGGGGTGCAAGTTCACGGTGGCCGGCATCTCGCGAAATCGAGTCTTACTGGTACCCTGTGTGGCTTTGCTACCCGGCTGGAATGCTGCCCGACAGCAAGGTGGTGGATGCTCCGCCCCACAAGATTTCGATCGAGCAGACAGTGGAGATGGGCAAGGACTTCGAACTCCTCGTCCTCTTTACTTCGACGCCCGGCTTCGATGTCGACATAAAGATCGCTGCGATGATGAAGGCCGCCAATTCGCGGCTGAAGGTCTGCTTCGTCGGACCTCCCGTGACTGTAGAGCCTGAAAAGTCTCTGAACGCCAGCACCGCGATCGATTTCGTGATCCGTCGTGAGTTCGATCACCAGATTGTGGCGTACGCGAACGGCACTCCGCTGGAAGAGATCCCCGGCGCCAGCTTCCGCAAAGACGGCGGCATCGTCAACAATCCCGAAGCACCGATGATCGAAAACCTGGACGAACTGCCCTGGGTTTCGAAAGTCTATAAGCGCGATCTCGACGTTAAGAACTACAACGTTCCGTTCCTGCTCAATCCCTTCCTATCGCTGTACACCTCGCGCGGCTGCCCTGCCATGTGCACCTTCTGCCTGTGGCCGCAAACGCACTCCGGCCACCGCTGGAGACTGCGTTCGAGCGACGACATCGTGGAAGAGGTGAAGTACATCCGCGACAACTTCCCGGAAGTGAAGGAAATATTCTTCGACGACGATACCTTCAACTACCGCAAAGAACGCACCATCGAACTCTGCTCGAAGCTGAAGCATGTCGGTGTGACGTGGTCGTGCACCTCGCGCGTCACCACGGACTACGACACCCTGAAAGCGATGAAGGAAGCGGGTTGCCGCCTGCTGATCGTGGGCTATGAGTCGGGCGACCCGCAGATCCTCAAGAACATCAAGAAGGGCGCGACCATCGACATGGCCGAGCGCTTCACGGCCAACTGTAAGAAACTCGGCCTCGTCATCCATGGCGATTTCATTGTCGGCCTGCCGGGCGAAACCCGCGAGAGCATCCGTAAGACGATCGACTTCGCGAAGAAGCTCGACAACGAGACCATTCAGGTTTCGATCGCACACCCTTACCCCGGCACTGAATTCTACGCGTACGCTGAGAAGAACAATCTGATCTCCGTCGGCAGCATTGTGGACGCACGTGGAAATCAGCTTCCCAAGGTTGTCTATGAGAACCTCGACGAAGCCGAACTGATGGACTGGGTGGAGCGCTTCTACAGCGAATACTACTTCCGTCCGAAGGTCGTTTGGCGGATGATCAGCAAGGTCATCTTCAACGCGCACGAACGCAAGCGCCTTACGAAGGAAGCCAAAGAATACATGGCACTTCGTTCGCGCCGCCGCAAATTCATTTCCGAACAGCGGCAGCAAACGGCGGCAGCCTCCGCGAATGCCGGCGACTGATCGTCGCGACCTGCGCTCCCGCACGCGGCTCTTCACAGCGATCGTCGTCCTCAGCAACGTCACGGGTAACTCGCTCCTGACGCACGGCATGCAGCAGCTGGGCGATCCGGGCAATACACCTCTCGCCCTCATCGGGGCCCTGTTCCATCCGTGGGTCGCCGCCGGAGTGGCCCTGCTGATTGTCTGGACGCTTAGCCACATGGCTCTTCTCAGCTGGGCCGATCTCAGCTACGTTATGCCGGTAACAGCAATCGGTTACGTACTCGCAGCGATCTCGGGCCGCTTCATCCTCGGTGAAGATATCTCGGTGTCCAGGTGGGCAGGAATCCTCCTGATAACAGCGGGCGTGATGCTGGTCGGGCGGACCAACCCGGCCACAGCGGGGACTGTCGCCGAATGAAGTGGTTTCTTGTGATGGTGCTGGTGGCAGCCACCACAGCCGGTGATGTCTTTCGCTCCATGGGGATGAAGCACCACGGAGAGATCCACGACTTCAGACCGGGCGCCATTGGGCGAGCGCTGCACGCACTCGTTCAAAACCGCTACGTGATCGTGTCCACGTTCTCCATGGCGATTTCGTTCTTCGCCTTCATCAAACTGGTCGCCATAGCGCCGATGAGCTTCGCGGTGCCGATGTCCGCTGCAACCTTTATCCCTGAAACCATCCTGGCGCGCTTTCTTCTTAAGGAGCGGGTCGACTGGCAGCGGTGGACGGGCGCGCTGCTCATCGCTTCCGGGGTCGTGTTCATCTCACAGTGACCGCCGCGCTGCCAGCTGCGATTCTGGTTGCCTGCGGGGCCGCCTACAACCTGCTGGCGATCGCCGGCGCTCTCCGCTTCAAGCTGCAGCGACGACGGAGACCCCGCTTTTCGCCCGCCGTCTCGATTCTAAAGCCGGTGAAAGGGCGAGACGATGGCTTCTACGACGCTATTCGATCGCACGCCTCGCAGGTTTACCCCGAGTTCGAGATCCTGTTTGGCGTTGCCGATCTAACTGACCCGGCCGTTGCCGATATTGAGCGGCTGCGCCGCGAGTTTCCCCACGTCCCCATCCAGGTGATCGCGACGCCCAATGACGCACCTAACCGGAAGGCGGGGTCCCTCGATATTTTGGCGCGGCTGGCCCGCCATGAAGTCTTGTTGGTCAACGATGGCGACATCCTGGTTCCGCCAGACTATCTGACGAACGTGCTGGACGGTCTTGCGGACGACAGCGTCGGGCTTGTCACCTGCATCTACCGCGGTCGCGGTGGCTCGCTGCCGGCCAAAGCTGAAGCGTTGGGCATCGGAACCGAATTCGCGCCCAGCGTCCTCGTCGCCCGCCTGCTCTCGAGCAGCGGTTTCGCGCTCGGCTCCACGATGGCGTTTCGCCGACGGGAACTCGATGCGATCGGCGGGTTTTCGTCAATTCGCGAATATCTGGCGGATGACTACCAACTTGGTGCACGAATCTCGGCGCTCGGCAAAAAGATCATCATGCCGAACATCGTCGTCGAGACAAATCTCGGCAGCGGGAGCCTTGCACAGGTTTGGCGGCACCAGGTCCGGTGGTCGCGCACGATCCGCATCTCACGGCCGGGAGGTTATCTCGGCTACGTTGTTACGCATGCGACATTCTGGTGCCTTGTGGCGGAACTGACCGGAGCCGGCCGGATCGCTCTCTTCGGGCTGCTGGTGCGTCTGGCTGCTGCTGCCGTGGCGCTCGCTGCACTGGAATCACCGGCGACCTCCCTGCCCTTTGTCCCGTTCCGAGACCTTTTTGGCTTCGCCGTCTGGTGCGCCGGACTGTTCGGCAATACCGTGGAATGGCGCGGCGAACATTTTCGGCTACTCCGCGACGGTCGAATGGTCAGCTTGCGATCAGTTGATCGAGTTCCGACGCGGTAATCTCACCATGCGAGATCGTTGCTACCACCTGGCGATCGCGCAACAGGATGACCTGAGGCGACTCGTGGCGAATATCGGTTTTGCTGGCCACGCTGTTGCTGGCGGCCCGCTGCTGTATCACGGGCAGGATGTAAAGAGGAAAATCCGGGTGTTCCGCCGCGAACTTCAACACCTGACGGTGCGCCGACCAACTCACCGGACAAGCGGTGCTGTGCTTGAACACCATGACGGTGTCCTGCGCCAGCAGCGAATCCAAATCCGTGCTGCTGTCGATTTCACGAATCACGGGAGGCTCGACAGTTCCCTCCTCAGCGCCCTTTTTGAACCATTTCAGCATTGGAATACCTGTGTCTTAGCGTGAGTCTCGAAATGCAATCGTCACTGGACTGGCGTTTGCAATTGGCGGGCCTTCAGGGGCCAGAGAAGCGCCGTCAATCCGGAGTTTCACGATCGTGTCGGACTGCTCGTTTGTCACGAACAAGGAGCGGCCATTCGGCCCCACAGTAATGAATCGCGGAACCTTGCCGCCTGCTGGAGTCCATCCAGACGCGCGCAACAACCCGGTTTTCGCGTCCACGGCGAACGTGACAACGCTGTCATGCCCGCGATTCGACGCATAGAGAAACCTGCCACCGGGGCCAACCACAATCTCAGCAGCGGTGTTGTTGGCGGAGAAGTCCTGTGGAAGCGATGATACGGTTTGCAGGGCTTTCAGCACCGCATTCCTGGCATCCCAGGAGTAGGTGGTAACGGTATTGCCAAGTTCGTTGAGAACCCAGACGACGGGAAGCGTGGGGTGGAACGCGAGGTGGCGAGGACCGGCCCCCGCCCTCGTTTCCACGAAGCTTGCAGGCGTCAACTTCCCGGCCTGACTGTCGAAACGGAACACGAAGATGCGGTCGAGTCCCTTGTCGGGCACCAGAACGTACCGTCCCGACGGATCGAAAACGATCTGGTGCGGATGTGGGCCTGGCTGTTCGGTGCGGTGCGGACCCGGTGTCCCTTCCATTGGAACCAGCTGGGTGAAATCGCCCAGAGTACCGTCGCCCTGAATGGGCAGCACAGCCACGGAGCCTGCGGTGTAGTTCCCGACGACGGCGAACTGGCCGTTGGGGCTGATGGCCATGTGCGCACCGTTCTTGCCGCCGGTCTTCGCCTGATTGAGTACTTTGATATTGCCGGTGGTTGGATCGATTGAGTAGGAGGTGGCATACTCCTCATCACCGTGTGAAGAGTACAGGAACTTACCCGCGATGCCCATCTGCAGAAACGAGGGATTGACCAATCCGGTCAGAACCTGCGTTTGGGTCCACGCACCCGTTCGAGGGTCAACTCGATAAACGTGAATGCCGTCGCCTCGACCTTTACGCTGGGCAGTGGTGTAGCAGCCCACGTAGGCAAACACCGACGCGGTCTGATTTGCCGCGAGGGCACCCGACAAGGCACCGCCGAAGAAGGCGGTGGCTGCCGTACTGCCGGCAAAGGTCCGGCGTGTCATTTAAGCGGAGTCTTGGTTCCTGAGGTTTCGCAGATACTCGGAGGCGGCGTCGATGCCATGGCTCTTGCGAATCTCATGGAACTTGTCGAGAGTGTTGTTTTTCTGCGCTGTGCGTTCATCCGCTGCCGTCTTACGGCGCTTCGGCTTATCTGCAGCCACGGGCGCAGCCTGAATCTTTTCATCAATTTCGCGGTTTTTCGCGATACGAGCAGTAAGTCGCTCGGCTGAGGTCATTTCATGGTAGGGTTTAGTCATTCGGTCACGAAGGCGATGTATCTAGTGTATCGGTTCCCTGCACGTAATGCCGAGAAGCTGTGCATAACTTGCATGGGCGTGTCCCGCGATGTTGTGCCAGCCGAAGTGTTTCTCCGCCGTCCGGCGTGCATTCGCAGCTAAGCGCGAGCGGTTCTCCCGGTCTTCCAGAAGGTCTGCGATTGCGGCCGCGAAGCCCTCGGCGAGGTCACGGATGACCAGTTCGTCACCGTCCCGCAGCCCCAGCCCGTGGCAACCCACTGGCGTGCTGACGACCGCTCGCCCGCAAGCCATTGCTTCCATCAGCTTGATGTTCGTACCAGCTGAAACGGGCAGCGGAATGACCACGACGTCGCATTCACGGTAGGCAGGTTGCAAATCCTGGACGAAACCCTCCATCCGGATTCCCGGCACAGGATCCAGCAAGGCTGCGCGGCCTGCGCTCCGCGCAGCTCGCTCGTGATCAGGGCCAGCCACGACATGCAGTTGAACGCGGGGTACCCGCTTGCGAACCTCCGGCAGAATCGTGTCGCGAAGGGCCTCGAATGCCAGCAGATTGGGTAAATGGCGGAAAGACCCGACAAACAGTAGGGTCGGAGCCGTTCCGGTCTTCTGAGAGGGCTGGAAGCGGTTCAAATCCACCCCGTTTGGGACGACCAGCGTGTTGTCCTCATCAGCGCCGTATTCCAGCGCCAGTGCCCGGTCGTCGCGTGACATGGTCCAAACCGCCGACACGTCCGCGAGCGCATCGCGTTCGAAGCGTTGCCAAAGCCCGGACTGACGGAGCGCGGAATCGGTTCCGGATAGTTCGGCGAGCTGGCGGTACAGGGAGAGAGTGATGTCGTGTTCAACCAGCAGGACGGGCGTGTCACCCGTGCAATTCCGGTACTCCGCCATCTGGGTGTACTCGAGCTGCACCAGTTCGATAGCTCGGTCTTCGCAAAGATTTTGGATCAGCGTTCGCATCGCGGAACTGCGGTACTCCGACACCTGTGGCGGCACACTCGAATCCGACTCTTGCTCATCGATGTCAACCACGTAAACCTCGCGAAAAACCTTGTAAAGTTCGTCATAGTGCACGTACTCGTCTTCTTCGCGGAAGCAGGCCAAAACGAAATCCACTTCGACCGACAGTTCCCGGCAGAGATTGAAGATCCGGACGGCGCCTCCGTGCGAGAGAGGGAACGGCAAGTACGGCGAGACGACGAGAATCCGTGGCTTGCCCGTGAACCGCGAAGCGAGCGCAGGTGACTGCCCGATAGTTCCCCGACGCAGTTCCGGGTACTGCGGTGCGAGATCCCCCAGTCTGAGCACGAGCTCAAGATCTTCCAACGCCATTGCAGGTTCCTGGGTCACGGGTTGTGACCCGCCAATCGTGAAGCTTTGCAGGCCAGCTGCGGCCGCCCGGTAGCCAAGCAGCGCGATGCCGGCTCCGAAAGTAAACGCGCGCGGAATCCCCAGCGTCAGCAGTGCTTCGCGATTGACCACCAGCAGTGGAGAAATGGGCGAGAGAACCAAGCTCACTTCGCCAGGTTGTAAGGGACGGAACGGGTGCCTGCTGGTCACTTGCCTCCGCCAGCCCGTGTAGGCCGACTGCTGGGCCACGGCAAACGCCCCCGTCTGGATCGCCAGGTCAAGCAGCGGCTGAGCCGACAAGAAGCAGTCGGGATGGCGGAATACCACAAAGGAGGCATCGGAATCGGTTGCTGTGCGTTCGATGCGAGACTTCCGCCACCTTCGATCGGCGACCGCCATGTCTACGGCGCTTGAATTGACGCGTTTGGGCCGCGCGATCGCCAAATACCGAGATGCCCTGCGCCGGCGGGAGGCTCTCAAGGCGAGGGGCCAGAACACCGGAGCCACCTGAGCCAGAGCTGCCAGGATCGCGCTCCAGGCCCAGTCCGCGGCATGCCAAACGAGCGACCAGCAGAGACCGAAAACGGCGCCAAGCCATTCGCCAAGCCGTGTGGCACACGAAGCCGCTGTGTCTTTGATTCGACGGATCAGGTGCTCCACCAGCGGCGCCGACGCAGCGGGGAAGAAGTCAGCTGCTTCGTTCCGAATCACGATTCGAAACGGAGGGACGGTAAACGGCAGCAGTTTCAGTCCGGTTGCGGAGCGCTCGCCCGTCCAGCAAACGATCGTCAGCGCTGGCCAAACGCCTTGCAGATCCCGCCGGGCGGAAAGGGCCGTCGCCGAGGTCCAAAGCCTGTCGCCACAGGGCCGGGCGCCGACTCCCGGTTCTGCGCACCATACCCAAACTGGCAGAGAACTTCCGCTGGTCTTCGCGTGCTCCACGCAGGAAGCGGCCTCTTCGTGAGTAGACGCCAATACCGCGATGACCTTGGGCCGGTTCGCGCCCAGAAGGCGTTTGATGTGCCTCCTCATCAGCGCAGGTCGACTGTATAGAGGTCGCCGGCAAAGACTTTGCCATCAGTCAGGGGACGGTAGCCGATCGTAACGGGCCGCGGCTTCTGGGGACCGCAGGACAACTTACTGTCATCGCCTCGAATCTCGATCTGCTGCAGCGTGAGGGCGCGGAACCGCATTATCTTGCCTGCCGCGTTCCGGATATCGATGCGTAACTCTTTGCCCACACAGTCGGTTCGCAGAATGGTACCATCCACCGTGGCTGTGGCGTGTACATCGTCCCAATCCACTACCTTCTCGTCCTTGCCGAGCGGTTTACGGCTGGAACGGGCTTCAAGGTCTGCGATTTCTTTCCTGGCCTGGGATTTCAGGCGCTCGATATCCGCGGCTTTGGCCGCAGCTTCACGGCGGCGCTCCTCAGCTTCATCGTCGAGGCGCAGCTGATCAATTTTCAGGCGCTCAGTGAGGAACCGCTCACGTGAGGGTTCGTCGCGCGCAGCCTGCGACGCCGCCAGCCAGGCACGACCAGCCTCAGCATACTGTTTGAACTCGATACAGTGTCTTGCATAGCGTTCCAGCCATTCGGTGTTCCTCGGAGCCAGCGCGATGGCCAGCTTCCACTCCGCCAGCCGGCGCGGACCAGCAGGCACGCGCTCACCCAGCGCCCAATGAGCGGGAGCGTATCTGTCGTCCGCAGTCAGAGCTTCTTTGAGACTGGTCTGCGCCAGTTCGTCATCCGGCTCCAGGCTGGCATACTTCGTCAGGCCCACGGGACTCCGTGCG
>JAOAPO010000516.1 GCA_025462945.1 Bryobacterales bacterium
TGTGGATGGCAACGGGCGGCGGCGCGCTCGTCGCCTGCACCGCGATCCTGTTAGAGATACGCTTCAAGAAGGTGAGCCTGAAGCGGCTGCTGGGCCTGGCCGCCGGGCTGCTGGCCGGTCTCTGCTGTGCAGCGCTGACCAGCATCGTTCTCGGTCGGCTCGGACTCGACGGGACTCCGTTGCTGCGTCTCATCACCGTGTTCAACCTCGTACTGTTCGCCTGGTTCGGTGCCGGTCTCGGTGCGGCGAAGGGCGATCTACTGACTTTCGGCGCCTTGGGGGGCGGGGTTGTTGCCGCAGAAGCAGATGTTCGCCTGGGCTACAGGATCCTCGACACCAGTGTCATCATCGATGGCCGGATCGCCGATATCGTGGAGGCCGGGTTTCTCGATGGAGTTCTCGTCGTACCGCAGTTCGTGCTGCACGAACTCCAGATGGTGGCCGATTCCGCTGACGGGATGAAGCGAGCGCGCGGTCGCCGGGGGCTCGACGTGTTGCAGCGGATCCAGAAGATGAGCCACGTCACCGTCGAAGTCATCGCGCAGGACTTTCCCGGGGTCAAAGAAGTAGACATGAAGCTGATCGAGCTCGCGACGCTTTACGGCTGCTGTATCGTCACGAACGATTTCAACCTGAATAAAGTGGCGCAGGTGCGCGGCGTCAAGGTACTGAACATCAACGAGCTGGCTAATTCGGTGAGGCCTGTCGTACTCCCCGGCGAGCTGATGCGCGTCTTCATCCTCAAAGAAGGCAAGGAGTACAACCAGGGCGTGGCTTACCTTGATGACGGTACGATGGTGGTGGTGGATAACGCACGGCGTATGATCTCCAAGACGATCGATATTTCGGTGACCAGCGTCCTGCAAACCACTGCCGGCAAGATGATTTTTGGTAAGTTCGACGATCGTCACGCCGTGCACCAGGTAGCGCAAGCCGTGGCGCAAACGGTCACCCAGGCAACACCAGTGACCGAACGCGCCGCAGTACGAATTCAGGCCGTCGGAGAATAAGTGAGACTAGCAGTAATTCTGCCCGCAGCCGGGTTGGGAACCCGGATGCTTAAGGGGAGCGTCCCTGCATCAGCCGAATCGACGGGCACCAGCCGGAAGCAGTTTATGCTGCTGGAAAGCTCGCCCGTTTTGGTGCACACCGTCCGGAAGTTTGTGTCGTCGCCTCTGGTCCACGAAATCGTGGTGGCTGTTCGCGAAGAAGACATCGAATGGGTCCGCGAACTTCTGACGCCCGAGACGAAATCGCTTCTGGGGGAACTCAAGGTAGTGGCCGGAGGTGCCTCGCGCCAGCAGTCAGTGGAGCACGCTCTCGCCGCTCTCGATCCCGATACCGATTACGTCGCGGTTCACGACGCGGTGCGCCCCTTCATCGAACTCGAAACCATTCGCAAAGTGGTGGAAGAGGCTCAAAGCACGGGCGCGGCAATCGTCGGAATTGTTCCGGTGGATACAGTCAAACAGGTGAGCGGTGCTCAGGCGGGCGGCCCGAAAGTACGCTCCACCATCTCACGCGAGCGCCTGATCCTGGCACAGACTCCGCAGGTCTTCCGGGTGGATCTTTTGCGCCGAGCTTTCGAATCGGCAACGGCCGACAGCTTCACGGGCACCGATGAATCGAGCCTTGTTGAACGCCTCGATCAGGTGGAGGTCAGCGTCGTGATGGGCAGCGAACGCAACATCAAGATTACGAAGCCAGCCGATATGGATCTCGCCCGCCTGTTCTTTGAACAGGAAGCGCGTTGAGTGCCGGCTCGCCCGGTCTGCGTATCGGGCAGGGCTGGGATGTCCATCGCATCGTCGCCGGACGCCGACTGATCCTGGGCGGCGTCACGGTTCCGTGTGAGTTTGGCCTCGAAGGCCATTCTGATGCCGACGTTCTGGCCCACGCCATCACCGATGCGATTCTCGGCGCAATCGCCGCGGGCGATATCGGCATGCACTTCCCCGATACGGATCCGAAGTGGAAGGGCGCGGGCAGTTTGCAGTTCCTGCGCCATGCCGTCGATCTGGCCGGAGCGGCCGGGTACAGCATCGCGAATGTCGATGCCACGGTGATCCTGGAGCGGCCCAAGCTCAAGGATTTTCGGCTGCCGATTCGTGAGTCGCTGGCCACCACAATGGGGATCAGACTGGATCAGGTATCCGTCAAATTCAAGACGGCTGAACGTGTCGGACCGGTCGGTGAGGGGTTCTCCGCGGAGTCTCAGGCGGTCGTCCTTCTGGCAAATTCTTAGTTGTTCTGCGGGCCACACCAGCAAGCACGCCCTGCTGTTGACCCGCTTGATTTAGTGATATCCTCATGGCCAGTTTCAACCGCTAAATCCGGCGATCCACTATGGCCACCTCAACTACTACCAGAACCAGGGCAACTGCGCCCCCCACGAAAGCCGCTGTCCTGAGCAAAGCAACTGTTCCGGCACCGAGGCCTGCCGAGCCGCCCACGCCCGCCCAGGTACAGCTGCAAGGCTTTGAACGTGGCGTTCGACTGTACTCGGAACAGCGCTGGGCTGACGCAGTGGCTGCCCTGCGCGAGGTTGCCAGTGGTCCGGCGATCCACGTGGCAGATCGCGCCCGCGGGTATCTGCAGGTTTGCGAGCGAAGGCTCGCCGGAGCAGCAGCGCTGCAGCTGAACACGGCCGACGACCACTTCAACTACGCGGTCGAGCGGCTCAATGCCCGCGACTTCGAGAAGGCAAGGCATCATCTGGCAAGCGCGTTGAAGATGCAGCCGAAGGGCGATCACATCCTCTACACGCTAGCGCTGTCGTGTGGTCTCACAGGCGACGGAAATGGTGCCTATGAGAACCTAAAGCGTGCTATCGAAGTGGAGCCCCGGAACCGCCTGCATGCCCGCCAGGACTCCGATTTCGCCGCCCTCGCCGAGCGGTTTCCAGAGCTGCGAAACCTGCTTGAGGTTTGACCTCGGTCTTCGGTTGTGAGCGACACGCTTCGCGTCGTTTCCATCGGCGGCGGCACTGGTCTGTCATCTCTGCTGGCTGGCCTGAAGCACTACGCCCGTGCTTCACCGGACCGCTCCCCGGAACACCCGCTGGTGGACATCACCGCCGTGGTCACGGTGACCGATGACGGCGGCAGCTCCGGTCGTCTTCGCCGCGACTTCGATGTACTGCCCCCGGGCGATATCCGCAGCTGCATGGTGGCCCTTTCGGAAGACGAAGCTCTGCTGTCGCAGCTTTTTCGCTATCGCTTCAATTCCGGTCGGGGCCTGAAAGGCCATAGTTTCGGAAATCTGTTCCTGACAGCTTTGACGGGCGTGATGGGTGATTTCCCTGACGCCGTCAAGAAATCCTGCGAGGTTCTGAATATCGCGGGCAAGATCTATCCCTCAACGGCGGCCGATGTCGTGCTCGAAGCTGTCCTCGAAGGTGGGCGCGTGGTTCGCGGTGAGACGAAAATCAGCCGCAGTCGAAAGCCGATCCGGGAGATTCGCCTGGAACCCCGCGTCGCCCGTCCGCTGCGGGAAACGGTTGAGGCGATAGCCCAGGCTGACCTGATCACGCTGGGACCCGGCTCTCTCTTCACCAGCGTGGTGCCGAATCTTCTCGTCTCCGGTATCGCTGCGGCCATCCGCAAGTCTCCGGCGATGAAGGCGTACTTTGTGAACCTGATGTCGCAGCCCGGCGAGACGATCAACTTCCGCGCTTCAGACCATGTCCAGGCCATCAATAACCATGCCGGCGGCCCGTTGCTCGATTGCGCGATCGTCAGCACCACCAGGATCACGCCTTCCATGCGGAGACGCTATGCAGAGCAACAGGCATCTCCGGTCGAGAACGACACCGACAACCTGGTCGCGATGGGCCTCGAAATCTTCGAGGCGGACCTGTTGCAGCGTTCTGTGAAAGTGCGGCACAACCCCGCTGCCCTCGGGGCTCTGGCGTATCGATTGGCGCTGCTGGGCCAACGTCACAGAGCAGCGAAGCTGCAGGGCCTTGCGACACTGAGAAGATGATTCAGGACGCAGCAATCGTGATCCTTGCCGCCGGGCAAGGCACGCGCATGAAGTCGAAGATGGCGAAAGTTCTGCACCGCGCGGGCGGCAGGACACTGGTGGAACATGCCATCGCGACAGCTCTGGACTTAGCGCCACCGGAACGCGTGTTCGTGGTGGTTGGGCATCAGGCGGAGGCGGTTGGCGAGGTGGTCTCGAGGGCAGGAGTTCGAGCCTTCGAGCAGCGCGAGCAACTCGGGACCGGTCACGCGGTCATGTGCGGCGAGAGCTACCTGGCGGGCACGGGCGGGCTGCTGATCGTGGTGAATGGCGATTGCCCGATGGTCCGGCCTGAGACGCTGCGGCTGCTGGTGCAGCGCTACAGGGAAACCGGAGCAGGGGCCGCACTGATCTCGACAGACCTTCCCGATGCCACGGGTTATGGTCGGATTGTGCGGGCGGAGAACGGCGACTTCGTCGCGATCGTTGAGCATAAGGCCGCAACGGAAGAACAGCGCAGCATCCGCGAGATCAATGCGGGGTTCTACTGCTTCGATGCGGCGGCTTTCTGGAAGCACGTACACGAAATCAGGACCGATAATCCGGCAGGCGAGTACTACCTGACCGACATGGTGGAGATTCTCATCGAAGCGGGTCACCGCGTGACTGCGGTCAAGATCGCCGATTCCAGCGAACTGCTGGGGATCAACACCAAAGCGGAGCTGGTTGCGGTCGACGCCATCCTGCGCGAGCGCAAGGTGAATCAGCTGCTGGCCGATGGGGTCACCATTTACCGGCCGGAAACGGTGAACGTAGACAGTCAGGTGGTCGTCGGTGCCGATACCGTCATCGAGCCTTTTGTACAGCTCTCGGGCAATACGGTGATCGGCGAGAACTGTCATATCGGCGCGTCTTCCATCATCCAGAGTTCAAGCGTGGGCGACAATTCCGAGATTCACCCCTTTTCCGTGGTTTCGTCGAGCAGACTGGACTCGAACGTTCATGTAGGGCCGTTTGCGCGAATTCGCATGGGCGCCCATTTGCACGACGGGTCGCATGTAGGCAACTTCGTGGAGCTGAAGAATACGGAATTCGGCGTGGGATCGAAGTCCATGCATCTGGCTTATCTGGGCGATTCGAGCATCGGATCGAAGGTGAACGTAGGTGCCGGCACCATCACCTGCAACTACGATGGCAAGAAAAAACACCGGACGACCATTGGGAATCATGCCTTTGTCGGGAGCAACTCTACACTGGTGGCGCCGCTCACCATCGCTGATGAGGCCTACATCGCGGCCGGCAGCACCATCACGCAAGATGTGCCACCGAGTTCGCTGGCTATCGGACGGTCCCGGCAGGTTAACAAAGAGGGCTGGACGCCGAAGCGTTAGCGGATTTTCAAAAAACGCTGCTAGAATGAATTCAAGCGCGTCGGTTAAACGCGTGACTCTCATCATGTGGGGGCGCAACGGATTCGACGGGATTGAATCGCAGTGCGGAGGCGTGCCGGGTTCTGAGCTCCCGTAAAACGATCAGAAAAACAAAACTGCCAATAACCAGCAGTTTGCATACGCAGCTTAATTAAAACCTAAGCGGCGTCGCTCCCGCCAGTAAGCCCACGGGCTGGTGACGAGCGTCATTTAGTGGGATAGGGTGCAGGCTTCTGTTCGTAGCCGAGACCCGAGATCAATCGAACTGGTTTGCCGCTGTCTTGCTGGCTCTCAGGCGGTAGACGAGACTTAGAACCAGATACGCACGTAGTCTCTTCATTTCGGGCTTTTTCGGACGGGGGTTCAACTCCCCCCGCCTCCACCAACCACTTCTTCACAAGCCACGGGGCCACTGGATGGAAAACCAGAACCACCGAGCCACACCACGTTCGGCTCAAGAGAACATCAACGAAGTAGTCCGGTTGGAGGAGTCGGCGCTGGAGCACCGAACCCTCTCGGACAAGGTTTCTGACGCCATCGCCAGTTTCGTCGGCAGCATGGCCTTCGTTCTGATTCACGTAGCGTGGTTTGGCTTCTGGGTCACCGTGAATGCCGGATGGTGGCGCTTCGACCCTTACCCTTTCCAACTACTCTGCATGCTGGTTTCTCTGGAAGGTGTGCTGCTGTCAACCTTCGTCCTGATCAAGCAAAATCGGATGAGCCAGAGAGCAGATCAGCGGAACCATCTCGGACTGCAGGTGAATATGCTGGCCGAGAAGGAAATCACCAAGGTGCTGCAGTTACAGCGGCTGATCTGCCGGCGTCTGGAGATCGAAGAGGCCGACAGCGATCACGAGGTTATCGAGCTGAGTAATGTCACGGCGATCGGGAACCTGGCGCGTGAACTGGAACAGAAGATTCCGGCGAACAAGTAGTATCATCCTCGCCGCCGGCACACCACGCCAACCCTGATAACGCCTAAAGGGCTACATCCCCGCGATCGCCATTGCGAATGCGAACCGCGATCTCCACAGGTGAGACGAAAATCTTGCCGTCCCCGAGTTTGCCCGTACGCGCAGCCTCCTCAAGAACGCCAACCAGACGCTCGGCGTCTGCGTCGGTCACGATCATTTCGATCTTCACTTTCGGCAGCATCCGCACCTGATACTCCGCACCACGATACGTCTCGGTATGACCCTTTTGTCGACCATGGCCGTGGACTTCCACGATGGTCATCGCCTGGACACCGGCAGCCGTAAGTGCGTCTTTTACTTCGTCGAGCTTGAAGGGCTGGATTATGGCTTCAATCTTTTTCATGGCTTTCCCTTGTTGTTCCCTTTTGCCTTAGAGGCGGTCACGACTGACTGTCATCGCCGATGGCGTACCCAGTGACGAGATCACGTACTCCGGATATGCCGAGATCCCGTGCTCATGCAGATCAATCCCTTCGCGCTCACCCTGTGCAGAGACACGCAGCAAACCCATCGCATTTACTCCATACATCACCACCAGGCCTATGCCGAGCGTCGCCACGGCCGTAATCGCGCTGCCAATTAGCTGAGCCGTTAAAATCTGCGTCCCACCGCCGTAGAACAGTCCTTTGAGGGGGGCCGAGTTGTCCGCTGCAAAGACGCCCGTGACGCCGTATTCACCAGAAGCGAACAGGCCCAGCGAGATGGTGCCCCAAATACCGCACATCCCGTGTACCGGCACTGCGCCGATGGGATCGTCGATTCGCAGGTATTCCAGCAGTTCCACACCGAGTACAACGATCACACCGCCGACGGCGCCCAGAAGTATCGCACCGAGGGGGCTAACCCAGTAACAGGGACACGTAATCGCGACCAAACCCGCGAGGAATCCATTAACCGTGAAGCTCACGTCCCACTTCTTACTCATGCTATATGCGCAGATCATCGCGACAAGACCTGCGGAGCAGGCGGCCAGTGTCGTATTTGCGGCGACGCGACCGATACCGATGTAATCCATCGCCGAGAGCGTGCTGCCCGGGTTGAAGCCATACCAGCCGAACCAAAGCAGCAGCCCGCCGGACGCGGCGATCGTTAGATCGTGAGGCAGCATCGGTCCGCCGCCATCACGCTTGAATTTACGACCGAGGCGAGGCCCCAGAACGATTGCACCGGCAAGTGCCACCATGCCGCCGATAGTGTGGACGACCGTGGAACCGGCAAAGTCATGGAAGTTCATGCCAAGACCAGGCATAAAGTTGCCGGGCGTGCCCATTGTGGCAAGGAAGCCATCCGGACCCCATGACCAGTGGCCGATAATCGGGTAGATAAACCCGGAGACGAAAAAACTGTAGATCAGATCGCCCCAGAACCCAGTGCGGCCGATCATGGCACCAGAGGTGATTGTCGAGCAGGTATCCGCGAAAGCAAACTGGAAAAGCCAGAAGGCAAGGAACGCGACTCCAGATGTTTCGTAAGTGGCCGGTGCGCCCTGCAGGAAGAACCAGTTGAGGCCGATGAAGCCGTTGCCGTGCGCGAACATGAACGCAAAGCCGAATGCGTAGAACAGCAGGCCGCAAAGGCAGGTGTCGACGATACATTCCATCAGCACGTTGACAGTCTCGCGCGAGCGACAGAAGCCCGCTTCGAGCATCGTGAAACCCACCTGCATGCCGAATACGAGGAACGCGGCCACCAGTGTCCACATCGTGTTGATGGGATTTACAATCGCGTTGCCTTTCAGGTCTGGGTCTGCGGCGAACCCGCTTAAGCCCATGAGGTCAGGATTTATGAGCGTGAACGCGATCATCAGGATCATGAGGGCGGCAAATTTGCCTCCAGCCAGCAAGGCACAATAGCGACGCCACTCCGGCTGGAGAAGCCGCGCTCCCAATCTCTGCAGCTTTCCCCTAAATGACAGCTTCGGTCTCATGTACAGGCTCCTTCGTTCCTGGCTTTGACGGCAATTCTGCGCGGAATTCACATAAACCTTGCGCGCAGCAATTGAATTGAAACCACAGTCTAACGACCTGCGGCTAAGGGAGTCCAATTCAATTTTTTTATTTGCCGGTGCGCCCGCAACTGCTGGAGCCAACCGATAGAGTTTCTGATGTGACTGCCGGGATCAGCGGTCTTAGTCCCGATCGAGTTTCAGGTCGTTCGTCACAGAGAACGCACCGTTCACTTCCCGAGCCCGAATGTTTGCGATGGTGCGGTCCATTTCGTTCGCCACGAATCCGGTGAGCCGGATGTTGCCATTCTTTACGATGATCCGAATAGAGGGCAGCGACTGGAAGCCGTATCGGGTAGACAGCGCGCTGTCGCGGTAGATCTTGCGATACGCGGCGGCTCGGATACGGTCGTCGTTCGGCGAAAGCGGCAGAACCTCGATATTGTCGATCACTCGGTCGACGCTTTCGAGCCCCTTCACGACGTTCACGGCCGAGGACTTGAGAACTGGTCGGGTCACGGAGCCGGTCAAGGTAACTACCGCGCCCCCGGAGCCAGAAGGTGCAACCGAGAAGGACAGGTCGTCAAAGACGGTCACGTTCGAGAGCATCACCAGCTCATGGCGTACTTCACGTTCGGTGGCACTCGTCGGGGTCTGGCGTTGGTCAACTTCGGCGGCCAGAAGCCCCATTGGAATCAACATGGCACTTGCGACTGCAAGGTTTAAGAGTTTCATGGCTTTCATCTTTCTCCACCCGAATGGAAGCAAGAGAATTGCCAAAGTGCAACGTGTTCATAACATGGTGCTTAAGTTGCCAGGGGACCTTATGAAAGGTCTGGCTCGGTGGTAGGGCACCACCAGCAAGGCCCCGCTTTCCCGATATACTGCGTTGATGGCACATATCGACGCACACGCCCCGGGCGCGTTTTGCTGGATTGAACTTTCCACCAGCGATCAGCAGGCGGGCAAACACTTCTACAGCTCTCTATTCGGCTGGACGGCAAACGACAGCCCAATGGGGAACAACGAGTTCTATACGATGTTCCAACTGGAGGGCAGGAACGCCGCAGCCGCATATACGCTCCAGAAGGACGAAGTGGCGATGGGGGTTCCACCGCACTGGAATCTGTACATCGCAGTTGAGAGCGCGGACGAGAGCGCCGCGAAGGCGAAGGAGCTGGGCGGAACCGTTCTGTTCGGCCCTTTTGACGTGATGGAACACGGGCGGATGGCGGTGGTACAGGATCCGACGGGCGCCGTGTTCTGCATGTGGGAATCGAAAGCGCATCCCGGGATCGGGATTCAGGGACAGGCGAATTCGCTCTGCTGGGCGGACCTCAGCACTCCCGATCAGGAGAAGGCAGTTCCCTTCTACGAAGGCCTGTTCGGGTATCAGATCTCAGCGCCCGACAACATGGGCGGCTATCTGCACATCATGAATGGCGAGGAGATGATCGGCGGCATTCAGTCGAAGGAGGGCCGCAACAAGTTCGCGCCGCCGCACTGGCTGATCTACATCATGGTGGAAGACTGCAATGCGATGACGGACAAGGCAAAGAGCCTTGGCGCCAACGTACACATGGGCCCCGTGGATATGGAAAACGTTGGATGGATCAGCGTTCTCGCAGATCCACAGGGCGCTGTCTTTGCGCTGTTCCAGCCAGCCCCGAGGAGCTAACAGCTAGCGGCGATTCGCCTGGAGGACTTTCTTCCGGAGCCGGATCGACTTTGGCGTCACTTCCACGACCTCATCTTCGCGCACGAACTCAATCGCCTGCTCGAGTGTGAGCAGGCGAGGCGGCACGAGACGCATCGCTTCGTCAGCCGATGACGCACGCATGTTCGTGAGCTTCTTTTCCCTGACGATGTTCACGTCAAGGTCGTTGCCTCGGGAGTTTTCGCCAACAATCATGCCTTCGTAGACGTCGGTTCCAGGGATCAGGAAAATCTCGCCACGTTCCTGCAGGTTCCAGATCGCATTACCGGTTGCCTTGCCGGCGCGATCGCTGACCAGCGAACCGGTCGGGCGCATCGGGATTTCGCCCTGCCATTCGATGTAGCCTTCGAACAGTGAGTTCAGAATGCCAGTGCCGCGTGTGTCGGTCAGAATTTCGCTGCGGAGGCCAATAAGGCCGCGCGACGGGATGTGGAACTCGAGGCGAACGCGGCCAGAGCCGTGGTTCACCATCTTCGCCATCTTGCCCTTGCGCGAGCCGAGCTTTTCGATCACGACGCCGATATACTGCTCGGGGCAGTCGATGACCAGCATTTCGAGCGGTTCCATCGTCTTGCCATCGATGGATTTGGTGAGAATCTCGGGCTTGCCAACCGAAAGCTCGTGGCCTTCGCGTCGCATCATTTCGATGAGGATGGCGAGTTGCAGTTCGCCGCGGCCCATGACGCGGAACGTGTCGGGAGTGATCGCCTCCACCTTGATGGAAACGTTGGTGAGCAGTTCTTTATCAAGGCGCTCTTTCAGGTTCCGCGAGGTGACCAGCGTACCTTCACGACCGGCGAACGGTGACGAATTGATGGTGAAGGTCATGCCGATGGTCGGTTCGTCGATCTGAATCGCCTTCATCGGTTTCGGAGTTTCGGCGCTGGTGATCGTCTCGCCGATCGTGATGCCCGCCACGCCCGCGACGGCCATGATGTCACCGGCGCGCAGGATGGTTTCGTCCACGCGGCGCAGGCCTTCGAACGAATACATCTTGGTGATTTTGGTCTTTTGGATGGTGCCGTCAAGGTGGCAAATCGCGACTTCGTCGCCGTGCCGCAGTGTTCCCTGGAAGAGCCGTCCGATGGCCAGGCGTCCCAGGTAATCGCTGTAATCGAGGTTGGCAACCAGGCACTGCAGCGTCGCATCCGGATCGCCGGTGGGAGCGGGTAAGCTCTTTACGATCGCTTCGAAGAGAGGTTCGAGAGTCTCGGAAGGATCGTCCAGGGAGGTCTTCGCAATGCCATTCTTCGCGACGGCATAGAGGACCGGAAAATCGAGCTGCGACTCGTCGGCGTCGAGGTCGATGAAAAGGTCATAAACCTCATTCAGAACTTCCTGTGCGCGGGCGTCCGGACGGTCAATTTTATTGATGACGACGATCGGCTTCAGGTTGGCTTCAAGGGCCTTCATCAGCACGTAGCGCGTCTGAGGCAGAGGACCTTCGCTGGCATCGACGAGCAGCATAACGCCGTCGACAATCTTGAGAGCGCGTTCCACCTCGCCACCGAAGTCACTGTGACCTGGGGTGTCGACGATGTTGATCTTGGTGCCCTTGTAGCGGACACCGGTGATCTTGGAGAGAATCGTGATACCGCGTTCGCGTTCGAGGTCGTTCGAATACATCACGCGATCTTCGAGCTCTTCGTTGGCTCGGAAGATGCCGCTCTGTCGCAACATGGCATCCACAAGGGTGGTCTTGCCGTGGTCAACGTGCGCAATGATGGCTATATTTCTTATGTTTTCACTCATGAAGGTTTTGCTGCCGGAGAACTGAATTTAGGTTGAAGGAATGGGAGAGCGGCGAAGACACGGGCCGCCTGAATCGCACTGCTACACCTTTATAGTACCAGCCGTAAGCGGCCTATTCGCCCCGTACAGCCTCCGATGGCTGCATACGGGCCGCAAAGCGAGCCGGGTAGGCACCCGCGAGGACGGTCATGAACCAGACCAGCGCAAGGGCTTCGGCGAGTAAGGCGACGGGCGGGTGGAACTGGATCGTCCACCCGAAACTCTGCTTGTTGATGACGAAAATAAGGACCAGCGACAGAGCCATGCCGAGCACGAAGCCGAGGCACGTGGCGAGCAGCCCAAGCAGTCCGGCTTCGGTGAGGATCATGGAGCGAACCTGTTCGCGTGAAGCACCAAGGTAGCGGATGAGGCCGATCTCACGGCGGCGGTCGAGCACGAGGGCCAGCAGGGAGTTGGCGGCACCGAGCATGGCAACGACGATGGCGATGCCCTCGAGCGCCCAGGTTACGGCGAACGTGCGATCGAAGATGCGGATCGCGCCCTCTCGGAGGACCTGGTTCGGGGCGACCAGAACAGGGTAGTCGGCGACGGCCGCCTCGATGGCGTGCCGCACCCTGGTCGCGTCCGCTCCCGGAGCGAGATAGATGGCCGCGTTGGTAATTGGCTGGTTGGGGAGGTAGTGCAGCAGAGTGCCGCGGTCGACGATCACGAGCCCGCGGTCATTGGAGTAGTCAAAGTAGATGCCAGTGACCGTCAGTCGGACGGTCTTCTCGCCAAGCGCGACGGTCAGGGCGTCGCCCGTGTGTACGTTGTGTTTGGTGGCGAAGGGCTCGCTGACGATCGCATTATTTTGGCCGGGCAGCGCCCCCAGAATGGTGTCAGGGTTCCCGCTCAGGAAGCGAAGCGTGCGCTTGCGGCGAACTATTTCCATGACGCCTGCCCCGAGCGTGGCCTGCGTTCCCTGATAGCGGAAGGGGAACGCGTGGAAAATGTCAACATCCTGGACTCCGGGGATTGCTTCCAGGATTGCCGGGATGCGGCTGTCCATCGCGGGGAAGATGCCTGCGGTTGCGGGGCCCGCGCCGCGCATGTAGATGTCAGCGCTCAGTTGGCTGGTGAGCCAGACCTGCACAGTTTCGCGGAAGCTGCCGACCATGGTGGCGACGCTGACCATCATCGCGATGGCGGTCGCGAGGGCCGCGATCACGACCGAGGTGCGAGCGAGGGCGGTGGCGAGGCTCCGCTCCGCGATCAGCCCGGAGGCACCGGCGAGGCCTTTGAGAGCCGGACGGAGACGACGCAGCGCCCAGGTGATGAACCCGGGACAGGCGAGCGCCATGGCACCAACAGCTAGCAGCGCGGCAGCGTAGCCAAACATGGGGCGTCCGTCAACAGGTGGGGCAAAGCATGCGGCGACGGCGAGGAGCGCGAGAATGCCGGCGATAACGAGATCCCGGGTGGAGTGCACTCGAGCCTCGTGTTCCAGGCTGGCCTGCCGCATGGCCTCGGCGGGGGCAACGCGCGCCGCTTCGCGCGCCGGGATCAGAGCTGAGACGACGGCAACGGCAGTCCCCGCGAGAATGGCACCGGCGATCACGAGGGGAGAGATGGCGATGGGTGAGGGGGCGCTGGTTACGAACAGGGCATTCACGGTGTCGGAGAGCATGCCCTGGATCGCCCCAGCCAGGAAGCGTCCGATACCGATGCCGATGAGCGAACCTACGATGCCGAGAACGGCCGCCTCTGTCAGGAAGACGCCCTGGATGCGAAGCGCACTGGCACCGATCGCGCGGAGAATGCCGATTTCGGTCCGACGGCGCACCACGCCCACCGCGACAGTGTTGTAGATGAAAAAGGCACCCACCAGGAGGGCGATGTAACTCAATATGCGCAGATTCCACCGGAAGGCGCCGAGCATCTTGCGCTTCTCCTCTTCCTGGTCGCCGGGGGTCTGCACGTCGTAGCTGGAGGGGAGTTGGGCGGCTATGGCGGCGCGTGCAGCAGCCTGATCCTGGTTCGGATCGAAGCTGATTTCGACCCTGTCGACGCGGCCAAAGCTGTCAAACAGTTGCTGGGCGGCAGCGATGTCGAGGGCGATCCAGCCGGAGGTTTGGCGGGGTACTACGGTACGGATCTTGAATTCGGAGGTGCGGTTGGGACCTCGCAGATGAATGGTTTGCCCGGCGCTCCAGCCGAACCGATCGGCAGTGTCGCTGGAAACGATTGCCGCGGTCTCGAGTTCGGTGGCGCTGAACTCGCCACTTCCTTCTTGCGTGGGAGCGGAGGCGATCATGTCGATTCCGAGCAACATGGCAGAGCCGCCACTCACTCGTACCGTCTGTTCGATGACTGGGGCGAGGCGCGCGCGGATGGGAAGGGCGGAGAGCCGAGCCAGGAAAGCCTCGTCGACGCCTCCGTTCGCGGTGATCTGGAGATCGACCTTGCCTGTGAGGGTGGCGAGAGAGGACTGGAAGGAACCGACGGCGGCGTCCCCGGCGAGGTCGATGGCGAGGACGACGGCGACACCGAGGGCGACGGACAGGATACTGAGGAGGGTTCGGGCGGGATCGGCTCGCAGAGGGCGAAGAACGATCCGGCGAAAGAGCTTCACGAGGAGATTTCCTGGATGCGGCCGTCGCGCATGCGGACTCGGGTGTCGGCCATGGCTGCGGCTTCAGTGGAGTGGGTGGCGATTACGACAGCGGCTCCAAACTCGTCAGCGGCGCGCCGGAGCAGGGCGAGAACCTGATCGCCGCTCGCGGTGTCGAGATTTCCGGTGGGTTCGTCTGCGATGAGCAAGCCGGGCTGATGAACGAGCGCGCGGGCGACGGCGATGCGCTGCATTTGGCCGCCTGAGAGCTGGAATGGGAGAGACGCCGCCTTTTCAGCGAGGCCGACCCAGCCGAGGATCTCTTTGGCTCGAGCTTCGCTCCCGGAGGTGCCAGCGAGCAGAAGCGGCAGTTCGACGTTCTCGAGCGCTGTGAGGGAAGGCAGTAGCTGAAAAGATTGAAACACAAAGCCGATGGTGCTGCGGCGGAGTGCGGTCAGCTTCGCGTCATCAAGGGCGGTTGTTGGGTGTCCGGCAATGAGAACCTCGCCTGTGGTGGGAAAGTCCATGGCGCCGCAAAGGTTCAGAAGGGTGGTTTTGCCGCAGCCGCTGCGACCGAGTAGAGCTGTTACGCAAGCCGCAGCAATGTCCAGAGAGACGCCCCGGAGAGCCTCGACGCCGCCGTCATAGACTCGGGTTACGTCACGGACGGAGATGGCGATCGTGTCGCTGACGGATTTTGTTGTAGACAATTTACATACTTCCTGTAGGTAGTGTATTCTGGGGATGCTCTGGTATAACTTCCGCGCGACTTAGTAGATGCTTGCCCCGCATGCTCTGAATCGCGACGACATGGAACATCGCCGTCTGGCAGCAGCTCGTGAGCTGCTGAACGGCTCGACACAATCACAGGTGGCGCGCCGCTATGGCGTGAGCCGCACCACCGCTTCACGTTGGCAACGGTCCATCGTGGTGAAAGGCGTGGACGGGATGAAGAAGCGACGGGCGACCGGTCGCCCCAGCCGTCTTACTGCCGATCAGGTGGATTCGATTCGCCGTATGTATCACGAAGGCGCCTGTGCTCACGGCTTTACCTCTGACCGCTGGACGACGGCGAAACTCGCCGACGCCATCAACCGCGTGCTCGGAATCCGTTATGACCAGGACCATGTTGGGCGCCTGATGCATAAGTTCGGGTTGCGTGAACGCCGTTTTGTCTACGCGCCGGCGATGGCAAGTTCCGTACAGCAGCAGGTTGCTGTTCAGCCTCACGCCGGTCTTTAGGACAGGCTCAGCCTTAGCGCCGGTGTGAAGCCGTGCGCTATACTGGCTTTGTTGCGCGCCCGTAGCTCAGTTGGATAGAGCGTCTGGCTACGAACCAGAAGGTCGCATGTTCGAATCATGCCGGGCGCACCATCGAATCAATGACTTAGGGGTGATTTATTGCCTCTATGTCAGCCAGATGGTCAACCCTTTACGCGTTAATGCCCACCCAAGGGAATCAACAACATACAGAGGGCGACGGCTCCTGTGTTCAAAACGTTTTGAG
>JAOAPO010000517.1 GCA_025462945.1 Bryobacterales bacterium
CATCGTCCGCGCCAAGCGCACCCTTACCGAATCCCGCGTCCCCTTCGAAGTCCCCCGCGGCCCCGAGCTCGAAGCCCGCCTCGCCTCCGTCCTCCGCGTCATCTACCTCATCTTCAACGAGGGCTACTCCGCCACCACCGGCGACGATCTTATGCGCCCCACCCTCTGCGAAGACGCGCTCCGTCTTGGCCGCATCCTGGCCGAACTCACAACCGAGGAGCCCGAGGTCCACGGCCTGATCGGCCTTATGGAAATTCAGGGCTCCCGCACTCGTGCCCGCATCAACTCCGCCGGCGAACCAGTCCTGCTCTACGATCAAAACCGCACCAGCTGGGATCAACTCCTGATCCATCGCGGACTGACTGCAATCGAACGCGCTCATAAGCTCAACACCAGCCGCGGCCCCTATCTCATCCAGGCCGAGATTGCCGCCTGCCATGCACGCGCCCGCATGCCATCCGAAACCGACTGGCACCGTATCGTCATGCTCTACACGGAGCTCGCTCAGCTCATCCCCTCCCCTGTCATCGAGCTCAACCGCGCCGTAGCTGTCTCCATGGCCCACGGCCCCGAGGCAGGGCTCGCGCTCGTAGACGCCCTCGCTTCCGAGCCCTCTCTCTCGCGATACCATCTGCTCCCCAGTGTCCGCGCCGACCTGCTCTGCAAACTGGGCCGTCACCCCGAAGCCCGCACCGAGTTCGAACGCGCCGCTTCACTTACGCGCAACAACCGCGAACGCAGCCTCCTCCTTGGCCGTGCCGCAGCCTGCGACACGGCCCCAGCGAACTCTTCGGAGAAATAACAAACGACTCATCCCGCGAAAACGCGGGCATGTTTCCCGTCGCTGTTTGTAACCCTGTTGGCATTCGCTTCCCGGGTTTTAAGTACAACTGTCGCGCCATTTATCTGAACAGAGTGCCCTCGAATACATGACGCGGCGAGGTATTTGCCTTTGCGATCGTTTTGTATGTTTCGATCCTTGACTGCAAATTTTCGCTGATATACATTCACCACCTGCACTCACATATAACCGTCGACCCGAAAAGAGGCAACATGGTCAGCGCAATCAACAGCGGATATTCACCGGAGACAGAGTCGTATGAACAGGAGGCGTTTGCCGAAACGCCGTTCAACGAATCCAACCAAACGGAGTCCAGGGAGTCTGGACGCGAATCGTTCGCCACCGAGACCTTCACTGGAAACTGGGAGTTCACGACACCGTTCCTGCAGGGGGAATCGTCTGAAGCCGGGGAAGGCGAAGCGCCCTCCCTCGAGGCCACTGAGTTCAGTGAGATCGTTGCCGAAATGAAAGACTCGCTCTTCCGCGAGGCTCTCGAACAACTGGCGGACGAAGCGCTCGAAGCTAATGAAGGAGCGCTTGCCGGCGAGTACGGAGACCGCGAGACGCGCGACTCCGAAGCCGAGCGCATGCTCCACGAGCATTTTCAACCCCTGGCGACGCGGGCCGACGCGACCCTCACGCAGTTCTTCGAGCGCCTCGAAGGGTATGAGGCAGAAGCGCTGACCGATACCGAACTCGAGCGCATCGGCGACGAAGTACTGCCCCCGGGAACTCCCATGTCACCCGCTTCGGAACAGTTCCTCGGCGGTCTGATTCGCAAGGCTAAGAAGATGGTTTCGGGGGCGGTGAAGCTCGCCAGAAAGGGAGTGGAAGGCGCTGTCAAGCTGGCGGGTAAAGGTCTCCAGTTCATCGGAAAACTTGCGCTTGGCCCTCTGCTCGCGCCCTTGAAGCTGCTCGCGAAGCACCTGCTGCGCCACGTCGTTAAGTTCGCGCTGGGGCATCTTCCGCCCGCGTTGCGTCCGCTGGGACAACGCTCTCGGAGCGACTGTTCAAAGCCATTGGCGAGACTTCTGAAGCCGAGATGGAGGGCGAGAGCTACGAACAGCAGGAAGCCGAAGCGCACCCGGCATCTCTCGATGCGGCGCGGCTTGAGGCAGAGTTCGACGTCCAGGTTGCCCAATTGCTGCTCACGCCCGATGAAGCCGAAGCCGAGCATTACGTTGAGAGCTACGGGGAAGCCTCCAATCACTCGCAATCGCTGACGCAGCTCGACAACGCGCGCGCCCAGCTGATCAAAGAGCTCTCGCGCCTGCAACCCGGTGAGAGCGCACAACCCGTGATGGAGCAGTTGATCCCCGCGTTTGTCTGGCCGGCGGCCAAGACCGCGATCACGATTATGGGTCGCCCAAAGCTGGTCAGCTTCCTCGGCAACTTGCTCGGCGGCCTGATCAAGCCGCTGGTCGGCGCTGACGCTTCATCGTTGCTCTCGCCCGCGATCGCGGATGCGGGTCTGCGCATTTTCGGCCTTGAGACAGCGTCCGCAAGCGAGCGCGAAAGCCTGCAGGCCGACCCGCGCGCCGTCATGGCCGAAGCGCTGGCCGCAACCGTGGAGGAGACGGTCCAGGAAATCTCCGGGTTCCCGCCGCACGTGTTTGAAAACGAGACCCTGCTGACAGAAGCCGTGCAGGAAGCCTTCGAAAATGCCGCGGCCGCTTACTTTCCGAATTCCGTCATCAAGCCGCAGCTGCGCGAGAGCCACGAACGCCACGCGATGTGGACTCGGTATCCGGCGAGGTCGCCGCGCAAGCGATATGCGAAATACAGTGAGCCCATTCCGGTCGAGATTCAGCCAGGAGTGGCGCGCGACCTTCGCACGTTTGGCGGCAACTCACTTGCCGATCACCTCCGCGACCAGCACGGCGCACCGGATGGAAAACCATACACCGGGAAAATCACGCTCTACCAGGCTCTGCCTGGAACACGCGGCAGCACGATCGCGCGTGCGGAAGGTTTCCCCGCATCTCAGCTTCATCCGCTGACACCCCAGGCCGCTGGCGCATTGCTGGGCCGCAACGCGATGATGGGCAGACGTCGCACACCAGCGCGCTTTCTTTCGTCGCCACAACGCCTGCACGTGAACCAGAGGCTTTATCGGATTGAGCCACCGCCTGGCCGAGTCCGGCACGTACGCAGCGTCCACTCCGAAGTGTTGATCAACTTGTTGAGAAGCGAAATCCGGCTGTGGCTCTATCTCAGCGAGCCACTGTGCCAGGCGATCTCGGCAGAACTCGGTAAATCAGCAAGTCCTTCGGTCCCTTTCAGAAGACTGAAGCGGCTGGTGGAGCGAACCTCAGAAGCGTTTCAGATGGCGCTTGCTCACGGGCACCTTCCGCCGGAAATCCTGGTCGTCAGCGAGACGCCGAACCCGGATGGCAGGGTGCATAACTGGATGCGTCTGGCCGGACGTCAGCTTGCGGCCAAACTGCGCGAGTGGAGCACGGCGCAGATCGCACAATATTTGCAGAATCACGCGGAGGAGTTCCGCAAACTATGCGCATCGCCAAAAGACGGCGTCACACTGCGAATCACCATGACGCGCGTACCCGGCCTTGAGGCCCTGCGCGCCGCATCTCGCGGCAAAGTGACGAAAGACCTGGCTGCCGGCAGGTGGCCCGCGGGCACGCCAGAGTTTCAGGTGGTGGGGCGCGCCGGGTACGCCGTGAACCGGATGGGGAACTGAAGGATGGCCGCTCTGGGAATGGTTCCGACCGTACCTCACGGAATAGCCCCGCCAATGCCGCCGGTGGACCGGACAACCGCTGGCCTTCGCTCGCAACTGCTGCGGCAACTCAACCACTGGAAAGGGGCGGCCGAACGTCTCGATGACTTCGAAGCCTCCGCCCCGCCGGATGCGTGGGGAACGCTCGAGCGGTATGTCGGCGTGGCGCTCCGAGCGGGGCTGAAGACGGCTCGTGAACAGCTGAATCGGGAAGCCGAAGCGGTGCGCGCGGCCTTCTACGCGGCACGCTTCCGTCCGGACCTCGAACGCGTGGCGGAACAGGTTGCCACGCTGCGCAGGCGTTATCTGCAGACGGAACTGCTGGTGGATTTCTATGTTGCCGCCGTTCGCGCCCGCTCAAATCCTGAGTTGGCGCTCCAGCTTCGCGCATGCGACGTGATGGCGGATCGCGTTATCCGCGGCCCGCTGGAGGCTCTTGGCATGAAAGCTCCTCCGGTGATGACTTACTTCACCACCGGCGTGGGCGCTTCGATTATGCGCATTGGCACGCGGCTCTGGGATGGCTCGCTCAGCCCCATCGCGGCAATCCGCCTGACGTATCACAACCGCTTCCGGAACACCTCGTTGTTCCATGAATGCGGCCATCAGGTGGCTGGCATCACCGGCTGGAACGAAGAGTTCGCGCGCCTGCTGCGCATTCAACTGGCCCCGGCGGGAAGCGAGGTGGCCGATACGGCGGCAGGCTGGGCGAGCGAGATCGCGGCCGACGCGTACGCATTCGCGTGGACGGGCTACGCATCAGTGGTCGCTCTGTCAGATGTTGTGGCGGGCCAGGGCGCTGAAGTGTTCCGCTTCCTGATGGGCGACCCGCACCCCATCAGCTATCTGCGAGTGATGCTGGGGGTGGAGATGTGCCGGCGCTTCTACGGGATGGGGCCGTGGGACGATCTGGCGTCGGCCTGGCAAGAACTCTACCCGCTCAGCCAGGCACCGCCCGTTGCCGCATCGGTAATTGCGCCGTTGCTCCCCCTGCTGCCGCGCATCGTTGACGCCTCGCTCCGGGCGCGGATGCAGTGTTTCAGGGGAAAAACTCTTATCGAACTGGCCGACCCGCAACGCGCCGCACCCGCCGCGCTGCGAGAGATGGAACGTAAAGCCGGGGGCGCGATCTTCACCTCCACGCACTGGATGTGGACCGAATGCGTGCGACTGACCGCTCTCACAGGGCTACGCTACGCCACCGAACCGGAAAAAGGTCCCGACATCCTGAAGCAGCAGGAACAATGGATGGTCCGGCTCGGCGAAGCCACACAAGCAGCAGCGTGAGAAGAACGAAATCTGTGATGAAGAAAAGGAAAGTGATCATGACCCCAACCCGAAAAGAAGAGCAAGTCGAGAACGAAGTAAGCCATCGCTATGAGCAAGTGACGCATCGCTTCGAGAAGGAGGGATCCCTGATATTCCAGCGCGAGATAGATCCCTCGGTCTTTGAGAGCAAGCGACGTCAGCAGGTGCTGGTCGACGGGCTGAGGCGGCTGCAGGATAGCTTGCGCGGCCCTGAAGACCTTCTTGATCGCGCAAACTACAGCCGTCCGTTCCCGCCCGCGCCGCCCCGTCACGACGGCAGATACGCTGGCGAGGCAGAAAAGCGCGTTGAAGACCCATTTGCGCCGCCACTAGTCGGCTAACGTCGGCCCACCGCAGTTCCGGCGTGCGCGTGGGTACTGGTGCTGGTGCGGCCACCGGAGCAAACAGGAAAGACACACACTCGAAAGGAAATACAAGACAATGTTTCGCCAGCTGGTAATGCCCGGGGGCGGCGCGCCCATTGGGGCGGCGCTCAACAATATCAACAGCCTGTTCGTCTATCATCCACTGCAGCTTTCAGCGCTGGTGGAGACTTTCTGGCTCAATCGCAACAACGCCGGCACGGCTCAAATCGGAGCTCCCTACGCACCGTGGCCGCCGAAAATGTCCTTCGACCTTCTGACCACGGAGTTCGTCGTCGGCTACAACTGGCCACCGGTGGGGCCGCCCACGAAGATTCCGCAGGGGCCGCCAGCGGTGTTCGTCAGACCGCTCGATCAACCAGGCGTGGTCGGTACCTGGAACGGGGTTGACGCATTTCCGCCAGCCGGTCTCAAGCCCACAAACTGGGACCATCTGATTTACGCGTATCTGCTGGAGAATACGCGAATCTTCGACATCTTCAGCAAGCTGCTGGAGACCTATATGTACGGCGAGCAACTCGAGACGCCGTCACCGGCAGCCCAGGCATTCTGGAGGAATCTTGAGTACTTGGTCTTCGGCGACGCCATGCCGTCAATGCTGTGGACGACCTCGGGACGGGTACGAAGGGACGAGATCGCGAACCGGCTCACGACTTACTACTGGATGTTCGGCATTGATCTTTCGCACGCGAACGAAGTAGCGGCGGAGCATCCGTATCAGAAGCCTGCCGCCGCCAACCGCGATTTCATTCCTACTTTCGAAGCCTTCGCCAAAGAAGTGTGGCGTGGGATCGTGAACGCCAGAAACACGAGCGGAGCGAACGATACCGACCCCACCGTGGTGGCAACGCTGGCACGCAGGATCTACGACATGATGGCGACTCGGCGGCTGAACGGTAATCTGTCTCGCGAGGAATTCCGGGCCGTCGCCATCATGTCGTTCATGAACCTGGCAATTCTGTACGATTCGCCCGCGGTGGTCGACCTGAAAGCGGCGGCGTCGAGTCCCGAGATGCGGTTGCTGAAGATGGCGGAGAGAGTTGGAATGAAGCCGCATACCCGTACCAAACCTTTCCTGGACCTCGCGCGCCCCTTCTCGGTGCTGATGCAGTCGATCGAGACCGGCGCGTTCAATGAACCGGGCGGTGCCTCGCTGCTGTTCGACATCACGAACGACGTGTCTCGTAACGCTGAAGACGTGATCGATCAGTACTCGCTCGCCACTGGCCGCGAACTGAAGGCGCAAACAGTTTCGGTCCAACCGCAGCGAACCGTCACCGTGGCTCAGGCGGGGGGCGCTCCGAGAAAACCGTCTGGCACTCCGGCGCAACTGGCGCCGCGCCGCGGCGAAGTACTGGTGCGGAACGGGCAATAACGCTGTTCCACAAAAGCTGTTCCATAGGGCGGCGTGGCGGTCACAAGTGGCGGCCACGCCCCGTCCATTGACAAAATTCCGGTCAGGCAGGTATCCGCATGTACGAGACAAAGTTCCAGGCGTGGGAAGCGCACGAGTCGCTCTCATCGGACCAGAGCCCGTTCGAGATCAGGGAGCCGCCCAGCGCGAGGACGGAGCCAGAGCTCGAATCTTCCGCTTCGGAGAACGAAGGCCCGTTCGAGAGCGCATTCCTCTCCGAGGCTGAGAGTGAGGCAGGGCAATCGGAAGCGGAGACCTTCGCGTGGCGTTCGAGCCCCGATGTGAGTCCGAAGCGACAGGGTGATTGCGGCTGCGGCGCGAGCGGTAAGCAGACCAGTGCGGGAAGTATCTCCGAAGCGCCAGCTTATGCTTCGGAAGCGCCATCGTATGAAGGCCTTTTGACACAGGTGTTCCCTGCGGAAGCGTTTTCGAGCGAAGCGCTTTCCATCGACACCGTTTCCGGCGAAACGCTCGCGTGGGGCGAGAGCCTTGCAGTACCGGAGCTTGCAGTACCAGAGACAGAAGGACTCGAAGAAGCCGAGTGGGAAACATCTCGCTGCACGGCAGGGTGCCCGGAACCGACTGCCGCGGAGCGGAGCCGCATTCGCGCAAAAGGCGCACCTGAAGGTGCGTTCATCGAGAGAACGGCCGGCGATCACGCTGCCAACTTTGCGCTGCAGCTTTTCGATTACGACGTGAACGAGTACCGCCCACTGAAGAGCCAGCACAGGGAAGCGTTGACGCGTATCCGAGAGTTCATCGTGAACCGGCTTGCGCAGACGAACCAACCGGTTGCGGTTACGATCTCCGGGCTGGCAAGCCGGACCGGATCGAAGGCCTATAACGACGTTCTCTCGTGCAAGAGGGCCGAATGTGTCGCGGAGAATCTGCGAACGGCGCTTTCATTCTTCAGGGGCGCAGCCAGTCGCGTCCAGATCAATACGCTGGGGGAAGGGTTTACACGAGCCACATGCAAAGGTGCCGACTGCGAGCTGGGCGAATGGCGGTCAGTGCTGGTGCAGGTTCATGCTCCCGGCAATCCGCCCAGGCCGGTGCCGCCGGTGGATCCGGGCTGGGACAAGTACGACATTCGCTGCTGCTCGTTTCATACGGCAACGCTCGTTGAAGCCGGGCTCGAAGAGTTGCTAAACAGAGCCCTGCCCGGCGTGCCGACCAGTCTGCGCGGAAAACTGGGAACCCTGATCAAAAAGGGAGTCGACCGGCTGAAGAAAGAGCTGCTGAAGCGACTTCCTAAGATCGCGGGTGCGGCGGAAGGCCTAAGCGAAGTGCTGAAGCTGTTCCCGGCCGAGATCATTCGGGAGACGGGTGTATTCGAAATTCGTGAACGCGACAAGCCGGGCGCCCGCTCGGCGACGCTCTGCTATTCAGGCTTCGGTCTCCGAATCGCCCTTCCGCGCAAGAAGCTGGATGACTTTCTCGACGAGACGATTGGCAAAGTGCCAATGTTCAAAGTTCTGCCCCCTGCTGCGCGCAAGGAGATCCGAGACGCCATCAAAAAGGCGATTCCTGACCCGCTGAAGACTTTGGTGCAACCCATCGGCAGCGACACGCCAGGGCGCTTTGCGCGATTCGACCTTCTACATCCGCGGAATATTCGCGTGTTCTCCGGCAGCGTTCAGATGGGCAAAGGCGTGTGGATGCCAGGACAGGTGAATGTCGAGTTCAACTCGGCGCCCTGGAACCGGCCGGACCCGATCGAGCGCCCCAGAATCACGAAGTGTCCCGACACCGACTGCAATGCGGCCGGCGTGCAAACGGTCGTAGGCGACGGCAAAGGTCTGGAACTCTTCTCAATCACTGCGGGCGATCTGGTGGCAGGGTCCTGCGCGTGCTCGCCTGAGGTCAGGAAGGAGTTGGAAGCGGAGACGGGAAACGAGACGGAACTCTGGATGCCTGCTGCCAGCGAAGCGGGTGAGTCAAGCGAAGCCGAGACATGGGAAAGTGCCCCGGCTGAAGCGGAACGAAGTCTCTGGGAAGCGGAGTCGCAGGAGGCCGAGTCTCAGGAAGCGCAGCTTCAGGAAGGCGAACTGCAGGAAACGGAGTCGCAGGAGCGAGCAGATGCGCCGCTGCACGAAGCCGCCTTCTCCGCGGGCGCGACAACTGCCGCCGTCACGCTCAGTGAGATGCTTAGCTCTGCCGAGATGCAGCAGGCGGCGATGGCGAGCGTGCTGGGCCACTCCGCGCAGCGAACGATTCGGTATCGTGGCGCCAACATGACCATCCCGGCGTATCTGCGGCTGGTCTCCGACGTCAGTCGCGAGGTGGCTGAACAGGCCGAAGAGGAGGCTGAGCAGGGCGCCGGAACTGGCTCGAAAGCGCGCGGCGTCACCAGGTATCCGGCGGACGCGCGGAACATGTACTACACGTTCTTCCAGGCCGCCATTCAGGGCGTGGCTGCGAAATCGCGCCTCACAGCGCGCCAAAAAGCCGATCTCGCCGAGCGCATCGCCGATGCCGCGATGAACGTGTTTCGGGCTCACGGAGACCGGATCAAACGTGCCATGAACGCCGCATCGAGTTCCGCAGACCGGACAAGTCTGAATCTCGCGCTCAACCTCTCAGGCCCCTGGGGCGAGTTCTTCAAAGGCGCGCTTTCAGCGACAGCTGGTGCCGACTATGACCCGAAGTCACCTGAAAAGCCGGTGCTTGAGGCCGCGGCGATTGCGGACGCCGCTCTGCTGACCGCCGGGCAACTCGACGAGAGGCTCTGGGCTTTGTTCGGAAGGTCGTGAGCTATGCCGGAACTTCAAACAGCACCCCCATTGTCCGAAGTAGCTTTGTCCGAAGTAGACGATAGGAAGACACGGGCATTTTCCGGCGCGGGCTCGACACTACAGGCTCTCGTCAATTCACCTGAAGCGCGAAATGCCGTCGTTCCCGCTCTGCTGGGCCGCAGAACGCGGCGCACCGTACGTGTGAATGGTGCCGACGTTTCCATAGCCCAGTGGATGCGCATGCTCTCACGCGCCTCGCGCGAAGCCGCCGAACAAAGCGAAACCGGCCTGACCGGGTTCCCCCGGGTGGAAGCGGAGGCGGAATCGCCGGCGCAGGATCAGTTCACGCAAACCGGCGGGCCGCCTGTACTCATCGCATCGGTTGGTCGGGCGGGGAAGAACGATCCCGTCGATGTGAGGTTCGTGCAGCAGCTATTGAACGCGAATCTGCCTGTGCCGTCCCCGGCGGTCTCTGAAAACGGCGTGATCGATGCGCCGACAATCCAGGCCATTGAGAACTACCAACGGAAAGTGCTGGGGCGGTCGCCGGATGGCCGCATCGATCCGAAGGGCATCACGTTGCTGTCGCTGGCAGCCGACAAGCTGGCATTTCTGCCTCACTCGTGCGCGCCGCTCAGCGGTGGTCCGGCTATCGCGGTGGATGCGACGTCTATGAATCCGGGATTCCTGACTCCTGTCGGCGTGATCCGCGCGTCCGGGCTTCAGCAAATTGTGGATCGCCGCATTCTCACCAATCATCCGCGATTGAGGAGACTTCGTTTTTCGCTGGTAGATCTGACCGGTGCCGCGAAGCTGGCCAATCCGCAATTCTCCGGACACCGCGACCTGGAACAGGGCGGACTGGGCAGCATGGCGAAACAGGCGTGCATGTACGCCGCTTATCAGCTGAAGTTCGATCTGGAGGTGCTCTCACGCCAGCAGGGCATCAGGAACCAGACGACGCTGTTCAATGCGGCTCGAAAGCTTTGGAATGATGCGCAGAAACCCGACCTTGCGCATGTTACGACGCTGTTTCCCGCAGGCCCGAAGGTCGACCAAGTGGGGAAGCTCATCACGGTGGACGGGAAGCCTCTGCCCGCGCCACGAACGCTGTCATCGCCGAATCTTGAACGCCTTTTCGATGCGAAGCCTGCCGTGGCGGGCGGCGGCATGACGGTGCAATTCAAAGGGAGCGATTTCATCCTGGTGGATCCCTCCGTGACGCCGACTCCTCCGCATACGACAACTGAAGTCAGGAGCTATATCCGGGCAAAGGGAGAGAACCTCGCCGGCGTACGCAAGCTTTCGTTTGCCGAGCGCCTGTTCCTGATGATCGATGAGTCGGACAATGCCGCCGCCCAGTCATGCATCGAAGACGTCAGCGTGCTGTACATCGCTTCGGTTCTGTGGCAGTCCGACCTCTACCGGCCTGAACGCGGGGGCGGCCTCTGGGAGGCATCCACACACCGTGTCGGTGGTCAGCGCTGGATCAAGCCGCCGGTGCCTCGCGGCAGCCGTGGAACAGATTTCGTGAGTGCGACCGCAGCGTCCATCGCGGCTCTGCTGACGCTTATGGAACAGGGCCGACTCACGGACCGCAACGCGTCCGCGGGGATGAAGCACCTGACCAGCAAACTGAAGTCGGGCGTCCCCGGCGGGTCCCATACTCGCAGCTACTTCCTGGAAGGACTCGCGCCGCTCTTTAC
>JAOAPO010000082.1 GCA_025462945.1 Bryobacterales bacterium
GCCCGGCGACCGAGCGGAGCCACTGGAAGCCCGCGTGCTGTGTGAAACGGCATGATTGAAGCCAATGTGGTGCGTGCTGTCGGCGAGGCCTTCGCGGCTCACGACATGGAAGCCCGGCCCGATGAAAAGATGCCGGCTGCGGTGGCTCGCGCGCTGGACATTTCGGAATCGGATGCGGGCCTTTGGTTGAAGGCACTGGAAGAGGGCTGTCCCGTGGCGGAGGCAAACCGGAGGGTCGGGATCGCCAGCCACAAAGAGGGTGCTCCGTGGATGAACACGCTCGCCCGGTTGATTGGCGGCGCAGTCGGGTCTGTGGCGAGCGCTGTCGGGAAGTCGGAATAATGGCTGACGAGAGCGCGAATACGGATGCCGAGATCGCGGCCTGTGTGTCGGAACTGAAAGCTAAGATTCCCGTAGCGGATCACGGGGCGCTGGAGTCGCGAGTGCAGTCGCTGATCAATGATCCGGAGACCGACAACGGGGATGTCGTGACGATACTGCGGCAGGAGTTCGATCCCGTCGCAGATTTTTAGGGCTGGCTACGCCGCGTCTATATCGGTCAAAGGGAAATCCGCGCCGACAAACAAGAGCGGCAAGCGGGAGACGCTTGCGGTTGCGTAACTGAAGCAGTCACCCATATTGAGTCTCGCTGCATGACGGCCCTTTCCGTAGGTTATGAAGGCTCTGAAAAAAACGGAGACATGTTCTCGCCCGAACGGGATAACCATGGCCTGTAGCTCCGCAAGAAACTGCTCAACCAGAGCGCTGGCATCACGCTGAAGCTTCACGGTAAGCGCGAGTTGGGTCTCCGCGAGTGTAGGCGCGCCGATCAGGATGACCCGAGCCCCGCCCAGTTTTCGTACCAGAACCTCGTAACCCGGCTCCTGGCAGAGAATGGCGATGATTGCCGAGGAATCCAGGATCAAACTGGCTCGCCCGACTCGCCGTAGCCGAGCGCAGCGTCTTCTTCGTCTCTGGTCCACGGGCGGCGGGCTTGAGCGGGGATGGTGGGCCAAACGCGGGTTTCGAGGAACTGACGAAGCCGCTGTTCACGGCCTGAATGCGTTGCGAACGCGGAGGTTCTCTCTTTCCGCTCCAGAAGTGCCTGGCGAATGGCCTCGGTCTTGGTGGTGTTCGAGAAACGGGCCAGTTCGTCCGCAAGTTGCTCCACTTCAGCGTTCTTGATATTCAGCGCCATGGTGTATGTACACCATTATTACACCTTCGCCTCACACCATTGCCGACGGGGGAGCCGGGTCTTCGGGATTCCCTGCGTTACTTAGCGGCACCTGAATCAGGACCAACGCGAGAAGCGCCAGAACTACGAGACCCAAGAGATACGAGGGGTGAGCGGAGAACTGGGGCACCTTGATGTCCTTGTAGTTGAACCACGCTATGACAAGCCCCATCAGGGCTTCTCCGGCTATGAGCCCCGAGGCTGCCAGGATTCCAACGTTTTCCACCCTTGTCTTCTGGCCTTCATTGAGGCGGCGTTTGGCTCCGATCGTGTCGGTAGCCCAGCGGATGAGTCCTCCGATGAAGATCGCGAAGGTTGTGCCGATCGGAAGGTACATACCAATCGCGACCAGCATCGGGCTCTTCACACCAGTCATGATGAGCGCGACACCCAGCAGAATGCCTCCCACGATGAGCGGCCAGGCCATGTCCCCGCCGACGATGCCCTGGGCGAGCGAGGCCATGAGACCGGCCTGAGGGGCGGGCAGTTTGGGATCACCGAAGCCGATGCCGCCGGTGTTGATGTTGCCCTGGTGCAGTGCGAGGAGCGGGAAGTACATGACGGCTGACGCTACGACGACGGCGATCAGTTCCACGATCTGGATACTGCGGGGCGTACCGCCGATGATGTAGCCGACCTTGAAGTCCTGCAGGAGTTCGCCGGCGACCGCGCTGGACACGCAGACTACGGCAGCGACTCCGAGAACGGCGATCACGCCGCTGGCTCCGGAAACACCGAGAGAAACCATCAGCAGCGCCGCGATGATGAGCGTGGAGAGAGTGAGGCCGGAAATGGGGTTGTTCGAGGAGCCGATGACGCCAACAAGATAACCCGAGACGGTGGCGAAGCAGAAACCGACGATCAGCATGACTAGGGCCGCAACAAGGGCGGGGACGATGCCTCCTGAGAGATAGAAGTAAAGCGCGATCATGAGGCCGAAGACAACGGCAATGCCTGCCAGAACGACGCGGGAACTCATGTAGCGTTCCGTGCGCGCGGTCTGTTCGATGGGGACTGCGCCGGCCCTGAGTTCATGAAACGCACGAGCAAGGCCACCGATCAGCGAGTTGCGCATCTTGAAGAGCGTGAAACAGGCACCAGTCAGCATGGTGCCAACGGCGACGGGACGAACAATGAAGCGCCAGACTCCGTTGGCGAGTCCGAGCCAGTTTTCTTCCGTTGCACCGGCTGGGAGGAAGGTTTGGAGTTGGGGCCCAAGGAAGTACATGAGTAGCGGGATCATCAAACCCCAGGCGATCACCGAGCCCGAAAAGTTGAGCGACGCGAGTTGAGGACCGATGACGTAGCCGACGCCGATGTAAGCGGGGCTGATGGAGGGACCGGAGAAAAGGGTGACACCGCCCGTGGGGAGCGTGTTCGTGGAGCCGAGTGGACCCAGACGAAGGGAAGTGCGGCCGATGCTGCCGACGGCGAAGAACCAATCTTTGTCAGTAGCGTAACCGCCGAAGGCGCTCGTGAGGAACGCGAAACCTCCGAAGGCCATGTTGTAGAAGAGGTACTTGGCCGCGTCAGCACCGGATTGCCCTGCCTTATGAATCTGGGCGGCAGCGACGGATTCCGGGAATGGAAGCGTGGGATCTTCAACGAGTGCGCGGCGGATGAGCGATACGAAGAGGACGCCGAGGATGCTGCCGAGCATCATCAGCGCAGTGGATTTCCAGTACGAGCCGGAGGAATCGAAGTTGACCCACGAGCGAGAGATGACGAAAGCGGGGATGGTGAAGATGGCGCCGGCCGCGACCGATTCGCCGATGGAGCCCGCGGTGCGCGCGATGTTCTCTTCGAGGATGCTGCCTTTGAACAGTCGCAGGACCGCCATGCCGATGACGGCGGCCGGGTATGTAGCGGCGATCGTCTGCCCGGCTTTCAGCCCGAGGTAGGCGTTGGCGGCACCGAGAACCACGCACATGACGAGGCCGATCAGCGTGGCGCGGAGCGTGAACTCCGACATCTGCATGCCGGGGGGGACGAAGGGCATGTGCCCGGAGGCCGGCGGGGCGGGCGCTTTCGTCTCGCTCACGAGAGTCTGGCCTTCACTTTCTCGCTAAGAACGCGGCCGTCTATGGTCTTGCCGGCGAGTTGTGCCGTCGCTGCTTTGATGACGAGGCCCATCTGTTTCGATGCTGTGGCTCCGGTTTCGGCGAGGGCGGCTTCCACGGCCGCAGAGAGCTCTTCGTCCGTAGCGGAGGCGGGCAGGTAGCTCTCGATGATGAGCTTTTCGGCTTCCTCTTTGGCGGCGAGTTCTTCACGGCCGCCTTTACGGAACATTTCAGCGGCATCGACGCGCTGTTTGACCAGACTTTTCAGGAGTTGCTGCTCAGCGGCGTCGCCGAGCGGCTTCGACGGATCGACGGAAGCGGCCTTCTGCAGGGCGGACTTGATCATGCGAATCGCCGACAGCCTGAGTTCCGCTTTGGCTCTCATGGCGGCCACTAAGTCCTTTTGTAACTGGTCGATTAAAGGCATGTTTGATATTCTTAAGACTCTACTTCCTTCCATGTATATACGCAAGCAGCGGATGCTCACCCCGGGTCCGACTCCCCTTTATCCGCCTGCACTGCACGCCATGATGGCGTCGGATATACACCATCGTACGGAGGAATTCCGAAGCATCTACAAGGCCGCTTTGGCGGATTTGAAAGAAGTTTTCGGCACCACGAACGACGTTCTTTGCTTTACGTCCTCAGGTACAGGCGCGCTGGATGCTTCCGTATCGAACCTGTTTCGCGCGGGCGATAAGGTGATTGTTTGCAATGCCGGGAAGTTTGGCGAACGCTGGGTGGAGATCACGAAGGCGTATGGCCTGAATGTGACGGAACTGCGGATGCCGTACGGCGATGTGGTCACGCCAGAGATGGTGGAAGCCGCGCTGAAGGCCGAGCGGGGCACGAAGGGCGTGTTCATCCAGGCTTCGGAGAGTTCCACCGGCACACAGCACGACGTGGAGAGTATCGGCGGACTGGTGAGGAAAACGGACGCCATCTTCGTGGTGGATGCCATTACCGGCCTGGGCACCATGCCTCTCGAGATCGATAACTGGGGCCTGGACGTGGTTGTGGGCGGGTCACAGAAGGCCTTCATGATCCCCCCGGGGCTGGCGTTTATGTCGGTGAGCCCCCGGGCGTGGAAGATGGCCGAGACTTCAGATCTGCCGCATTACTACTTCAATTTGAAGAAAGAAAAAAAGAACGGCGACGCGGGCGAATCGAGCTGGACTCCCGCAACGTCCCTGATACTGGCGCTGGGTGAGGCGCTGAAGTACATCAAGTCGATCGGGATGTCGAATGTGATCCGCAATGCACAGTTGTTGGCGCAGGCGACGCGGGAGGCATCGACGGAGTTAGGTCTTGAGCTGTTCTCGAAGCGGCCCGCGAGTTCCGTGACGGCCATCAAAAGCCCGGCGGGCATGGATTCGGGCGTAATCGTCAAAGGCTTCAAGCAGAAGTTCGGCGCGATCATCACCAACGGCCAGGGGTCGATGAAGGGCGAAATCTTCCGGCTGGCGCATTTAGGGTACTTCGACTTCACGGATTCGTTCGGGATCATTGCGGGCCTGGAACTGATTCTCCGGGCGAACGGACATAAAGTGGAGTTGGGAAGAGGCGTGGCCGCGGTGCAGCGCGTCTACGAAGCGGCGCAGTGATGAATATCGTGATCGCAGAAACGATGGCGCATGCCGGACTCGAGTTGCTGCAGGCGCAGGGCGACTGGAGCGTCATCATCTCCAATCCGCGCGAATATCAACAGCACCTGGCCGAGTGTGATGCGCTGGTGGTGCGGTCGGCCGTTCGTTTGGACGCGGAGACGCTGCGCCGCGCCCCGAAGCTGAAGCTGATTGGACGGCTTGGCGTCAGCGTCGACAACATTGATCTGGATGCCGCAACGGCCGCGGGCATACTGGTGATGAACACGCCGGGTGGCAATGCGGTGTCCGTTGCCGAGCATACGGTGGCGCTGATGCTCTCCATGTCCCGCAGCATCCCGCAGGCGAATGCGTCAACGAAGGCCGGGAACTGGGAACGGAAAAAGTTCAGCGGCAGCGAGTTACGGGGCAAGACCGTTGGCGTGGTCGGACTTGGCAGTATCGGCCGCGAGGTAGTCCGACGGACCCGCGCCTTCGAGATGCGCGTGTTGGCGTATGACCCCTACGTGACCTCCGCCATTGCCCGCGATCTCAGCGTGGAACTGGTGAGTCTGCAGGATCTTTATGCGCAGAGCGATTACATCACGGTGCACGTCTCCCTGACGTCGGAGACCGATCATCTGCTGAATGAAGCGGCCTTCGCGCGCATGAAGCAGGGGGTTCGCATCGTGAACTGTGCGCGGGGCGAACTGATCGACGAAGCGGCGCTTCAGTCGGCGATAGAAAGCGGCAAGGTGGCGGGCGCGGCTCTGGATGTCTTTGCGCATGAGCCGACCGATGCGACCCATCCTCTCTTCAAACTGGAGCAGGTGCTGGCGACTCCGCACATCGGCGGAGCGACAGAGGAGGCGAAGGAGATCGTCGGTCTGCGGCTGGCCGAGCAGATGGTGGAGTTTCTGCAGCACGGCACGGCCATCAACGCCGTCAACATGCCGTCGCTGTCGCTGGACCAACACAGACTGGTGCGGCCATTTGTAGAGCTGAGCGAGAGACTGGGGCGGTTTGCGGCACATATGCTGACTGGAAATCCGATCAGCATTCGGATGACTTACTTCGGGCGCATCGCGGATCTGAATACGACGCTGCTGCGGAATGCAGGGCTGGCGGGCGTGCTGAACCGGTCCAGTTCGGCCCATGCGAATGCCGTGAATGCGATGCAGATAGCGTCTGAGCACGGATGGACCGTGGCGGAGATTCACGACAAAAGATCAGGCCATGCAGATTCGATCCGAGTTGAGATCGAGACGGACTCGGCGATCACAATGGTGGAAGGCGCGGTAGTGCTGGGCAAACCGCGACTGATTCAGATCGACGGCATCTACTGCGAAGCTCCGCTCGCCGGTCCGCTGGTTTGCCTCAAGAATCTGGACGTCCCGGGCGTCGTGGGCCACGTTGGTTCAGTGCTCGGCTCAAACCGCATCAATATTGCGAACTTCTCATTAGGACGGCGCGATTCTGGCGAGCCGCTGGAAGCGATTTCTGTGGTCTCGACCGACACGTTAGTGCCCCAGGAGGTGCTGGATCAATTGATGTCGAACCCGGCGGTAAAGCTGGCTCGCTCGGTTGCTGTCGGTTAACCGTTCACGGCCGAGAGTTGCCCAAACCCGAGCAGCTTGTCCATGCGGGAGGCGACGTAAGAGAATCCCTGGACCGTAGAACTGCGATTTCCTTCGATGGTGTACAGCATGCCGTCTTTCAGTTGGTGAACCATGCCCACGTGGCCCTTGGGACCGTTGAGACTCTCACGCCACCAGAAGACAAGGTCGCCTGGAAGCGGATCGCAGGGC
>JAOAPO010000132.1 GCA_025462945.1 Bryobacterales bacterium
AAGCGCGCGCTGCTGGGGGCAGATGCGTTTCCGGGCGTCATCGAGCGCTCTTTGAAGCGGCTGCCGCAACCAGTGGACGCGCGGCACGCGCTGAAGCTGGATGCGTTCAAGGTGTGCCATCACGGCAGCGGGCATAACACTTCGCCGGCGCTTCCGGCGATGCTGGCGGCGAAGTATTGCCTTTTTTCGAGCAATGGAATTAAGCACGATCATCCCCGGCCGGAAGCGGTGGCACGGATGCTGTACTATGGCGCGGCGAAGGGGACTACTCTGGCTTTCAACTACGAGAGCGAGTGGTCGACGTACTGGAATTCGGGCACCCTGAAGGCTGAGGGCAAGTACAAGACGATGTACCCGAAGGACGGGTCGGGGGGGCTCGTGGTTGAGCTATGACTCCGGACAAACAGGCTGGGAATGTTACGGAGAAGCTGGATATCTGGCTGCGGTTCTGCGATTTTGAATCGCACCGGACGGTGGGTGGGCGGCTGGCGCGATGGTTCGGGATCGGGCGACACAGCCTTCCTGCGGTGACGTTGCCGGCGTTGCTGTGCGGGTTCATGGTCATGGCTTCGCCGACGCCGATGCGTGCGGGCATGGCGCTGGTGACGACTGCGGTGGCGGCGGCTGTGCTGGTGGCACTGCTGCGGAGGTCGTGTGAAAAGCGGCGGAGTCTTCGGCATGACCTGTTGCTTGAGTTTTTGGTAGTGGGTGTGGTCGCGGCGGTGGTTTGGCTGGCGGGCGGCGATACCTACACGGAGGGTACGGTTTATCGGAATCTGCTGCTCCCTATGACCGTGGCGGTGGGGGTGGGACTGGTGGTGGCAAGCGGGCTGGTAGATCTGATGTTCCGCAGGCTTCGGCAGCAGAGCTGCTATGGGGAGTATCTGAAGAAGACGGAGCTGTTCGCGTCGTCGGGTGAGGTTTCTCCCATCACAATCGGCACGGTGCTGACGGCGATTGCGACAGCCTTGTTCCGCGCGCCTCTGGGGCTGCTGACCGCTCCGGGGATTGCGGCGATCATTACCCCTCCCGTTTGGTACAAGTGGGCCGCGCTGTGCGTGTTCGTGGTCTGCTTTGCGGCGTTTGTGATTGCGGGGCTGAACGAGCGGTTCGGGGCGATGTGGAACCTCCGGCTTCGCGTTTTCTTTACCGGCGGGTCGTTGCTGGTTTCGGTGATTGTCACCGCGCTTGGGGCGGCGCGGTTTGCGGGCGTGGACTATGTGACGACTGTGTTCGATACGGCGGCGTGGCACACAATTGGGGCGCTCCTTGCGTTCGCATACGTTCTTTCGTGGTGGTACGACTACTGTTCGAACCGCCTGCTGGCCGATCAGATTCTTGGGCTTATGGATCATGAGGCGCTGGGTGAGGCGGAGATCGATTACGAGATTGATCCGCGGGATGTGCATACGAGCGTGCGCGCTCAAGGGCGGAAGCTTCAGGTTCTGGGCGCTGCGCGGTTTGTGGTGCTGAATGACAATCCGCTTCGATTTCAGGCGTGGGCGATGAACGATCTGATCTGGATGGTAGCGGTGTCGGGAGCGCCCGGAGGGAAGGCTGTGCCCACGCCGCTTCAGATACGCGGACGGATGTTCAATTTCCATGTAGTTGCGGCGCTGCTGTTATTTGGGCTGATGGGGGGCGGAGCGTTCTTGCTGAATCGCGGCCCTCAGCTAGCGGAGGCGACGGTGCTTCAGCCGGCTCCGGGGCTTTCGCTCGAGAGCACGATGTTCGGCAATGCGGCGGTGGCGGCGGATCGGCCGTTGTATGTGATCGCTGCGTCGGGCGGAGGAACGCGGGCGGCGCTCTACACGGCGGCGGTGCTGGAGGCGCTGGCACGGGTGGGGAAGACGGCGGACATCGTTTTAGGGAGTGGAGTCTCGGGCGGTGGCGCGGCACTGGCGTACTACGCGGCGAATCGTGAGGCGCTCGACCGGAACGATATCGCGGCGTGGGAGACCTGCTTCGAAACGATGAAGCAGGCTTATATCCGCGATGTTCTGGAGCGGTCGTCGGAATGGCGTATGGTCGGACCGGGGCGGTTGGGGATTCTGTTGAGGCAGAGCTTCCTGGATCACTGGAACCTGAAGCCTGGACGGCAGAACCTAATGCAGGTTCGGGACATGGGACTGATCTTCAATACGTCGATAGCGGGCCATCTGGAACTGCCGTCTAAGGAGCGGAGCGGGAAGCCGCTGTGGAAGGTGGAACCGGAGTATCGCAAGCACTACACGAAGTCGACGCTGGCGGGCGGACGGCTGCTTCTCACGAATCTGGATCTGAAGGATTTGGCGGCTGTGCCACTGGAGCCCGACGCCCGGCGGCTGCCGATTATCGTGTCGGGGCCTGAGGTTCGGCTGGAGGAGGCTGCGGCGCTGAACGCCAATTTTCCGCCAGTATTTGCGAATGCGGCCATCGATACGGGTAATCGGGTGCGGTATTGGGTGACCGATGGAGGTGCGGTGGATAACCGCGGCATGGAGATGCTGCTTTTTGCGCTGCGTTTGGCGCTGGAGAAGCGGCCGGCGGGCAAGCTGCCGAAGATCCATGTAATTGTGGCAGATGCTTCAGCGCTCTCGGATGGTTTTTCGCAGGATCGGGGTATTGGAAGCGTGGCGGGGGCCGGGAGTCACTTTGCGAGTCATCTGGACGCGGAGCTTGTAGCGGGGATTCGCAGGATGTATGGCACTCACGGAGACCGGTTCGAGTTCTCGTATCTGATGATGCCTGACCGTTTGCGGGTCGCCGGGAGTTTTGGCACACATTGGATGCTGCAGTCGAGCATCGATGTGAAGCTGGATGCGGGAGATCAGGTCATCAGTGGCGAGGAGATGATTGGCGTTCTCCGCGCGGTTTTCCGTGGGGCGAGCGGGCGGAGTCTCAGTGCGGGGGCATGCCGGGTGTTGGAGGCGGTGCAGAAGGACGTTACGCGGCAGCCCGGGTGGAAGCACGTTCTGGATATTGTGGGTGCTTCGAGTGTGCCAGTGAGTTGTCAGTGAAGATTCAGATCCCCCGCGGCCGGCTTGGAATCAGGAACATCCATGGAAGCCGTTCTGCCCCTCAGTGAGCGCACAGTCGCGATGAGCATCTGGGGGCAGTTCGAATCCCGTCGAGGCTGGATGGCGGCGAGCTTTGGATATCGATCTCCCACCTCTGGCTGGATGTATGAACAGCGTCCCACCGCGGATGGCGCCTGATCCACGCTGAGTTCTCCCCTCCCTTTTACCGGCACTTTCTGCGTTGCGTGGCGGCTTCCCGAAAGCATTTCGTCACGCACAGTAAGGAACTGGGCTCCATGATCGAAGCACCTGCTGCCGATTCTCCGCGTAGCCATCCGCCCGCCCACGCCGCGGCCTTGTCGACTGATACAACTTGCCATCCCGCCGCTTGTTGAGGCCAGGGTTTCGCGCTCGTTCGGCGGGGTCGGAATCCTATATAATTTCCGCGTCGAGAGAGAACACCATGCAGCGTCAACTACTTCTGCTAACGCATGCCGCTTTGTTGGTCACGGTGAATGGCTGCGGGTCAACGCAACACGAGGGCACTGAAAAATTTGTGTTGATTGCGAACAACACGAAAGTCCCTTACTGGCAGGCGGCCATCGCCGGCCTTAACCGAGCTGGCAGCCTGATGGGTGTCAAAGTCCAGGTTGCCGGTCCTGAGAACTACGATCCGGCGGTGCAGCACGAGAGATTTCAAAAGGTACTCCAGGAGAACCCGGCAGGGATTTTGGTGTCGGCAGGGGATTCAAAGCTGATTCGTGGCGATATCGACGCTGCCATCGCAAAGGGAATCCCTGTGGTTACCGTTGACTCTGACGTGGAAGAGAGCAAGCGTCTGTTCTTTATTGGCACTGACAACTATAAAGCGGGGACCATAGGTGGCCGTATCCTGGCGCAACAGCTCAAAGGCAAAGGCAACGTTGTGTTTTACACGATGCCGGCGCAGCCCAATCTTTATCAGCGCCTGCACGGCTACCAGGACACGATGGCGGCTTACCCCGGGCTGAAAACAGCTCGCGTCATCGACACAAAGGGTCAACCCAATATCGCTTTCGACATGACGAAGGAGGTGCTGCAGGGCGGCGCTGACAAAGTTGACGCCTTTGTTTGCCTTGAGTCGACGTCCTGTGCGGAAGTAGCCGAAGTTCTTGATCGTCAGCACGTCAAAGAGAAAGTCGTTATCGCGATGGACGCGTCCCCGCGGACCCTTGACGGCATACAAAAGGGCACCATCAACGCGACCATTGGCCAGAAGCCATTTACGATGTGTTTCGTGGGATTGAAGATGCTTGACGATCTCCATCACCAAAAACTGGCCCCGCTGGACCGGAAATGGTCTGAAGACTCTTTCTCCCCGATTCCCTCATTCATCGACACCGGCGCGACCCTGATCGACAAGAGCAACGTAGATGTTTTTGTTAAAGCGCTCCAATCAAGCCAAAAGTAGGAGCGCGGCAGGTCACATCACTCTGCCGATGAACGTCTTGCCCGGGGGAAGTGCGGGACTTCTGTTCGCGAGCCGTCAGCCGTTCACAAACGATGTGGCTGCGGTGTCGAGCAGGAATACTCAACTTACCCTCCGCCCTGGATTGGGCGTCGCTCGCGGAGTTGCGTATCTGCGGCCCAGCATCTTTTGAAGCTGCAAAAGCACTTTCCTCGCCTCGCTGCGAGGTCGTGGTCGAGCATGTCCCGGCGCTGACCAGCGTTACCGTATTACCCGCGACCGTGCATACGCCACTAGTGGTGGACGGGAAGCTCGCCGCCAGACCCGAACTCGCCGTGGCCGAACGCGTTACCGGGCCACTACCGACCGCCAAGTTGTTCAGAGCCCCGAATGTGATCGCCTGCGTCTGGACGTCTATCAAACTCCGGTTGTTCGAAGAGGCAGCAGCCGCGCCGATTCGCCGCCCAAACGGCATGAGTCCCATAGGGCAGAATCGCCGCTCCGCTAGCTGCGGAGTCTCAACAGGTTGTTCCGATCAGCAGTGAATCTGCTGAGGGGTGGCCTGCCTTCCAGACTAAGTGAGGGCGATGCCAATTGTAATGGACGAGCTAGGTGTGAACTCTCAGGAGGTTGTTCACTCGATCTGAACCCGTGAAGCTGAAGTTGAGGACTTTGGCTGTCACAGGAGGGATCGAGTGAACATACACCAGAATGCACGACTAACGCCGCGGAGTCGAGAGGCGATGGTGCGGCAGGTACTGTCCGGAGAAACGACGGTGCAGGAAGCCTCGGAACAGTTTTAGAACAGTATGGAAATGGATCGGCCGTTTTCAGGAAGAAGGACTCTGGGGAATGGCGGATCGGAGCTCGCGGCCGCGCCGTTGTCCCTGGCAGATCGCTGTGTCGGCTACGGCCAGCATCGAGGTATTGCGCCGGAGGCGTATGACGCGCGGACGGATCGCGCAGGAACTCCGCCTTTCCCGTGCGACTGTTTACCGTGTCGTTCAGCGACGCCGTCTCAGCCGTCTGGCAGCTATCGATCCGCCTGTGCCGGCTGAGCGTTGTGAACACGCTTCGCCGGGGTCACTGCTGCATCTGGATATCAAGAAGCCGGGCTGTACTGGTCGTATCGGCCACCGGATCAACGGGGACCGTCGAACCCGCGTTGATGGTGTGGGATGGGAGTTCGTCCACGTGGCCATCGACGAACGTTCCCGGATTGCCTTTTCCCGCATCCTGAAGGACGAAAGGCACCACTCCGCCGTCGAGTTCCTGAAGCTTGCGGTGCAGTACTACGAAGCCCTTGGCGTGCGGATCGAGCGAGTGCTCACCTCGCGTCGCAAGGCCTCAAATCGAGGACTAATGAGACGAAGTACCTACAAGTGCGTAGGAACGCCAGTAATGCTGCAAGCTCGTGGCCTGGCTACCTGCGTAAGGGCCGAAGCTAAACCTGGATTGTTCCTGAACTGCCTGTTCCGAGGCGACACAACCCAGAAAATGAAATCGCTGACAGAACAGGAGTTAGTACATCTGGTCCTCCGCACCCGTCCCTGGAATCCGCTGCTGTGATCGAGCGAATCCGTACCGTCCGCCACCGCGGATCACCGCCCGAAACGTTTTGCCATTTGAATTTCATATATAATCGCGGACGCATTCTGGCAGCACGAGGAGGTCCGATCTTGTATCGTATTTGTTCCTTCGCAATATACGCCGTGCTTGCGTCTGTCCCGGCGCTTGCACAATTCGAATTGGCGTCTGTAGTCGGCACAGTCAAAGACCCAACCGGCCTTGCTGTGCCGCAGGTCAGCATAGAGATTCGCAATGTCGCGACGAATACCGCGCGCACCACGGCAACGAACGACAAAGGCGACTACGATTTCGTCGCCATTCAGCCTGGTCGGTATGCGCTGACGGCGAAGCAGTTAGGTTTCAAACCGGCTACCCGGACATTCGAACTGGTTGTAAGTCAGAGATTGCAGCTGGATGTCTCGCTCGAGATTGGCAATGCCACTGAAAGTTTGACAGTCGCCGCCGACGTCGTTGCGATCGAAGCTGTCTCGTCCGATCTGAACAATTTACGCACTCAGCAACAAGTCGTCGAACTCCCTCTCAACAACCGCAACTTCACCCAGTTGGTACAGTTGGCCCCCGGCGTAACCAACAGGGGCGGTTCAACGAACGTTTCGAATGGCGGCTATACAGCCGGGCGAGGCACCAGCGGAGCCACCATCAACGGCAACTCCTCAGATGTCGGCATCTACATGTTCGACGGAATACAAAGCGTGGACGCGGACGCGAACGTCCTGATTTTCTATCCGCCCGTCGACGCAATTCAGGAATTTAAAGTGCAGACCAGCGCCGCGCCCGCTGCTTACGGCGGCGGTCCGTCCGTTGTCAACGTGACCTTCCGTTCCGGCACCAATCAGTTCCACGGAGCCGCATATGAGTTCGTTCGCAATTCCGCTTTTGACGCCAAAAATTTCTTCGACTCGGCAACGGCTCCAATCCCGCCGTTCCGCATGAATCAGTTTGGCGCCAATCTTGGCGGACCTGTGTATATTCCGCGTGTGTTCAACGGAAAGAACAAGCTTTTCTTTTTCGCGGATTTCGAAGCGAAACGACAAAGTCAGGCAACCACTTACATCTCCACAGTTCCCAGCGCGGCAATGCGGAGAGGCGACTTCTCGGAGCTTCTACCGAAGACCGTCATTCGCGTGCCCGGTACCACCACGCCGCTCCCCAACAATCAGGTCGCCAGAATCGACCCAACGTCGGCGAAAATCGTGAACCTCTATCCTCTTCCAAACATTGATGGAGCCGGGGCGGTGAACAACTTTCTTTTCAACGGGCCCCTTCTCAACACCATCAACCAGGGTGATGTCCGCGTCGATTACCGCACGAACAACTCTTCGCTCTTCGGGCGCTTTAGCAGAGAGGATCCTACGACCACAAATCCTGGCTTCCTTCCTGCGCCCGCCTTGGGTGGTGGACCCGGCTATCCCGGCGTGACCCTTGCGCCAGGGACTCAGGTTGTCCTCGGATACGGACGTTCCATCGGATCGACAAAGTATTACGAGTTGCGAGCAGGCTTCTCCCGTCTGATCGAACACATCCACGTCGAAGATACGAAATCGGGAAATCTTGCCGAGAAACTGGGTATTCCAAATGCCAATATCGGCGGCCCCGGCATGTCCACCATCAGCATCTCCGGCATGGCCTCGTTTGGAGATGGAAACGGTACTCTCCACAAGGTCAACAACATCTACGAAGTCGATCAGGCGTTCACCTGGGTCCGCGGGAAGCATGAACTGAAAGTCGGCTTCAACTGGATGACCACGACATTCGCGTTTTTCACGCCGCCGAAGCCGGTAGGGTCATTCAGCTTCAACGGGTCCTACACGGGATTTGGGCTCGCCGACTTCCTCTACGGGCGCCCGGTGAGCACGCAGATCGATATCACTCAATACTTCACACTGACTCGCTACCGCCCGGTTTTGTACATCCAGGATAACTGGCGAATCACACCGAAGCTCACCCTGAACCTCGGACTGCGCGATGAAATGGTGATGCCCTGGAAAGAGCGACACAACCGGCTTGCTGTGTTCGATCCGCAGAATGGCGGAAATCTGGTCCCATTGGGAACTCCCGGCTATCCGGCCGATACCCTGACGGATGGTCACTGGGCGAACCTCGGCCCCCGCGTTGGATTTGCCTACAGCCTCACGCCAGCCACTGTCATTCGCGCAGGCTTTGGAATCTTCTACGCCTACCAGACCTATAATTCCAACCCGATGGCGAAGAACGCGCCCTTCAACGGATCATTGATTGTGGCGAACGCCGCCGGTGAAGCCGGCTTCGCCGCTGCTCAGCCGATATCCGCCGGTTTCTCCGCAAGCCGGCCCGACCGGTTCCCCGCGGCGGGAACTGCTTTTCAGGTCTTTCAGCGCTCCTATCCCAATCCGTCGGCCAATGAATGGAATCTAAACGTTCAGCGGCAACTCTCCGCCCGCTCCACCGCCTCGGTAGCATACGTCGGCCAGAACGGCGTCCATATTCTGATCAATCCCAATATCAATTTCCCCGTGCCCGGACCGGGTGCAGTCGCCAGCCGCAGACCGTATCCTAATCTTTCGGATGGCACCCTGAACTGCACCTGTGCCAATTCCTCTTACAATTCGCTCCAGATGACATACCTCAGCCGCCACTTCGCCGGGCTCGACCTGCAGGGCGTCTATACCTACGCGCACAGCATCGATAACTCCAGCGGCAATTCGAACGGCGCCGGCATACAGAATCCTGCGAATCTGCGCCTCTACAGGGGCAACTCCGATTTCGACATTCGGCACTCCGCCGTGTTCAGCTGGTCTTATGAACTGCCTGTCGGGCGAGGGAAACCATTGCTGAAAGGCGCGCACGGGGCTGTTCAGGCGCTTGCGGGCAACTGGAAGCTGAATGGCATAACAACCTTCCAGTCCGGTTCGCCGTTCACCCCCGTCATGGTCAGCAGCCTCCTGAACTCCGGCAGTGCGGCTCAGTGGCCCAATCGGATCGGACCCGGCAGGACGGAAGACCCGACGATACAGCGGTGGTTCAACCCCGCCGACTTCGTCTCCCCCGGCAACTATATCTTCGGGGCCTCCGGCAGAAATATACTATTCGGGCCTGGAACCAAACAGTTTGATCTTTCGGTTTTTAAGGAATTCTACTTCACTGAGGCGACCCACCTTCAGTTCCGGGCGGAAGCGTTTAACACCTTCAATACACCTCAGTTCAACAATCCCAACGCGCAGATTGGAAACCCCGCAGCCGGAACCATCACATCCGCGGGCGCGCCGCTCCTCTTCCAGCGAACTTCCCGCGAGATTCAACTAGCTCTGAAGCTGTACTGGTGAGAATCCGATGCGTATCGCCATCCCAATCCTGCTTTTCGCCTTTCAGATTGGCGCGATCGCATATGCCCGCTTCGTTCCCACCCGATACTTCTGCTGGGCGCCGTTCGATACGCAGACCGACTACACGGCGGTTTCGGTAGTGAATGGCCACGAATTGACTCCCGATGAGTTTCGCCGGCGTTATCGCAGGCCAATGCGCGGCATCGATAACCGATCGCCTCAGCACGTCATCGACATGTTGCAGCAGGTGGAAGAGAAAAAAGCCATACTTGACGACAAGGCGGCTGTTACGCTCCGCTACCGCGTGAATGGAAAGGATCTTCGGGAATGGCATTGGCCGGGGCCGCGATAGAACCTGTAAACGATGGCCTATGACGCCATCGTAGTTGGGTCCGGCCCAAACGGCTTGTCGGCGGCGATCGTGCTTGCCCAGGCAGGATTGTCGGTGCTCGTTCGCGAAGCGCAGCAGACCATCGGCGGCGGCGCCCGCTCCCTGGAACTGACGCTGCCCGGTTTCCTGCACGACGTCTGTTCCGCGATTTTTCCGATGGCCGCGGCCTCGCCGTTCTTCAGTTCGCTGCCCTTGGCCAGTCACGGTCTCGAGTGGATACAACCAGCGCTGCCGCTGGCTCATCCTTTCGACGACGGTCCCCCGGCCATCCTCGATCGGAGTCCCGGCCTTACCGCGGCTTCCGTGAGTCCCGACGCGGAAGCATACCGCGGCCTGATCGCGCCCCTCGTCCGGAACTGGAACAGGCTTGTTCCCGAGCTTCTGGCGCCGCCCATCCATTTCCCCTCCGCCCCGATTTCGATGGCGCGTTTCGGCCTCAAGGCCCTGCTTCCGGCCACGAGCCTCGCGCGCATGAAGTTTACCGGACCTCGAGCCCGCGCCCTGTTCGCAGGTCTGGCGGGCCACTCCATTGTGCCACTGGAACGGCCGGGGACGTCGGCTATAGGGCTCGTCCTTGCGGCCGCCGGCCACGCTGGCGGATGGCCCGTTCCGCGGGGCGGATCGCAACAGATAACGAACGCCCTCGCATCGTACTTCTGCTCGCTCGGCGGAGTCATCGAAACCAACCACCCCGTAATTTCTGTGGAAGACCTGCCGCCCGCCCGTGCGGTCCTTCTGGATGTGGGACCGCGCCAGCTCCTTCAAATCGCGGGTGACCGCCTCAGTGCCGGATACAGAGCCTGGCTTGCACGTTATCGATATGGTCCCGGAGTTTTCAAGCTTGACTGGGCGTTGTCAGCGCCGATTCCGTGGCGTGACTCAGATTGTCGACGGACCGCCACCTTGCACTTAGGAGGCAGTATGGAGGAGATCCGGCAGGGTGAATCGGAAGCCTGGAACAACGTACACTCCGCAAGACCCTTCGTTCTGCTTGCTCAGCCCAGCCTGTTCGACCCGACTCGGGCTCCGGCCGGCCGGCACACGGCGTGGGCATATTGCCACGTCCCGAACGGCTCAACCGAGGATATGACGGTAACCATCGAGGCGCAGATCGAGCGCTTCGCCCCGGGATTCCGCCATGTGATTCTCGCTCGAAGCAAAAGAAATACCCAACAACTGGAGCACTCGAACGCCAATTTGACCGGCGGTGACATAACCGGCGGCGCCAACGACCTGCGCCAGGTCCTCTTCCGGCCCGTTCCCGCGCTCGATCCATACCGGATACCAGCGAAGGGTTTTTACATTTGCTCCGCTTCCACACCGCCCGGAGGAGGTGTTCACGGAATGTGCGGGTACCACGCGGCCCGATCCGCATTGAGACATACGTTTGGCCGCTAAAAGCCTCGTTTCGGCCCTGAAAGCTCTGATACCCTTGACTCCGATTCACTCGCGATGCAGATAACAAAATCCTCGTGGAACCCTCTGCGAGTTCGAGGGACAGACCTGCCACTCAATCTGACAGTTATGGTCAAGGTGCTGGCTCTCGTGGTTCTTCTCGTGAACCACGTGAAAATCCTTCCCGATCCGTGGCTGCCGTTCATACCGGGTCTTGACCAGATCCCCCCATTGCTGTTTCAGCGAACACTTCAGAGCGCATTCCTGCTGTCCGCTGTCGCCATTATCTTCAACAGACGGGTTCGGCTTGCTTCGCTCATTCTGGGCGCGACCATGCTGCTGGCGGTGGTTTCATCGAAGGCGTACTACGGCAACAACAAGACCTTTTGTGGCCTGATGTTTGTTCTCGCGGGACTATACAAGCCCGGCGGACCGAATTTTATCCGCTGGCAACTCGCCCTCACCTACTTTGGAGCTGGCCTCAACAAAGCTCTGGACGCTGACTGGCACTCCGGCGTGTTCTTTGAAAACTGGGCTGTCCATCGCCTCCGGCAGCCCTGGTACATCGCGCTCGATTCGGTGCTGCCGCGTCTTATGCTCGCAAAAATGATGTGCTGGACGACTATCGTAACAGAGCTGGCTACGGTTCCTTGCCTGCTCATTCCGTCCCTCGAGTACTGGGCGGTGCTCGCCAACATCTTTTTCCAGTCAAGCCTGCTGCTGTTCACCGGTACGACATTCACATTGTTTTTCTACAGCATGACGGCCGCTTCGTTCGCGTTCTTCGCCTGGCCGCAACTTCCGGTGTCCGTCTTGTACGACGACCGCTGGGCTCTGAGCCGCCGTATAAAGGCATTCTTCACCGCGTGGGACTTCGATGGCATCTTTCAATGGACGCCCGATCCTTCTCGCGGCGTCGAAGATGCACGACCGGCACTGAGAGTCGTTACAAGCGGTCACGCAATTTCGGGCTTTCGCGCCTTGCGAATGCTGCTTCTGCTGAACCCGATTACTTGGCTGGTCATAGCGAGTGCGATAGCGCTGGGCGACCTGTTCGGTGAGGCTGCCCTTTACAGAAGAGTGATTGTGTCCCTGAGCCTCATCCTGCTCATGCCACCTCTCGCGTGGATCGCTGACACGCTGACGGGAGGGCACAAATTGACAATGACGCCCTGCCGACGAGCGTCCGAATGAGTGGCTCAGGGGAGAATGTGTGAGCCGCCCGGCCTCATCGTTTGAGCGGTCAAGGATTCAAGCAGGATCTTTCGATGCTTGCGGGACCGGAGGCCTCGCTGCCGCTTCTGGCCTTCGCTCGTGATCATCACCGCACTGGCGGGCACCGAACGGGAAATGCGCCAGCTTGTCGAAGGAAGAGAGGACCGTTTATCGCGGCGGGCCATTCCAAGCTGCGATCTGAATCTCCGTCGGAGCACTACTTAAAATCATGAGACAAGGCCCGCTTCGCCAACGCCGAAGTCGACCGGTCTGTCGGCGCGCTATGTGGTTTGGGCATGAGAACGTCTCCACGGTACAACGGCACGGAAAAGGCGATCGTGGAAGATCCCGAAGGACGAACTCCGCATCCCGAGGAGACGGCATCAAGCTGGGCGATTGGCCTTATCTCAGTTGGTGGTAACGCCGTATTTCGGGGACAATCGCTAAACACTGCGCAGAGGGAGTTTTGCGGGAAGAGGCGAGAAGTTGGCCTCAACCCCGGCAACTGTACGGACACCGGCTGTCCCGAGGGCCAGCCAGCGCTGGTAACTTGGACTGCAACCTCTATACTCAGGGCAGGGTTTCAGCCTGCGTGTAGGCTTCAGCCTGCACGGCACCGAAGGTGCCGAACCGGGGCATCGGCAACCGTCACACATAGCCCAAAAACCCTCCCGGACGCAACGCACAGGACCCTCTCCACCGCGCATTCAAAGTGTCCAAAATTAAAGGCGAGAATCCGCAAAACGCCGAGCTAAAAGTCTGACCATACATGCCGATCGGGAGGCGTGCGTCCGCTTCCAAAATTGCCGGCACGCGGAAATCGGCTGCCCCGCCGCACGGGTCCCCTTCGCCCCCGCCTGCCCTTCTTCCGTGCCGCCGTAATCCCCGCCGCCCGCAGCCTCGCGATCCGCTTCAGCGGCACCGGCTCGGTCAGCGGGAAGTGCACCGTCCCTTTGCGCACATCACAGCCGCTCAGTTCCTCTTCCAGCGTGGCAAAGAACATCCCGGAAGCCGCAAACAGTGAGTAGTGCTTCGTAAACGCGGCAAAGTACAGCAGGGGCTTTCCGTGCAGCTTGTAACCCGGAATCCGGTACGCGATCCCCTCCACCGCTTCCGGCACCGCCGTCCGGATCGTCGCCGCACCTTCGCCAGCTTCAGGCGCAGCGCCTCCGGCTGAGCCGCCATGTACTCGTCAACCGACGTGGCCGCCACACTCTTTATCGCCTCATTCTAGGCACCGCGCACCTGACCACAATTTGGAACGCCCGTCTGGCCCTGAAAGACCTTGCTTGGGCGTAGCCGGAGGGCTCACCTTGTATATGCCTCACGCCAAATTCACCATCCCCGCCAATTCCAGCCACGGCCAGCGTCTCTGCAATGTTTCAGCTCAACTGGCGAGCAGAACAACCGAATGGCTACCGTTTGTCGCCCGGCTTCCAATTCACAATCACCGTGATAGGACTTGATTCCATCTCTTCCGCGGGAGTATTAAGTAGAAATTGTTGGCCATTGGCGGCCACGGCATAACTCACCAGATAGTCAGCCATATGAACCTTCGTCTGGAAAAGAGGCTGAGGCAGGCCGGCCGTCAGAACTGACGATGTGTCGATATCCACTGCCATAAGCTTCCGCTCCGGTGAGAGGTAAAAGAGTTCTTTCCCATCGCGCCGCCACTTCGGAAGCGAGCCCCCTCCGATCGATATTAGCCGCCCCCCGGCAAACGCAGGTCCTCCTTCGAATTTCCGAACGTAGACCTCCTGCCTTCCCGATTCATCCGAGGTGTACGCGATCCAGTGTCCGTCAGGCGAGAATGCCGCCTGCAGTTCGTTAAATTCAGTTCTCAGCAATGCGAACGGTTGTCCCTCGCCATGAACGGGAAGAATCCAAACGTCGTCCTTTGTCTTGAGGTTCTCCATCGTATACGCCAGAAACCGTCCGTCGGGGGACCAGGACGAAGCATGGGTCAAGCCCGTAGCTTGCAGCATCGGCCTGTCTGTTCCACCCCCGGTTGCCTCGTGTGTATACAGGTTGGGCTTTGCGGCATCCCACAGGGAGTACGCGATCTTCTGCCCGTCGGGCGACCAAACCGGGTACCAGTGATTCGCCGGATCGGACGTCAGCCTCGTACTTGTGCCGCGAGCCAGCTCTACCCGCCAGAGACTGGAATTGTAATCCATCCTGGATATCGCCAGCATCGCTTCGTCCGGCGAAAGCGACATCTGCCGGTAGTCACCCCTTTCCGGGAGCGTTCCGATCCGCTGTCCCTTTCGGTCCATCCAGATCAGTGTGCTTTGCGCTCCGGACGTATCGGCCCTGTACGCCAGCGTGCCATTTTCCGAGGCGGAAAAGGCACTGACCTGCTTCGCCGTCAGGGCGAACGGTTCCCCTGTAAGCTGCTCACGATCGGCGTCAAACTGTTGCCCCATCACCAGCCCGTTGCGCTCGAACAAAATGTAATTGGCGGAGGCCCCGGCAGCGCGGCTGTAAAATCCGCCTCTGCCTTGCATCAAAAGCTTCCCCTCGCTCCGGCCCAGCGACCCCAGAAAAATTGCGGGTCCTTTATCGGTTGTGACTTGAATCAGAAAACGGCGGCTACCCGGCAGGAAGTGAGGCCCCCCGACCGCCCTTTTTGGGAATGCCTCCATCCGCTCGGCAGCGCCGCCCTGGTCGGAGACGCGGTACCAGGCGTCACTCGACATCGATGCGAAGAGTATGTTGCCATCAGGGCCCCACGCTCCCACCGCCATACTGTCAGGGACGTCGCACAGGTCTGACGCGGGTCCGCCCTGACTATCGATCTTGTGAAGTTTGCCTCGTGAAAAAAACGCAAGGTGGCGGTTATCCCCGGACCAAAAGAACTGAGTTGTGCCAGCGCTGTCAGGCAGCAGACGAGCGACGGAGGAGCCCATTGGCCGCACCCATAGATGTACTTTCCCGTCTCGCCCGAGGGCCAGCCAGGCAAGCTCGGTTCCACGGGGTGAGACAGAGAATGATTCTCTGAGAAAGGATGTGGAATCTTCGGGCAGCGGGACGGTGAACTCGACCGATGGGGAGTCGGGATGTTCTCGCGTTGGGGAAAACCTGCTCAGCCCGAGCGCAAGGATCAAGCCGATAACCGCGACCAGCCAGCCTGCCCGCTCGTGCCTTCTCCACCCCCCCGGAGCCGTGTTTTGCGGTGCCGTGGTTAAGGGTAGCGCCGCCTGGGCCTGCTGGATCCATCGCAGTTCGACCGCCAGATCGTGGGCGCTCTGCCGCCGGTCCTCAGGATCTTTGGCCAGGCAGCCCGCGACGACATGGGCGAATTGCGCCGGCACGTTTTCGAGTGCTGGCGGCTCGCAACGCATGATGTCCGCGATCAGCTCCGCGCGGCTGTTGCCGCCGAATGCCCGCCTTCCCCCTGCCATCTGGTACAGCACCAGACCCAGAGCGAAGATGTCGGTCCGTTCATCGCACGGCTTGCCCGCCAACTGCTCGGGCGCCATGTAGGCGAGTGTGCCCACGATCGCTTGTTCAGCCGTGAGCGTCTCGGTTGGCTCCAGCATCGTCATCGCCGTGCGGGCGAACTTGGCGAGTCCGAAATCCAACACCTTTACGCCGCTTTTTGTCACCATGATGTTGCCCGGTTTCAGGTCGCGGTGGATGATACCCGCGGCATGAGCGGCCGCCATCGCATTCGAAATCTGGATTCCGTACTGCAAAACTTCCGCGAGCGGCAGCCCCTTCCGCCCGATGGCCTCCTCCATCGTTCGACCTTCCACGTACTCCATCACGATGGAATCGCGGCCATCTTCGGAAACGATGTCGTAGATTGTGACGATATTGGAGTGGTTCAGGGCCGACGCCGTACGCGCCTCGCGCAGCAGGCGCTTTCGGCGTTCATCGTCGCCCGTGAGCGCTTCCGGCAGTACTTTGACCGCGACAGTGCGGTTCAATCGCGCATCGCGGGCTTTATAGACCTCGCCCATGCCACCCGCACCTATTGGCGCGAGGACCTCATATGGTCCCAGGCAAGTCCCAGCGGAGAGAGGCATCGGCTTTGCCGTTGCACTATTCTACTCCAGTTGCGGGGAGACGGCCTGAGCATAGACGCCTCCAAGTGGCCGAGCATTACGGTGCCTTTCCATCAAGCTCGGGCCTTCGCACTTCATCGACACGAAGCAGCATCACCGCCGCCCTCCCGCGCTGCAACTTCAGTCCGACACTCTCTACGGCCGAAAACACCGAACCGAACCCGGAGTCCGCCGAGAATTTCCCTCTGCCGGGTCATCGAATTGCAGCTTGAAGCTGTAGCTCCCGTTCAGCGCAGTTCGGTCCTCAATGGGGGCGTGAAGGACGAGGCTCGCAAGATACTGTGTCAGGCCACCCATTGACACGCCGCGCGCCGTAACCTCGTGCTGGCCAACCTGAAAACTGCCGATTCAATCCTGCGGCGTTGCCTCCTCGGCCGCGGGTAGCTTCAGCGGTTTCCTCGGATCACGCAGGAGAACGTATCCCGGCACCATCTTCGTTTCGCGATGAGACCGGAGACCGAACCTGTCCGCGAGCATTGCCGGTCCAAGCAGCTTCATCTCGGCAAGCTTGACGGGTCGCGCCGCCTTCGCTCGAATCTCGAACTCTTCGGACTCTGCCCACGCCGGCAGCATCTTCGCTCCGAATGTCGAACGCCCAGGTCATCAGCCCCTTGAGCGTCGTCGTCGCCTGTAGGCCGCCACCCTGGACGGCGAGCCCACGAGAGTAATTCCGCCGCCAAAGCTTGATCGACGTGACTTCGAACTCTGAGGGTGCCTGCGCCAGCAAGTGGCACCGCTGCAACGAATTTCGGTGCGGACCGGCGGCATGGACTTGGGACCGCTGAGCGCTTCGTGAGGGCTCGTAGGTCTTCATCCACGGCATGTCGCCAAAGCGAGCTGCACAGAACCGTGAAACAGACCGATCGCCGGCTAACCGTCATTCAGGCGGATGCCTCCAGCATTTCGGATATCGAGACGCTCTACCCCGCCGTGAAAGCTCAGAAAGGCCGAATCGACACTCGTGTCAAGGCCGAAAGCCGGGTGTCATTATCAGGGCCCGATGTAAGGGTCTCGCGCGGAATGACAGAAGATCAGGTAGACCAGTTCGTCCGGGCTTCGACTCCGAACATCCGCCGGGCAGGCCCGGCACCACCGGTGAAATTTGCCAAGGCCGTCTTGTTCCGGCCTCGACGGCAGCAGCTACGTCAACCGAGTTGAACCATCGGTCGACGGCGGGCTGGCGCAGATCTAAGTGCGCGCTTGCGCAAAGGAGGCGCATTTATGGCAACAGAAACAGTTAGGCTTACGTTGATCGACGGACCTACCCTGCTGATTGAGATCGGAGGGCTTCGCTTCCTTACCGACCCAACCTTCGACGAACCCCAGGAGCATACCCTCGGGACTGAAGTGCTCAGGAAGTTGAACCCTCCACCTTTGCACCCGGAGTCACTTCTGCCCATCCATGCCGTTCTGCTGAGTCATGACGAGCCTACGACAATCTGGACCGGGCCGGGCGCGCGTTCCTTCCGAAGGCCGAACTTGTGTGTCGACCCCAGGTGCCGCAGGACGACTTGGTGGAAACACCTTAGGACTCGAGCCCTGGTCCAGCACCAGCCTCCAGATGATGGACCAGCGAAAGGTCACGATCACAAGCACCCCGGCGCGTCACGGTCCTGTCGCATCGAGCAAATGGCTGGACTCGTAACTGGGTTCGTTCTTTCGGTTCCAGGGTCGAAGGCTATTTATGTTTCCGGCGACACGGTCTGGTACTCCGAAATCGCCGAAGTGTCTCGTAAATTCGACGTTGGCCTCGCAATCCTATTTACGGGGTCGGCACAACCGCGCGGGCCGTTCAATGTCACCATGAGTTCGAACGATGCAATCGAAGCCGCGGCGGTTTCCGAAATGCCACGATCGTTGCAGTTCACAATCTCGGGTGGAGCCACTACATGCAGTCACAGCACGACCTTGCACGTGCCTTCGCAACTGTGGGCTTCGGCGACCGATTGCAACTCCTTTCGCCGATGGTTAGTACGACGCTGAACCTCTAGATCGTCGCCGTATTCGATGGAGTACGGGAACGCTGATCGGCCTTTCAACCTCGCCGGAAGCCTGTCTTCTTGGTGAGGTGTTTTTCGGCGGCAAACGCCCAGGAAGCAGAGACTTGGCACGGTCGCAGGCAAAGGTTGCGGCTGACCGCAACGAGCCGCCAATTACTTCTCCGCCATTCTATCAATCGGTGAAGCGTCTCGAGTGCAGGATGCCGGAAATCCCGCCACGGCGGCGAGCGGATCTCGGTAGTACTCGCTCGGTCGAAGCACGAATCGGGAGCGCCTCAGAGGAAGCCATTAACGGGAAAAGCACCCGGTTGATTTCGGTTCAGTTCAGACCTGATCGGATTAATCTTCCCGGTCAGGCGATAAGGTCTTTTGTTTCAGCACTCCGCTCGGCTCGTTTGGAGGACTGAGCGCTCGGTGCGCTTGAGAGACTAGGCTGCGGTCACACATTTCGATATCTGTAAGTTATTGAATCTGCAGGTTTCGTGCTTTTCATTGCGGGATTCTTGGCCTGTAACTTATTGATTTTAAAAGGCGGGGTGGTAGCGCTAACGGGAATCGAATGGGTTAGCGTTCGGTTCAGTTGGTGCCAGCCTAGTCTAACCTCTTTCGTTTCAGTACAGCTCGTTCAGCTCGAGTCCGGTTCAGACCCGTATAAAAGGCGGCGGTGTGACCCCCGTGTGACCGCAAGGTTCAATGAACTCAAGCTCGCGGCACAGTCGGAGGTAAGCCGATGATGAGGTCCGGCGACTCCTTCCGCGCTACTCAATTCCCTGTAAGGAACGATCTTCAAGGCATTGGTCCTCTCGTGGAGGAGTCGTTCCCTGAGCTTCTCGTTTCCAAACGTCGGCTGCGGAAGGTGGAATCCATCGAGTGTGTGCGAATGAAGCGCGATGCGGCACGCCAGAATCTGGGGTTCTCCTCCCGCCCGTTCGTCCTGTGCGGGCTGCCGGTGCGTCGCCCCTCGAAAGGTGTTCTCCTGCATGAGCGCCGAAATGGTCACTTCGTTCTGCAAGTCACCGGACACCCGAGCTATGGTCTTCCCTGGGGACAGGACCGGTTGGTGCCAATCTTCCTCGCCACTCAGGCGGTCCGGCAGAAGTCACCCCAGATCACGTTCGACAGCGCCGCCGTAATGCTCGATACGTTCGGAATGCAGCAGGGAGGGTCCCAGTACCGACGCCTGGTGGCCTCATTCCAGCGAATTTTTGGGGCGACGATTTTCTTCGGAACCGATTCACAACGGGAGCGGGCGACAGTCGTCCACCGCGCGCGGTTCAATTTCATGACCGAGGCTCGAATCTGGTACTCGCGCGAGCCTGCCAGAACATGATCCTCCTCAGCGATGAGTTCTACCGGGAGGTTCAGAATCACCCGATCCCGACAGACCTCGAAGCGGCGAAGGCGCTGTCTTCCTCGCCGGCAGCGCTCGATCTGTTCACCTGGTTGTCGTACCGGTGCTTCACGGCCAAAGGAAGAGAGCGAGTCCCTCTGTTCGGGGAGTTCGGCCTCGTCAGCCAACTCGGCAGCGCCGAGTATGCCCGCCCCCGCAAGTTCCGCGAGAAACTGGACGGCTGGCTCAAGGTGATCCGGGCCATGTGGCCGGAGTGCCCGGCGTCGATCGACCGGGACGGGACCGGTTTGACCGTGGACCGAGCACGAGCCGTGCTGCCTGAGGAGGCCCGGCATGCCTGGTAACTACAGTCCCATATGGCAGATCTCACTGGCGCACATTGAGGCCGTCGTGTCTTCTCATCTGGGACCGGGCCGCGTATCAGGAAGCGCGCAGGGCCCTAGCTTCAGTCGACACATCTCGATGTATCTGGCAAAGCGCGTCGCGGGATGGAGTCTTTCGGCGATCGGGAGATTCTACAATCGACGGCACCACACGACTGTTCTCTATGCCGTCTCAAAGATTGAGCAGCTAAGATCCCGCGACGAAGGTGTTGACGCGCTTCTGGATATTCTCACGGAAGCGATTAGGCTGCAGCCTCTCGCCGCGCGTTCGCTCACCATATTCCAAGGGTCCCCGCTCGTCGAGGCCGTGGCGACGCGAGTGATCGAGAGACTCGCAAATATAGATTCGGCGAGTTCGCCGGGCACCTCGCTTGCAGAGCCGAAGTCAGGTGAGTCAACCCTGTACGACATCCGATTGGGACGAAAGCCTCATCCGCCTGCCGGCGAGCGGCTAAGAAGCGGGTACGTCACACCCGATTACTAGTCATTATCATGCTGACGGCGGAGCCTGTATTTATCAAGAGTTCAGGTAATGAACGATGGAAGAGAAACTCCTTACAACTTTGAACGACTCGAGTCTGACTACACTCGACGCCGGTCCCACACCAGCCAATTCTCTTCCGACCGAGATCGGCCACGGGACCGAAGTCAGCCCATCGTTACCGGTTGAAACGACCGAGTTCCTTTATCGCGTCCGGACGTCGTATTTCCCTCATGTCAGGAATCACTTCCCGACGATTCAGGCTGAGGTGGGAAAACGATCGCTGGCTCGGCGGTGCACTCACGCCCAGCGTATACGGAAAGCAGCGACCCACCATCGTGGCCGTTTCCGCAGCTAGGAACGGCGATGTATTCAAAATCGTTCGTCAGAACGGCGACTTTTCATATCAGGTTCCTTTTGACGGTAAGATTTTCAACCTTAAGCAGTTCGGAGACCTGTCGGAGATCGGTGTGGACCGGATCGAGCCCTTGCGGACATTCCTTGAGCATGTCGAGGCTGAAGTCTTTGAGAAGATCGTAAACGATACCACCTCGCGCCTGGGTCAGAAGAAACGGCACTGGGAACAAAGCAGTGACCGGCTCGCCCGCTGGAGCAACAATGAGTTTTGGGTGAATGAAGAGCCAGAGGACACGCTGGAGCTACACGAGATGGTCGCGGCAGAAGAGCAGAGCATTCGTGAATCTCCGGCCCGCATTAGGCAATACGAACTGTTGCTGGAGTGGCTCGAGAAAATTGATAGCTCACAGCAATCTCTAAGATTGCTGGTTGTCAAGCCAGTAGCCTATCCATCAGCATCTGATAACGCCACAGCCAACGCGACGATTAGGACTGCGGTCCCACTTCCCGCCACCTTACGAGAACGCCGTATCCCGTTCCCATCTCCGATTAGCCGAAGAACCGTCCTGGTGGAGCGGTAGCGAGCGTCCTTTGCCGCTACCGTCTGTTTGTGAGAAGATGCAGCTATTATGGCAACAATCGGTCTCGTCGGCGCGGGACATATCGGAAGCCAAATCGCGCGGCTCGCCCTCGAAAATGGCTATAGTGTCGTGATCAGTAATTCTCGCGGGCCGGAAACTCTCTCGGAGTTGGTCGCTGAGCTCGGGCCTAAGGCTCGCGCAGCAACGGTTCTCGATGCTGCGCGATCCGGAGACATGGTTGTGGTAACGATCCCTCTAAAGAACTACAGGACAGTACCCGTCGAGCCGCTTGCGGGCAAGGTCGTGATTGACACGAACAACTACTACCCTGAACGTGACGGCCGCATTCCTGAGCTCGATAATGAGTCGACCACGACTTCCGAACTCCTCCAGAAACACTTGCCGGCCTCAAAGGTCGTGAAGGCCTTCAACCACATCTACGCCGCCGAACTCACCACGCACGGGCAACCGGCAGGGACGAAGAATCGTCGTGCGCTGGTGATTGCGGGTGATGATCAGGGCGCCAAGGCTACAGTTACCCATCTCCTCGATCAATTCGGTTTCGATACGGTGGACGCAGGCCCCCTCAAAGAAGGGTGGCGCATCCAGCGCGATACCCCGGGGTACGGTCCGCGGCGTACGGCCGAGGAACTGCGGAGAGACCTCGCGGCGGCCAAACGGTACGCGAATCAATAAGGAAACACCACGCTCAATGTAGGCTGTCTCCGCTGAACCAGCAGAATAGCGGGATTTATTCATCCGTGGTTTTGGCGAGATGCCAACTACGCGACCAAGTGGATTGTGTACGAACACGCCACCACCTTGGCGGAATCGTGCCATCCGCCTTAAAGAAATTGATTCGCCGGGCTAATCAGGACCGGGCGAAAATGACGCGCTTGGAGAATAAAAAAACAGCCGTGCCGATGCTCGCGCTCCGATATCAATGCCAGCTGCATTCGGCTGAAAACGAAGGACCGCCTTTGACGGGCCTCCTTCTGCTGTTTCGCCTTGCCGTCAGCAATAACAGTTCCTTCGGAGCCCTCAGGCCTTGGCGGCAAGGCGGATTTCGTCCTCAATTTCGTAGACCTTGTCTTCGATGTTGCGCGAGGGCTTGCCAGCGGCTTTGGCGGCGTCGAGTTTGGCGCGGGCCTGAGCGAGTTTCTTTTCGAGCGGCGACTGCGGGCTGGGTTTGGAGGGCGCCACGACGGCCGAAGCGGCGGATTTCGATGTGCTCTTTTTGCCCTTCGCAGCGGCGGCTTTGAAGCGGAAGGCGGTGATGGAGGCGGGGGGCTTGAGGGCGGCGCCGAAGTCCTGATGGTAGTCCTGCGCGATCTGCGCGGCTTCGGTGAGCAGGTCGCGGAAGCGCGTTTCCATGGCCTCTTTAGCCTGCGCACGCAGGGCGTGGCCCTGCTGTTTCCACTTCTGGTATTCGGCGATGACGCTGTCCATAGGCAGGAAAGGGGTGAAAGACGATTGTACAGGCACGGACCGCAGCACTAGCCGCGTCCGCTGTCAACCACGGTCTTGCGTCAGAGCGACGCGTCTTCCGTCCACTATCCGCTTGGCCGTATAACGCGCGTTCATGAAATGTGGCCGCATTCAGCCCGAAGGGTCCGCTTACCGTCTATTGAGAACTCTGCGGCCGATACCAACACAGCGGGATCGCAAGTTGGGTTGTGGCCCGAAACGGCGCGGATCGTCTTAATGGGGAGCCTAACTGGGTTATGCCCAAGTCTGTGCCCAAAACAGCGCACGCCGAAGCAATTCACGGCTACCTTTGTGGTGCTAACGGCTTGAAAAGTAACGAGACCGCACTCCAGAGACACGGCCATTCCGGTCTTTTAATGCGGTGGTCGCGGGGTCGAGCCCCGCCCGGCTCACCAAATACCGTATTTTCAATAGCTTAGTGACTTCCGCATGAATAGAGAGCATCGCACTTTCTTGATGCTGTCCTCTCACGGGTGCTGGACAAAGCATTCCAAGGCCGTTGTTTGCATTGCTTTCGAGAGTTTTTCATCGTGACACCGCCAAAGAGAGGTTTTGATCCGTTAAGGTGCCATTGTGCCCATTCCTGTGCCGAGCCATGGCACGGGAGTTGCGGGCCAGACGCCTCCGGAGACTGGCAGGAAGCCGAAGATCTCTGCGTTATCACCGCTAGGTTCGACAGGATCATGGCGGTCGAGCCTGACCTTGTGCTGGCGTTTTCCGATCTTCAGGCAGACATCGTTCGGGAACTGATGCTTCGGGGCGTCACCGTCTTCGCCTTCAATTAGCGCAGCACCGCCGAGATCCTCGACATGATCCTCGTTCTGGCGCGCATTGTGGGGGTAGCGGAAAAAGGCGAGGCTCTGGTGGCTGAGTTAGGCACCGGGCTGGAGGCGATCCGACTTTCGGCCGCGAGATTCCCGAAGCGGCCGCGCGTGCTGTTTGAAGAGTGGAAGAGTCCGCTCATCAGCGGCATTCGATGGGTGGAAGAACTGATCGGGATTGCAGGCGGCGAGCCGGTGTTTCCAGAGTTGCGCTTTCAGCAATCGGCGACGAATCGAATTGTGGATCCAGCGGCGGTGATTGGCCGGAACCCAGAGGTGATCGTTGCCTGGTGGTGCGGGATGAAGGTGGCCAAAACGTTCATCCGCAGCCGTCCTGGGTGGCCGATATCGCCGCCATCCGCAATGGGCATGTGTATGAAATCAAGTCGACGTACATTCTTCAGCCGTGCCCCGCCGCGCTGACGGAGGGTGTCCGGCAGCTGCACTCGATCCTCGCCAAGGTCGCTGGAGTCTCAGTTGACCCGGCCCTCGCACCGCTGGAGCGGGTGGATGCCGATCTCACGCGGTGATATTGTGGGTAACCGGGATGGCGCGCGCTGCGAGCTTCGGGTTTCTGGTGGCAACGGTCGCTGCTGCGCAGACGGTTGACTTCAACCGTGAGATCCGGCCGATCTTTTCCGATCGGTGCTACACCTGCCACGGACCCGCCCAGTCAACCCGGCGCTCGCCGCTGCGATTCGATACTGAAGAAGGTGCGAAGCAGAAGCTCGGGAACAATTTCGCGATCGTGCCCGGCGAACCGGCGAACAGCGAGCTGATTCGGCGCATCACAGCACCTTCGAACTCGTCCATGAGGATGCCTCCGGCATCGGCTGGCCCGGCGCTGAATGAGAAAGAAGTTGACCTGCTGCGCCGCTGGATTGCCCAGGGTGCCGGGTGGGAGAAGCACTGGTCCTTCATACCGGTGAAACCGGTCTCGGCCCCGCCCGTGCGGGAAGTAGCTTGGGTCCGGACCCCGATCGATTCATTCATTCTTGCGCGGCTGGAAAAGGACCGCCTTAGCCATGCCCCCGAGGCATCGAAGGAAACACTCCTGCGCCGCGTGTCATTCGATTTGACGGGCATACCGCCCACCCCGGCTGAAGTGGACGCGTTCGTGAAGGACGGCTCGCCGAACCCCTATGAGGCGGTGGTGGACCGGCTGCTTGCGTCGCCCCGCTTCGGGGAACGGATGGCGATTCGGTGGCTGGATGCGGCGCGCTATGCCGATACCAACGGCTACCAAACGGACGCCGAGCGGTACATGTGGCGATGGCGCGATTGGGTGATCGGAGCGTTCAACAGCAACATGCCGTACGACCGATTCACAGTCGAGCAGCTGGCCGGCGATCTGCTGCCCAACCCGACGCTGGATCAGAAGATCGCAACGGGCTTCAACAGGAACCACCGGGGGAACGGAGAGGGCGGAATTGTTCCCGAAGAGTATGCGGTGGAATACGTGGTGGACCGGGTAGATACGACATCAACCGTGTTCCTGGGTCTGACGGCGGGGTGCGCCCGTTGCCACGACCATAAGTACGATCCGATCGCACAGAAAGAGTACTACCAGTTATACGCCTTCTTCAACAATTTGCCGGAACGAGGCAACGCACACAAGTACGGGAACTCGCCCCCGCTGATTGCCGCCCCAACTCCTTCCCAGCAGCGTGAGTTGCAGGCGCTTGAGGCGCGGGTCACCGCTGCGAAGGCACGGTTCGACGCGCTGCGGCCAGACGCGGATGCGGGTTTGCGGGCGTGGGAGAAGGAGGTGCCTCCAGGGACCCAGTGGTTCAGTTCGCGGGCTCTGGTGGGTGCATGGACGCAGGAGAGTGCGCCCGGCGATGTTGCGAGCTTCGGCTTTCTGGATAAGTTCACCATTGCGGCGAGGGTGAATCCTGCCGGGCCCGACGGGGCGATCGTGACCCGAGCGAAAGATGAACCGGAGGGCGCCGGCTACAGCGTGGTTCTGGCGGGGAGCAAGGTTCAGGCTAACTTCGTGCTCCGCTGGCTGGATGACGCCGTCCGTGTGGAGACGCGTGATGCCATTCCGCTGAATCAATGGACACACATCGCTGTCACCTACGACGGGTCTCGCTACGCGTCGGGCGTTCATATCTACGTGAATGGGGCCGATCAGGCGCTGAAGGTCCACGTCGACTACATGAATCAGGACTTCCGTTCGAAGGAACCTCTGCGCATCGCGGCGGGCCTCGGTACCCGGTTCATCGGCAAAGTTGATGGCGTCCGCATCTATGGTGTGTCCCTGCCGGCGGAAGAGATCGGCGCGCTGGCAGTAACGGAATCGCTGGACGCTATCTCCGCGATCCCGCAGGCGACACGGTCCGTTGCACAGCAGAACAAGTTGCGCCGCGCGTGGCTGGATCAGTTCGCACCGGAGCACGTGCAGTCAGCGTGGAAGCGGTCGCTCGATGTGTCCGAAGAGCGAGAGCGTTTTGCCGCAGCCCTTCCCACCGTCATGGTCATGGAAGAACTTGCCGCGCCGCGCGATGCGTTCATCCTGCAACGGGGTTCCTATGAAAGGCCAGGCGCGAAGGTCAATCGCAATGTGCCTGCCGCGCTGCCGCCCTTGCCCGCAGGCGCGGAACGTAACCGGCTCACGTTCGCCAGGTGGCTGGTTGACCCTGCCAACCCGCTAACTGCGCGCGTGGCCGTGAATCGTTTTTGGCAGATGTATTTCGGGACCGGGATCGTGAAAACCGCCGAAGACTTCGGGTCGCAGGGTGAATGGCCTTCGCATCCCGAACTGCTGGACTGGCTGGCGGGCGAGTTCGTGCGCAGCGGTTGGGACGTGAAAGCCCTTCAGAAAACCATCGTGATGTCCGCAACGTATCGGCAGGCTTCGAAAGCGAGCGCTGAGGCTGCGGAACGCGATCCGGAAAATCGGCTGCTTTCGCATGCGGCGCGGTTCCGGCTGCCGGCGGAGATGGTGCGCGATCAGGCCTTGCTGGCGTCCGGGCTGCTGGCGGAGAGGCTTGGCGGACCTTCCGTGAAGCCGTATCAGCCAGCTGGATTGTGGAAAGAACTCTCCGGTGGGGAAGACTACAAGCAGGATTCGGGCGAGAACCTGTATCGCCGCAGCCTGTATACGTTCTGGAAACGCGCGGCTCCGCCGCCAATGATGGCGAACTTCGACGCAGCCGGGCGCGAGGCCTGCATGGTACGCGAAAATCGCACCAATACTCCGTTGCAGGCGCTGGACCTGATGAATGATGTCACGTTCGTGGAAGCGTCGCGTAGGATCGCGGAACGCATGATGACGGAGGGCGGCGCTTCCGCCGCCCAGCGTGTGGCGTTCGGCTTCCGGCTGGTGATGTCTCGCGGCCTTAATGGTGCCGAGGCCGCGCTATTCGCGAATGCCTTCCGCTACAATCTGGAACGCTTCCAAACCGACGCGGCGGCGGCTGCGAGGCTGGTGGCGCAGGGCGAGAGCGTCCGCAACGCACAGCTCGATGTTCCCGAACTGGCTGCTTACACCACGGTGGCGAGTTTGATGCTGAATCTGGACGAGGCGGTGACCCGGCAATGATCTCACGACGTGAAATGCTGAAGTCTGCCGCCGGCACAGCTGCCCTTCACACGCTGCTCCGAGCGGATGAAGGTGCGGCGGCAGTTCCGGATTTCAAACCCTCAGCGAAGAGGGTGATCTACCTCTTTCAGTCCGGAGCGCCGAGCCAAATCGATCTGTTCGACTACAAGCCTGCACTTGAGAAGATGCGGGCGAAAGACCTGCCGGATTCGATTCGCCAGGGACAGCGGCTGACCGGCATGACTGCCACCCAGACCAGCTTCCCCGTGGCGCCGAGCCTGTTTCAGTTTGCGCAATATGGGAAGTCGGGCGCGTGGGTGAGCGACCTGATGCCGCACACTTCGCGCGTCGTCGATGACCTCTGTTTCATCCGGTCGATGAATACGGAGCAGATCAATCATGATCCGGCCATTACCTTCTGCCAGACCGGCTTTCAACTCGCGGGTCGGCCCAGCATCGGCTCATGGCTGGCTTATGGTCTGGGCAGTGAGAACAAGGAACTGCCCGCATTCGTGGTCATGATCTCGCAGGGGTCAGGCAATCTCAGCGATCAGCCGCTCTATGACCGGTTGTGGGGCAGCGGGTTCCTGCCCAGTCGCTACCAGGGCGTGAAGTTCCGCGCGGCGACCGATCCTGTGCTCTTTTTGTCCAATCCGCCGGGCATCGATGGGGCCACCAGACGGCGCTACCTGGACGATCTCGGCGCGCTGAATGCCATCAATCAGAACGAGTACAACGACCCTGAGATTGCCGCGCGGACGTCGCAGTATGAGATGGCGTTCCGGATGCAGAGTTCGGTTCCCGAGTTGACGGATCTGTCGAAGGAGCCTCCCAGCACGTTCGACCTGTACGGGCCGGAATCGCGGCGTCCCGGGACCTTCGCTGCGAACTGCCTGCTGGCGCGTCGACTGGCGGAACGTGGCGTGCGTTTCATCCAGTTATTCCATCGCGGTTGGGACCAGCACACGAATCTCCCGAAACAGATCCGAGGTCAGGCGCGGGATACGGATCAGGCTTCCGCGGCATTGGTGCAGGACTTGAAACAGAGGGGATTGCTGGACGACACGCTGGTGGTTTGGGGCGGGGAATTCGGACGCACCGTTTACTCGCAGGGTAAGCTGACCGCGGACGATTACGGCCGCGACCACCATCCGCGCTGTTTCACAATCTGGATGACGGGTGGCGGCGTGAAGCGGGGGCTAATTCACGGCGAGACGGATGAATTTTCTTATAACATCACGCGCGATCCGGTGGATGTCCATGACCTGCACGCAACTATTCTGCGCACGCTTGGGCTTGACCATACGAAGCTGACGTTTAAGTTCTCGGGACGGCATTTCAGGTTGACGGATGTCAAAGGCCGAGTTGTGAATGAAGTACTGTCAGCTTAGCGGGTCAATCACGTTTCCATTCCGATCCCGGCATGATTCGCTTCATGAACTCGTCGAAGAGCGGTACAGTGAACGCTGTGTCTCCGTGGCTCGGACTCAATATCATTCCTTTGGTGATCAAGCCCTGGCGAACCGGGCCCAACGAGTTGACAGCTTTGGTGAGCGTTTGAGCGATATCTTCTGAGCGGTGCGGACCGGGCCCAAGTCCTGCCATTGCACGGAGATATCTCTTCTCAGCAGGCGTGAGCCGATCAAAGCGAACGCGAAAGAAGCTTTCGTCCAGCGCGGCCGTTGTTTCTACCGAGGCGCCCGCTACATCAACTAAGGTGATCGGACTCTGCTCGGCAACATCCCACGCGTGCTTTCCCTATTCCTGTAGAAAGTATGGATATCCTGGTGTCGCCGAAACAATCGCGGCAATGGCCTCGGGCGTGAAATCAACGCCCTCATTCCGCGCGGGCTTGACGATGGCGAGTTCGGCTTCGGAAGCGGATAAGGCACCGATCATGGGATACCCGTGAGGCAGAAGTGATCCGCTCATTCTCCGGTATCGCCGTTCTCCTTCCCCAATGTCCGCATTGAAACGCCGGGGAATGAGGAATTTGCCTCGAACGTCCATGGTTCCTGCGCCGCCTTGCGGAGCGTTTCGGCTCCAGCAGCCGAATACCAATGATTCCC
>JAOAPO010000143.1 GCA_025462945.1 Bryobacterales bacterium
CTATACCGTCGACTTTCTGCCGCACCAGGTGGTGGAACTGATGGACGCGAACCCCACCCTGCACGCGATCAAAGAATCCAGCGCCGACGTTCGCCGCATCGCGGAACTGCGTCGCTTGCTGGGTAACCGGCTGCGGATCCTTTGCGGCGAGGACGACCTCATTGTGGAAGCCGTCGCGGCCGGTGCCGAGGGCTGGATCGCTGGCCTGGTGAACGCATTCCCCCGCGAGTCGGTGGACCTCTTCAACTATGCTGCGCAAGGTGAGACCGCGAAGGCTTATGAGCTTTATCTCTGGTTCCTCCCGCTGCTCCGCCTGGACGTGGTGCGCAAGTTCGTCCAGCTCATCAAACGGGTACAGCAGGAAGTGGGCATGGGCAGTGAGCGAGTCCGCCCGCCACGCATGACGCTGGTCGGACCCGAACTCGAAGACGTCCGAGAAATCCTCCGCGTCGCCATGGCGACGAAGCCGCAATAATTGGAGATAACCATGCGAAGATTATTGCCATTCCTGTGTGCGCCCCTGCTCTTCGGCGCAGAGTTGACGAACATCGCGCAACTCACCTCCGGCGGAGAGAATGCCGAAGCCTACTGGTCTCCGGACGGCAAGCGGCTCGTCTTCCAAAGCACTCGCGGCCAATCGAAATGCGACCAGATCTACATCATGAATGCCGACGGCTCAAATCAGCACATGGTGTCCACGGGGCAGGGAAGAACCACGTGCGGTTACTTCCTGCCGGACGGCAAGCACATCATCTACGGCTCCACCCATGCTGCCGCCCCGGGCTGCCCGCCTGACGCCGATCGCAGCAAAGGCTACGTCTGGGCCGTCTATCCAGGCTACGACCTTTTCATCGCGAATGACGACGGCACGAACCCGAAGCGGATGACAACAACCAATGGCTACGACGCCGAGGCCACCGTCAACTTCAAGACCAAGAAAATCATCTATACATCGCTGGAATCCGGCGATCTCGACCTGTGGACGATGAACCTCGACGGCTCGAAGAAGACGCAAATCACGAAGACGTACGGCTATGACGGCGGCGCGGTCTTCTCCCGCGACGGCAAGAAGATCGTCTATCGCGCCGGGCATCCGACCACGCCGGAGACGAAGCAGAAGTACGCTGATCTGATCAAAGAGAACCTGACCAGTCCCATGAAGATGGAACTTTTTGTCGCCGATGCCGATGGCAGGAACTCGAAGCAGATTACGAATTTCGGCTGCGCGTCGTTCGCACCCACCTTCACGCCCGACGGCAAGCAGATTCTCTTTTCATCCAACAAGCACAACTGCGACGGCCGGAAGTTCGAGCTCTACTTGATCAACATCGACGGCAGCGGTCTGCAGCAGGTCACGAACTACGACGGCTTCACGTCGTTCCCGGAGTTCTCGCCGGACGGCAAAAAGCTGGTCTTCGTCACCGACTGGAAAGCCGCAGCCCGCTACGAGTTCAACATTTTTACCGCAGACTGGAAGTGATCGCGATATCATGAAAGTATTGGGCTATCATGATGACTCCTATCCAAATCAGGAATGATGACGTTGTTCGCGACATTCGGCTCCTGGCAGAGTTGACCGGCAAATCCATCACTGAAGTAGTCGCTGATTCGGTGCGCGCCCGTCTTGCCGAAGCGCAAGCGAACAAGAGAGGCGAGATGGCGCGGAAACTCGCCGGGATTCGGGAGATTCAACGGCGAGTGGCGGCGCTGCCGAATGTAGGGCCGCTGCTGACCGACGACGACCTGTACGATGAGCACGGACTCCCGAAGTGAAGTCGTGCGTCGATGCCTCAGCTCTCGTTGCGATCTTACTCGATGAACCGGATGCCCTTGACCTCGCGTCGCAGATTCTGGCTTCTGAACCCAGGCTGATGAGTCCGGTGAATTATTGGGAAGCGCTCGTGCGTGCACGGGTCCTGAAGGGTACTACCGGTGTGGCCGAAATTGAAGCCTTGATCAGGCACCTCGAAATCGAAGTGACACCGGTGTCGGCGGATCACGCGAAGCTTGCCGCGAGGGCCGCGGAACGATATGGCAAGCCGAACAAGGCCCGCCTGAACCTCGGGGACTGTTTCGCTTACGCATTGGCTGTCTCAGAGGATGCGTGCCTCGTCTACAAGGGCAACGACTTCCCCGAAACCGACGTTACTCGTTGCGGCAATCTCTCACGGTAGCTTCGGCGTAATCCCCAGATTGAACATCGTGAACGCATAAACGTCAGCGCGGATCTCAATCGCCTTCGACACGTTGCTGGCCCCGTGCCCTGAATTCGTCTCGATCCGAATCAGCGCCGGACGCTCCGGACTCACGCCTTCCTGCATTGCAGCCGCGTACTTGAACGAATGAGCCGGCACCACGCGATCGTCGTGATCGGCCGTCGTAATCAAGACCGCCGGATACTTCACACCCTTCTTCACATTGTGGATCGGCGAATACGCGTACTGCGCGCGGAACTCGTCCGCGTTGTCGCTCAGTCCATAATCCGGCGCCCAGTTCCAGCCGATCGTGAACTTCTGGTACCGCAGCATATCCATCACGCCAGCCTGCGGGATTGCGACGCGAAACAGGTCTGGCCTCTGATTAATGACCGCACCGATCAACAGCCCGCCATTCGATGTCCCGTTGGCTGCGAAATGCTCCGGTGACGTGTACTTGTTCGCGACCAGCCACTCGGCGCAGGCGATGAAATCATCGAACACGTTCTGCTTGTTCAACTTGGTTCCAGCGTCATGCCACTTCTCGCCATACTCGCCGCCGCCGCGCATATTCGCCGAGGCGAACACAAACCCCTGCTCCAGCAGCGCGAGGCGCAGCGGATCGAAAGTGGGCGATTCGGTGACGTTGAACCCGCCATAACCCGTGATCCACGCCGGGTTCTGCCCGTCCAGCTTCAGGCCGCGCTTATGCACGATGAACATGGGCACGCGCGTTCCGTCCTTGCTGTTGACGAAGACCTCTTTGGACTCATAATTCGCCGCGTCGAAGCCGGGAATCCGGGGCACGTAGAACGGCGTGCTCTTCTTCGTCGCGATGTCGTAACGGAAGATCGAAGGCGGATAGTTCAGCGAAGTGAACGAATAGAAGACCGACTTGTCATCACGCAGGCCGCCGAACCCACTCGCCGTCCCGGCACCAGGCAGCGCGATCTCGGTCTCCAGCTTGCCATCCACCGAATACACGTAAGCATGCGTGGCCACGTCTTTGGAGTACAGCGCGAACAGCTTGCCCCCGGCCGCATTCGCGTCGATCAGCGGCTCTGGCTTCTCGGCCAGCACCGACTTCCACGCGCCAGTCGCTCGGTTGAAGAGCGCCACGCGCCCGTTCGGTGCCTTACTGTTCGTCTCTACCAGGAACCCGTCCGGAGTGTTGTCGATCACGCTCCATTGGTCGTCAGAAATCTCGGGCACTATCGGTTTGAACGCCGCATCCGGCTGGCTCAGATCGCGGTAAAAAAGCGAATTGCCCTTCTTGCCGGAGCCCCGATCGGAAGTCGTCAGAATCGCGAACTTCTCGTCCTCCGTCGTGTAAACGCTGTGGAAGCGCTGCGCGTGTGAGGTGTCCTCGAAAACCTTCGTGTCGTCGCTCTGCGGGGTTCCCAGTTTGTGGAACCAGACCGACTGGAACTCGTTCTTCGCCGACATCTCGGTGCCTGCCGCCGGAGCGGCATATCGAGAATAGAAGACCCCGTCGCCCGCCCAGGAGAGCCCTGTGGCTTTCAGCCACTTGAGCTGGTCCGGCAACACCTTGCGAGTCGCCACTTCCATCACATGTGCTTCCTGCCAGTCCGACCCGCCCAGCGATACCCCGTAAGCGAAGTACCTGCCGTTCCGAGAGTAAGCGATGGCGCTCAGGACGGACGTGCCGTCCACCGAGAGCTTGTTCGGATCCAGCAGTACTTCGGGCGCGCCCTCCAGACCCTTCTGGACGAATACGACGGACTGGTTCTGCAGACCGTCATTGCGCCGAAAGAAGTACGTATCGCCGCGCCGGACGGGAGCCGTGACGCGGGCGTAGTTGTAGAACTTCGTCATCCGTGCACGCAGTTCGGCACGCCAGGGAATCGCAGCGAAATACGCCTGCGTGACCTTGTTCTGCTCAGCCACCCACGCCTTCGTTTCCGGCGAGTTATCATCCTCCAGCCATCGGTAAGGGTCCGCCACCGAGACGCCGTGATACTGCTCGACGGTGTCCGATTTGCGCGTGGGGGGGTACTTGAATGGCGGGGCAGCAGTCATCAAAATCGTCACACTCAGCAGCGAAAGCGCCGCGTAAGCTCCGGCACGTAACATGCCGCTCAGGATAGCAGAGGTCGATAATGAGGAACTATGGTTGATGCAGTGAAATTACGTGCCTGGTGGTCTCATCGCCAGGGTCTCGACGGGAGCCTGGCCGGGCGCTCGGCAGCTGAAGTTCTGGAGGCCACTGGGTGGACGCGCTCGGTGGGCGGCTCGGCACCTTACCTGACGCTCTTCTCACGCGCTGGTCTGCGCCGGGAGTCGACTGACCTCGCCGTGGCTGACCTGGACGTGCACGAACTCCCCAGCGCCCGCGGCTGCACCTACGTTGTTCCGCGACGTGACTTCGCGCTCGCCCTCAAGGCCGCGGCCTTCACGCCCGACCCCGAACTCAAGACCGCTCGCAAGCTCGGGGTCACCGACGACGAACTCTCTCGCCTGTTCGATGCCGTTCGAAAAGCCTTGATTGACGGCCCGCTCGACCTTGCCGAGCTTCGCAATGCCGTGGGCAGTGCTGCTCGGAGCTTCGGCCCGGAAGGTGCCAAACTCGGCGTCACAACCTCGCTGCCGATCGCCCTCGGAGCGCTGCAGATATCCGGCGATATCCGGCGCATCTCTGTCAACGGGCGCTTAGATCAGCAGCGCTATCGCTACGCGCTCTGGGATCCGAACCCACTGGCCGAATTCACGCTGACCAATGACGAGGTCATGGTCGAACTTGCCCGCGCCTACTTCCGGTGGACCGGCGGCGCGAAAGTCTCCGAATTCCAGTGGTTCGCCGGGCTCAGCGTGAAAGCCGCGAAGGTCGCAACCGAACCGCTGAAGCTGGAACCCCTCGTCGACGGCTACTGCATGCTGCCGGAGGACCGGGCCGCGTTCGACGCTTTCCAGCCACCCACCGAACCCCATTACGTCCTCGTGAGCAGCCTCGACAACCTCGCTCATCTGCGGCGCGACGTGCGCAGCCTGATGGCCGACGCCGACTTTACGACTACGTTTCAAACGTCGCGCGATTCACTCCAGGGGATGCCGCACCATGCCATTCTCGATCGCGGCAGTCTCGTCGGCTTCTGGCAATTCGATCCGGCCGCGGGGCGCATCGTCTGGATGTCTTTCGCGCCGCCGGAGCAGGGTTTGGAGGATGCGGTCGCCGTCACTCAGGAGTTCATTCGTGAAGACCTCGACGACTTCCGCAGCGTGAGCCTCGACAGTCCGAAATCGCGTCAGCCCAGAATCGAGGCACTGCGAGCGGGGCGTGCCGCATGAGCGCGCTGTTTCTCGCAGACCCCATCGCGAAGCAGCACGACCCAGGCCCCGACCATCCCGAGCAGATCGCCCGCTGGGATGCCGCCGTTCAGGGTCTGGCCGCGCATCGGGTCACAACGCCCAAACCCCGCGCCGCCACCGATGACGAGCTGGCACTCTGCCACACGCCTGCCTACATCCGGATCGCGAAACACGATGTGGACTCCGGAAGCCCCAGCCTGAGCACCGGCGACACCGACATCAACAGGCATTCCTTCGAAGCGGCGACCAGAGCCACTGGCTTGTGCCTGACGGCCGTCGATGAGGTCTTCGCGAAACGAACCACGCGAGCCTTTTGCGTGGTCCGCCCCCCCGGCCATCATGCCGGACCGGCCCGCGGCATGGGCTTCTGCCTCTTTAATACGATCGCGGTTGCGGCGCGCTACGCCCAGAAGAAGCACGGGGTGGAGCGGGTCCTGATCGCCGACTGGGATGTCCACCACGGCAACGGAACGCAGGACATCTTCTACCGCGACCCTTCCGTGTTCTTCTTCAGCACGCACCAGTCGCCCTGGTACCCGGGCACAGGCGATGCAGACGAACGCGGCGACGGTCCGGGCGAAGGAACAACGCTGAACTGTCCTTTCCCCGCCGGGGCCGGCAAGGGCCAGATCGTCCCGGCTTTCACCGAGCAGCTGGCACCCGCGATGGACAACTTTAAGCCTGACCTTGTCCTGATCTCGGCGGGATTCGACTCAAGAGCCGGCGATCCGCTCGGTCACTTCCGCCTGACCGACGAAGACTTCACCGAACTGACCAACCGCATGCGCGACCTGGCCGAGAAGCACGCCGGAGGACGCCTGATTTCCGTGCTCGAAGGCGGGTACAACCTGACGGGCCTGACAAAGGCAGTAACTGCCCATGCCGCGGCTCTGAACGCCTGAAGCTGCAACCGGCCGCTAGACTGAGACATTGCCGAGAAAAATCGCCGTCATCACCACCTCGCGGGCTGACTACAGCCACCTCTACTGGGTACTCCGGCGAATCACTGATCATCCTGAACTTGAACTAAGCCTGATCGCGCTCGGTCCGCACCTGGCCCCGGAATTCGGTGTCACTGCCGACGAGATCGAGAAGGACGGGTTCCCCCTCGATGCCCGCATCGAGTGCCTGCTGAGCTCCGACACGGACGTCGGCATGGCCAAGACAATCGGGCTTGCCACCCTGAGCCTCGCCGATCATCTTGGACGCACGCGCCCCGACCTCCTGCTTCTCATCGCCGACCGCTTCGAGATGCTGGCACCCGCTTCGGTCGCATTGGCCCTCCGAATCCCGATGGCCCATATCGAAGGCGGAGAAATCAGCGAAGGGGCCATCGACGATGCCGTACGCAATGCGCTCACGAAGCTCAGCCATCTGCATTTCAGCTCCACGCGCACCGCGGCTGACCGCGTGATCGCGATGGGCGAGGAACCGTGGCGCGTCCTCTGCGCGGGGGCGCCTTCTCTGGACCACATCACGCACAGCACGCTGAAGACCCGTGAGCAGCTCGAAGGGGAACTTGGCGTGGATCTCAAGGTTCCGCCGGTGCTGATTGCGTATCACCCCACGACGCTGGCCCTCGACACCACTCGCGAAGCAGATGCCGTCTTCGCGGCTCTCGCGACCCTCTCGCAGCCGCTGCTGTTCTGCTACCCGAATGCCGACGCGGGCAGTCGCTCGCTGATTGACCGCACTCGCGCATTCATCGCTTCGCACCCGAACGCGAACTTGTTCGTCAACCTCAATCCGATCTCTTACTGGAGCCTCCTGCGGACGTCAGCCCTGCTGCTGGGGAACTCCAGCAGCGGCGTGATGGAGGCCGCCTCGTTCAGCCTGCCGGCCGTGAACATCGGAATTCGGCAGCGTGGTCGCGAGCATGGTCTTAACGTCCTGAACGCTGCCCCAACCGTCGAATCCATCCTGCAGCAGCTAGCTGTTGCGAGCAGCCCCGACTTCCGTGCTTCACTCGCGGGTATGATCAATATCTACGGGGACGGGCATGCGTCCGAGCGCATCGTCAACGTCCTCGCGACAGTACCGCTCGGTGAAGAACTGCTGATCAAGCGCGCCGCAGCGTGTACAGCGGATTTCCGGCGAACGTAGACCGGCAAATCTCGCCGGTCGAGTAGCTGACCATCGTTCGCTTCTCGATAACCAGCCCTGCCGCCTCGCTGAGCCGCCGGAACTCAGCGTCGGTGAAAACGTGGCCATCCGTCGCGTAGGCGGTGCCGTCCACCTTCCAGCGCACCACGACGTCGCCGTTCTCCACCCGGGGCTGCAGGTAGTCCTGCAAGGCTCGCAACAGGGTCTGTATGACGCCGTATTGAGCAGCGTTATACCGGTTGTTGACGTCGATGAAAATTCGTCCGCCCGGAGTCAGCAGGCGTCCGCACTCCCGCAACACGGAGACCCGCGCCACTTGGGGGAAGATATGCCCCAGAACATTCCAGAGGCACAGAAGGACATCGAACGTCTCTGCTTTGCCGGTCAGCTCTTCGGCTCGAATCGGCCAGCCCCGGAACGTCGGCGGCCATTGACTGCGCATTGCGGCGGCGGGCTCCAGCAGAACAGGATCTTTTATGCCGGTTGCGACCGCAATCCGGACAGCCCGAAGACCATCGCCCGCGCCGACATCCAGCAACGACCGGCTGCCCGGCGGAGTTTCGGCAACCACCAGTCGCTCGATCGCCGCAAGGTAGGCACGCCGCCGCTCAGAGATCGCGCGGAACTCACTGGCGATCCGGTCATACGCCAGCACAGGGTCCAGCCGGACTTCCTTCTCACTCATCCATACCTCTATTCGAGCAGACGACCCTCGAAACACCGCGTCGTGGCATGGCTCTAATCGGCATGAACACCGCTAACCCTGATCCTTCGCTGGGTCGCAACCAGCTTCCCAATCGCAGTCAGGAACAGAACCAGCAGCAACTCCGGACTAAGGAAGATCGCAGCCCGGGAGGGGAAACCGTCTCCGGTGAGGAAGAGACCGCTCCCGACACCACCGAGCCTGATGCTGCCGACCGCTGAACTGTATCGACGAGTGCGTTAAGATCGTCGAAATGCGAACATTCAACGCGAAACTGGAAGCTGCGGTCGACGACGGACCCTGGATTGAGATCGCTGCCGGACCCTTTCAGCCCGGTGCGCCCGTTCCCCTCGACGTCCGCGGTGAGGCCTACCCCGGCGCCGTGACTGACGACTTCATCGAAGCCAACAAGGAACCGAAGGAGAGCGGCACCTGGGACACCACGTGCGGCACCGTGAAGTACCGCGTCTCCTGGTCTTAGCGCGGTACGTCTTTCAGCGGAAACTTCACGTGGCGGATCTTCTTGCGTTGCCACGTGTACGTCAGGTGGAGGTCTCCGTCCCTCGCCTGAATTACGTTCGGGTATGAGAACTCGCCCTTCGGCTCGTCTTCCAGCGTCCGGAACATCGTGAACTTCTCGCCGTCTTTGCTGACCGCCAGATTGAGCGGCGATCGCCCTTCTTTCGTGTGGTTATAGATCACGAGGATGCGTCCGTCTTTTAACGCGACCGCGTCGATTCCGGAGTTCGGGTTGGGCAGATCCAAAGGTCGCGCGTCACTCCACGTTTGTCCCGCGTCTTTCGAATCGGCGACGCAGATCCGCCCGATGTCGCTGGTTGACCTTGCGTAGAGCCGGACGTGCTTCCCGCCCATCGAAATCACCGAGGGCTGAATCAAGCCGGATGACGACCTGTTGTGAATCGTATCCAAGCCCGGGACCGTGATCGGTCCTACGCGGCGGAAGGTCTTGCCGTTGTCGGTGCTGCGTTCGATCCAGACGGCCCAGCTGTGATAACTCTCGACCGACGTACCGCTGACGACAGTGCCGTCATCCATCACCAGCGGCTTCGCTCGGATCGGCCCGTACAGCCCCGCCGGAAGATGCTCGACTGGCGACCATGTCTTGCCGTTGTCCGTGCTGTACTGGCGCGCTCCCGACCACTGCGAAGGCGAGGTTCCGAACTTGTAGTAGAACCAGAGCCGGTCGTCCTTCGTATAGAAGAGGACCGGATTCCAGCACGGCGTGTTCGGCTCTCTGGCCATCTCGATCAAGGGCGACCACTTTCCGTTCGACTGCGTTGCGCCCCAGATTGCTACATCGGGTCTGTTCTCGGCGGTGCCCCCGAACCAGGCCGCCATTAGATCCCCGCTGGCCAGCTCGACGATGGTGGAAGCGTGGCAGGCAGGGAACGGCGCGTTGTCAAAGATGAATTCGCCCATCGGCGCGTCGGCAGCGCGCAGCAATGCCATAGAGCCGGCGGTGGCCAGCAGTTCCCGTCGTGAAATCATCTGCTCCAGCCTACTCCATGTCCCCGGGCGTCGTGCTGGTGCGCTCGGCGTGGGGTTCTGCGAGCTTCTTCACGTCTTCCGGGATGTCGAACATGGAACTGGCGATGGTTGAGTTCAGAGCCACCTCGTCAGCCGTGAACAGCATGTCCTGTCCGGCGGACGCTACCCGGATCTTTACTGGCCATTGAAGGCCCGCGACCTGCCGCCAGCCTTCATAGGTGAGCATCGCCGGCACGTCGCCCATGTCGGACTTGAAGGAGACGCTGCTGCGGTAAAGCAGGCCGGTCGACTTCTCATACCAGCGAAGAATGCTCGAATCGCCCTTTTTGGCGGTGATGCGGACGCGGTAGCAGTCCCGGCCATCCACCTTTTCCAAAGTCTCGGTACGGGCCTGGCCGATCAGGTAGCGCCAGCCGATGACCTCAGCCGCATCGAGAGTCACGCCAAGCCCGGCCAGTGCTCGCCGCGGCCTTGCGCGCGGACCGAGAATCGGCGAGCGCTCCCAGATGACGCTGCCGTTGCTGCCCTCTTCCTGCTTGCCCATTCCGGGTACGTCCACCGCCTGGTAGTAGCGGCCGCCTGAAGCTGAGTAGACTTCCGTTCGCGCCACCATCCCGCGGGTCAGGTAGTCGAGCGTGCCCGTAACCCTCTGCGTCTTGATCCCCCGATACGATGCTGCTCCGCCGGATTCGAAGATGTGGCGCTCGATGATCTCCTCGGCGTTCGGGAGCGCCTGTCCCGCACGGTCCTGGGCCAGGTAGGCAGCGACTTCTTCCGGATATCGGAAGGCATCCGCCTGTGCCGTCTTCGAGTAGGCGGCGCTCAGGATGGTGACCCGGTACTCCATGTCCGCCCGCGTCATCCGGTAGACAGCGGGTTGGCTGAGTCCGTTGCGGGTTTGCCAGCTCTCCACCGTCGCGGTGACGAGCACCGGTCCGGAGGTCGACGCTTCCCACCAGGACTTCTTCGTCAGCAGACCTGTTTCCAGGTCGAACCATTCCATCTTGCCGTCGTCGGACGGCAGCAGCGACACGCGCCAGGACAGCTTCCCATTGATGGGCTCGGCGCCGTCGACCCTGGACTTGGGGTACAGCGCGCGCCAATCCGCTTCTTCCAGAAGGCGGGTAGAGCGGATCGCGTTTGCCCGCTCAGGACCTTTGCGGATACGCGGACCAGCCAGCTTCGTCCAACTCCACGCGACGCCGCGGAACACACCCTCGCTGGCGACTTCGGGCACCGTCATTTCGGTGATGGCGTTCCCGTTCCTTGTTCTGGTGACAGCTGCCCGCAGCACCACGCGAGAGCCATCCAGCGAACGCCCCTCGATCTCTTCGCGCTGCAGCTGTGTGCTTCGCCACACGGCACGGCCCCCGGTGACCTGGAGGTAGCGGTCGAGGACGGTGGCGGCAGGCGGCAGCGTGGAGGCAAACGCGTTCAGCGCAGCCAGCAAGCTAACGGCGAGTGCTAAGAATCCACTTTTCGGCGGCTTCGGCAACTGGGTCCCGTCCGGCACTGAGGTCCTCGCGCGTCTGACGGACGATTTCGTCCGGTGTGACGCCGGCTCCTTCCAGCACCTTTCCCTTTTCCGAAGTGTAGCTTGCCTGCGCGTACTGGAAGCCGTCGCCGTTGGGCAGACGCACGATATCGGAGGGGAGGGCAGCCCCAGCGGTAACCGTTCCAAAGACGCGCGCGCGGCCCAGGTCCTGCATTCCCTGGGCGAGTATCTCTGAGGTTGAGGCCGAACCGGAGTCGACCAGAATAGCCAGCGGGCCATCGTAAACCTCTGCCCGGGGGTAGATCACGAACTTGAGCGTGACGTCACGCATCTTCATTTCGCCCAGCTTCTTACCCTGCTCCGAGACGAAGAATCCGGCAATGCCCATCGCCATGATGCCGATGCCGCCCGGATTGCCGCGCAGGTCGAGAACGATGCCGGGCGCCTTCGCGAAGCTTTTGACCGCCGCCTCCACCTGAGGCATGATCGACACCGGGTCGAGGAACTCGTTGAAGTGGATGTAGCCCGCGCCGCCCGGGAGCTTGCGGGATTCGAAGTACACTCGCTGCTCGGGGAGGTTCCCGAAGGTGACGAGCTTGCCTTTCGGTTCGACGCGCGCCAGCTCAACGTGCTTCTTCGCGCCTTTCTCGTCGATGAAGTCGACGGCCACCTTGCCTTCGGCGGTTCCCTGCAGCTTGCGACTGACTGACTTACGGGCGAGGCGCCGGGTCTCCTTATCACCGGAGGCGTCAGCGAGCTGCAGAATCTCTTCGACGTTGTCGCCGTCGATTGCCTCCAGCGACATACCGGGCTTAATTCCGGCCCTGGCAGCCGGGGAATCGGGCTCGACGGCACCCGCGATCGCCTTGCCGTCGACCACCGTGACTGTCACGCCCGGGGTGGCCGTTGCGTCTGAGGACGGGCCCGCTTCGAGCGGCTTGTAAAGCTCGCCGGAGATGACGGCGTAGTGCGAAGCGCCGAGCTTGCTGACCATGCCGTTCAGGGCGTCGCGTACTTCGTCCATGGACTTGGCGGCGGCGATCTTCGGGCGAACTTCATCGTGGATGGCCTGCCAGTCCAGCCCGTTCAGCGTGGTGTCGGGGTGGCGGTCCCGAACGGTGCTCCAAACCTGTTCGAAAGACTCCAAATTGACGGCAGTCTCACCTGAGCTGAGTTGCGCGACCGCAGGCGTGGTGAGAAGCAGGAACGCGACGATGATCGGGCATTTCACTGTCTTAGGCCACGATAACATCTGGCGGTGTTACCAATAATGCATGCGTAAACTCTTTTTGCTTGCGATCTTCGCCTCCGCGGCGCAGGCCGAAACTTACACACTGACGTTAAAGCAGGCGCTGGAACGGGCGCTCTCACAGAGTCCGGAGGCGATGATTGCCCGTCTGGACCAGATGAAGGCAGCGGCGGGAGTCCGGATCGCTCAAGATCCTTTCACTCCGCACGTGGGGGCCGGCAGCGGGTTGGCTTACAGCAGCGGCTTTCCGCTCAGCATCGAGGGCTCGGCTCCGGCCGTCATCCAGGCCAAAGTGACACAGGCGATCTACAACAGGCCGCAGTCGATCATGGTCTCCCAGGCGAAGGAGAATGCTCGCGGCGCTACCATCGCGGCGGGCGAGAAGTCGGACGAGATTGCATTCCGGGTCGCGTCATTGTTTCTCGACGCGCAGCGGGCCGGGCAACTAGCGGAGGCAGCCAGGCGCCAGGTTGAGAGCCTGGTGAAAGTCTCGGCTTCCGTAGCCGCCCGAGTTGAGGGCGGGCGCGAACTGCCGGTAGCGAACTCGGAAGCGAACGTCAACCGGCTACGGGCCCGGCAGCGGGTGGTGGGGCTCGAGGCCGATCGCGACTATAGCGAGCGAAGCCTGGCGGCGGCTCTGGGCTACGCGGCGACTGACTCGGTGCGACCTGCCGAGGGTGAACGCGAGGTGGTCGCGATCCCCGATACCGAACAGGCCGCGATGGCGGCGGCGCTGGCCGGCAGCAAAGAGCTTCGGCGGCTGGAGTCCAGCTACCAGGCTTCTTCGCTCGAGATGAAAGCGAACCGCGCGCAGAGGCTGCCCAAGGTCGACCTCGTGGCGCAGTACGCGCTGCTCGCCAAATACAGCCACTACGACGAATACTTCAACAAGTTCCAGCGGCACAATTGGCAGCTGGGCGCTTCGATCCAAATTCCGATCCTGGCGGGCGGAGGCGTCGATGCATCCATTTCTCAGGCCCAGATCGAGCAGCAGCGCATCCGGGCAGAGATGCAGCAGGCCCGCAGCAAGATTACGCTGGCCGTGCACCAGAGCTACCAGGAGATCGAGAAAGCGCAGCTTGGCGCGGACCTGGCGAAGGCCGAACTAGATCTGGCGCACGAGCAACTGTCGATCCTGCTGGTCCAGCTGAACGAGGGCCGGGTGACCCTGCGGCAGGTGGAAGAGGCTCGGTTCGCGGAAGACGAAAAGTGGATCACCTTCTATGACGCGCAGTTCAGCACGGAGCGCGCGCGGTTAAACGTCCTTCGACAGACCGGTGAACTTGTAGCTCGGCTGCGTTAGCGCAGCAGGTCTTCGAGCTGGATTCGGGTACCCGTCTTCTCGTCGCGGTACTTGACTATGACGGGGGTGTAGATGGAGATGCCCCAATCCTTGCCGGGGCCGGACGTGACCGCGCGCGAGCCAGCGACGACGACTGCCCCTTCGGGAATGATTAGCGGGGCTTTGTAGACTTCGCCGCGGACCAGATCATAGACGGGCGTCGACTGGTTCAGGATGGTACCGGAACCAAGGACGGCCTGCTTTTTGACCACGACGCCCTCATAGACGCCGCAGTTGCCGCCGATCAGAACGTCGTCTTCGATGATGACGGGCAGGGCACCGACGGGTTCCAAAACGCCCCCGATCTGGGAGGCCGCCGAGATGTGGCAGTTCCTGCCGATCTGGGCGCAACTGCCGATCAGGGCATGCGAATCGACCATCGTTCCGTCACTTACGTAGGCGCCCGCGTTGATGTACATGGGGGGCATGCAGGTGACGCCGCGTCCGATGAAACAGCCGTCGCGAATGCTGGAGCCGCCGGGGACGATGCGAATGCCGTCGGCGAGCCCGATATGACGCACGGGGTAGGTGGACTTGTCGAGGAAGGGCTGGCGATTGGGGTCGACGGACATATCGACGATGCCGCCGATACGGAAGCCGAGGAGGATACCCTTCTTGACCCAACCGTTAACGCGCCAGCCGCTGGGCTGGGTGGCGTCAGGTTCGGCGGCGCGGATCTCGCCTGCGTTGAGCGCGGCCTTGAACTTCGCGAAGAGGGTGAAGTGCTCGGGGGTGTACTGGTCCGGCTTGTTATCGAAAACCTGTTCAATTGCTGTCTGCAAGGCCGACCTCTTCTAAAACTGCTTCGATTTTTTTCTGACTGACGGGCGTGGGCGGAACCATCGGAAGACGGTAGTTCGGCTCGATCAGCCCCATTTTGTACATGCCCCACTTCACCGGACCGGGGTTGGCTTCGATGAAGTTGACCTGCATGAGGGCGAAGAACTTCTGCTGAATGCGGCGTGCGCCTTCGAAGTCGCCCGCGTTGGCGAGGCGTGCGAGATCCGACATTTCGCCGGGGATCTGGTTGGAGACGACAGAGATAATGCCGTGTCCGCCGACTGCGATGAGGGGGATGGTGATGGCGTCGTCGCCGGATAGCATGATGAAGCGATGGGGGAGCCGGTGGACAATCTCGGCCATCTGGGAGATGCTGCCGGAGGCTTCTTTCACGCCGATGATTTTGTCGATTTCCGCGAGCTTGAGCATGGTGGTGGGGTCGATGTTGAGACCCGTGCGACCCGCGATGTTGTAGAGCATGATGGGGATGTTGATGGCATCCGCAATGGCTTTGTAGTGCTGGTACAGGCCTTCCGGCGTGGGCTTGTTGTAGTAGGGAGTGACGGAGAGGACGCCATCGGCACCGAGCTTCTCGCACTCCTTCGCGAGGTGGGCCACTTCGCGCGTGTTGTAGCCTCCGGCTCCGGCGAGGACAGGGACTTTGCCCCTGGCTTCTTCGACCGTAATGGCGACGACGCGAAGGTGTTCTTCATGCGTCAACGTCGGGCTTTCGCCGGTGGTGCCGCAGGGAACCAGGAAGTCGATGCCCTCTGCTATTTGCCGCCTGACAAGCTGGCGTGTGGAGGCCTCATCGAGGGCTCCGTCTGCTTTAAATGGTGTAACGAGCGCGGTTCCGCATCCAGTAAACATGTACCACCTCCGCTAAAACAAGATATCGCCGAACTCGTGAAAGCCGGACTTTCCAACAACCCACTCGGCAGCTTTGACAGCGCCGAGGGCAAAGCCTTCTCTGCTCCGTGCCGTGTGGCGGAGCGTAATGGTATCGGCAGCACAATCGAACCCAATTTCGTGGGTGCCCGCGATGGTTCCGGCGCGGTTGGAGCCGGTGTCGACAGACTTGGGGTAGCCCGCCTTTTTCATTTCGTCGACCAGCTTGAGGAGGGTGCCCGAGGGGGCATCCTTTTTGGCTGAGTGGTGGATTTCCCAAGCCCAGGCCTCGTATTCGGGGGCGCCCGAGAGGAGCTTCGCGGCTTCGGCGACGATGCGGAAGAAGGCGTTGACTCCGACGGAGTAGTTGGGGCTCCAGACGAGGCCGATGCCGGAGGTGTCGACGAGCTGGCGAACGTGGTCGATCTGGCCGAGCCAGCCGGTGGTGCCGATGACCTGGTTGACCTTCAGCGCGGCGATCCGCTCCATGTTTTCGACGGCGGCTTCGGGGATGGAGAAGTCGATGGCGACGTCGATTCCGAGGAAGTTCTCGGGCGTGATGCCTTTGAAGCCCGCGTTATTGTGTTCGTCGAGTTTGAGGCCGATCTGGTGGCCGCGTTCCTCGGCGATGCGCTCGATCATGCGCCCCATTTTTCCGTAGCCTACGATGGCGATGCGCATGTTAGTCAAAGACCTCGGGATCGGGATCGGTGAAGAATTCGGTGTGGAGCGCTTCGACGGCGGCGCGGACGTCTTTGCCCGCGACAACGACGCCGAGGTTGAGCAGTGACGCGCCCTGCGAGATCATGCGCACGTTGACGTTGCGGAGGGCCTGAAAGACGCTGGCCGCGACGCCGGGAGTGTGGCGAATGTTCTCGCCGACGAGGCAGACGATCGCCTGGTCGGGCTCGGTGGAGACTTCGGAGAACTCGCTGAGCGCGCTGGTGATTTCGGGTAGCCGGGCCGCGTTTTCGATGGTGAGCGAGACGCTCACTTCGCTGGTGGCGATCATGTCCACGGGGGTTTCGCAGCGGTCGAAGACTTCGAAAATGCGGCGGAGGAAACCGTGGGCCATGAACATCCGGCTGGACTGGATGTTGACGAGCGTGATGTTCCGTTTGCAGGCGATGGACTTCACCGCGTTGCGGCAAGGCACCGGGTTGGCCACGATGACTGTGCCTGCGACTTCGGGGCGTCGCGAGTTGAGGATCATCACGGGGATATTGCGCTCGATGGCGGGAATGACGGTGGCCGGGTGGAGGACCTTGGCACCGAAGTAGGCGAGTTCAGCGGCCTCGGCGAAGGAAATGCTTTTGACGCGATGACCGCCGGGCATGATGGTGGGATCGGCGGTGAGCATGCCGTCGACGTCGGTCCAGATCTCGATGGCTTCGGCACCGATGCCGGCACCAACGATGGAGGCGGTGAAGTCGGAGCCGCCGCGTCCGAGGGTGGAGGTGACGCCTTCTTCGGTGGCCGCGATGAAGCCGCCCATGACGACTACTCTATCGACCGCGAGGGCGGGGATGGTGGCGTCGAGGCGGCGGTAGGTTTCGGGAAAGAGGGGCGCGGCCTGGGTGTGGCGATGGTCCGTGACGATCACCTTGCGGGAGTCGAGATGGATCGCGGGGAGTCCGAAGTGGTTGAAGGCGAGGGTGACGATGTAGGAGGAGAGGCGCTCGCCGTAGCTGGAGATGGCGTCTATGGAACGCGGGGTGAGTTCGCCAATGACGGCGATACCTTTGACGAGTTCCATGAGTTCCTGGAAGTGGTCGTCGAGGTTGCGGTCGAGTTCGGCTCGTTCGGAGAGCGGGACGACCTGGCGGGCTTCTCTGGAGTGGAAGTCGCGGAGGTCCTGGATCTGGCGGATGTAGTCTTCGCGTTTACCCTGGACCGCGGTTTGGGCTATGGCCAGGAGTTTGTTCGTGGTTTTGCCCATGGCGGAGACTACGACCACGGGGTGGCGGGGGAGGCGGCCTTTGACGATGCCTGCGACGCGTTCGATGGCGGCGGCGGATTCTACGGAGGTGCCTCCGAATTTCATTACCAGCATGAGAGGACCTCACGCGTGCAAGGTGCCGGTCCCGCTCCCCTGGCCAGAAGCCGGGGGGATTGAGCGGCCTGAATCAGGGACAAGGTCAACGGGCCGACTGCGCCTCCGGCACGGCTCAGAAAGAGCGATTGCATTAGTGGAGCAGTCCTTCGGAGTGCAGGAGTTCGGCGTTGAGGACGGCGGCTCCGGCGGCTCCTCTTACTGTGTTGTGGCCTAAGGCTACGAACTTCCAGTCGAAGACGGGGCATTCGCGGAGCCGGCCTATGAAGGTGACCATGCCGCGTTCGCGCTCGACGTCTTTGCGGGGCTGGGGGCGGTCGTTTTCGGGAAGATACTGGACCGGGAACTTCGGTGCGCTGGGCAGATTGCGCTGCTGCGGGATGGCCTGAAAGGTATCGAAGGCGTTGCGAAGGTCGGCTTCGCTCGGTTTGGACGAGAACTCGACTGAGATGGTGACGGTGTGTCCGTCAATAACGGCGACGCGGTTGCAGTGGGCGCTGACTTTGGCGGCGAGGGGCGCGATGTGGTCGCCGGCGAAGGCGCCAAGAATTTTTTGCGTTTCCTGCTGGATCTTTTCCTCTTCTCCGCCGATATAGGGAATGACGTTGCCGAGGATGTCCATCGAGGGGACGCCGGGATAGCCCGCGCCGGAGACGGCCTGCAGGGTAGT
>JAOAPO010000163.1 GCA_025462945.1 Bryobacterales bacterium
AAGACGACCGCCGGATTGTTTCTCCAGTTCCTCGAGGTCGGCCTTCAGGAGTTTGCTTTCGGCCCCGCTTAGATTACGTGAAGCAGCGGCGAATGCGATGAGCGTGCGGGCCAGTGCTGTGCGGCGCGTTGTGGAGTCCATGCGAGGAAATCAACCCAGTGTAGCGGCTGTGGATCGCCTCCTGATTCGGCACTGATACGATCGTTCAACAGGTGACTCTCCAGTTCGTCATACGCGTCGTCCGCAGTGTTGTTGTTTTCGGCCTGATGGCATCCGGAGCGGCTGGACAGATGTCAGCTCCCGCGTTCGAGGTTGCCGACGTTCACCTGAGCAGCCCGGCTACGAACCCGTTCTCGCTGGTGTCCGGCGGCATCCTCCGGGGTGGACGCTATGACTTACGTAAGGCCACGATGGTGGACCTGATCCGCCTGGCGTGGGGGCTCGATGCCGATAAGATTGTCGGGGGACCGAACTGGCTGGAACTCAACCGCTTCGATGTCTCGGGCAAAGCGCCGCCTGACACGACACAAGACACCATCAACCGGATGCTGCAGGTCCTGCTCGCCGACCGGTTCAAACTGTCCGTACATCGTGATACCACGCCGCTGCCTGCCTTCGTGCTGAGTGCGGGCAAGGGGCAGCCGAAGATGAAGGCCGCCGAGGTGACCAATGAACAGTCCGGATGCAAGTCCCCGGCAGATTCCGGCGCCGGAACTTACTCCAGGATCTCTTGCCGGAACGTCACCATGGCGACATTCGCCACAGCGCTTCGCCGTTATGCAGGCGACTATCTGCCACTCGTTGTCGTCGATTCCACGAAGCTGGAAGCCGCGTGGGATTTCGATCTGGAGTGGAATTCGCGGTCGCGCATTCTGCAGGCGGGCTCCGAGCGGACTACGATCTTCGACGCGGTTGAGAAGCAGCTTGGGTTGAAGCTGGAACTCAGGAACGTGCCTACGCCCGTCCTTGTTGTCGATCATGCTAATCCAGTGCCGACGCCCAATCCTCCACACACGGCCGACCTGCTCCCCCCGCGCGCACTGCAGTTCGAAGTCGCCACGGTCAAGCCAGGCGCACCCGACGAAAAGGTCAATTACAAGCTGCTGCCCAGCGGACGTCTCGAACTGCGCGCTTTCCTCATGAGAGACCTGATCGCCGAAGCGTGGGACATCGACTGGAACCATATGGACGAACGCATCGCCGGCGCGCCGAAGTGGATCGACTCACGGCGCTTCGAGATCGTTGCCAAAACAGCGGGAGCCACCGAGCCGCCACGCGGCACCGGCTTCATGGACGACGACATCCGCCTGATGCTGCGTGCGCTGCTGATAGAGCGCTTCCGGATGACAACTCACTACGAGGAGCGGCCGGTCTCCTCGTGGACCCTGACGGCGGCAAAACCGAAGCTTCGGAAGGCGGATCCGGCGAACCGGGCGAATTGTCGTCAGGGCGGTCTGCTTGCCGACGATCCCCGCGACAGGAATACTGCGCTCTCCAGACTGATCCAGTGTCAAAACGTGACCATGGCGCAATTTGCCAGCCAGCTCCAGAGTTTGGACCCGGGTCAGTTTGCCACGAACGGAGTGGTCGACGAAACAGGGTTGAAAGGCAACTGGGACCTGACGCTGAGCTACAGTCCGAAGGCGATGCTGCAGGGTAGCGGGGTACCGGCCGAGGGTGCCGCCTCTGAGCCGAACGGCGCAGTCTCATTTCTGGATGCCCTCCGCCAGCAGTTAGGGCTGAAGCTGGAGATGCGGAAGCGGCCCATGCCGGTCCTGGTGATCGACCAACTTTCAGAGCAGCCATCAGAGAACTAGCCGTCGCGGCACCCCCGTGTGATTCAATCTCTGTGAGGTTCGCCGAAGAACATGATCACCAGACGGTCTTTACTCCATTTAGCTGCCGCCCCGGCGCTGCTGCGAGCCGCCACCCGAAAGACGGAAGTTTCCATTCGCGGAGACCAGTTCTTCATCAACGGCAAGCCGACCTACGAAGGTCGATCGTACAAGGGCATGAAAATCGAAGGCCTGCTGATGAATTCGCGGGTCGTGCAGGGTATTTTCGACGATCTCAACCCGGAAACGCGCAAACGCTGGGTCTACCCCGACACCGGCAAGTGGGACCCGGAGCGCAATACGCGCGAGTTCATCGCGGCGATGCCCGAGTGGCGTCGACACGGTCTGCTGGGCTTCACGCTCAATCTGCAGGGTGGCAGTCCGGAAGGTTACTCGAAGACGCAGCCGTGGGATACGTCGGGGATCGATCCAGACGGCAAGCTCCGGCCGGCCTGGATGAAGCGGCTCGCCCGCATTCTGGACCGCGCCGATGAACTGGGCATGGTGGCGATCGTCGGCTGTTTCTACTTCGGACAAGACCAGCGGGTTCGTGACGAAGCGGCGGTCAAGCGGGCTGTCACCAGCACCGCAGAGTGGCTGCTCGAACACGACTACCGCAACGTGATTCTTGAGGTCGACAACGAGACTGACGTGAAGTCGTACGATCACGAGATACTCAAGCCCGCGCGCGTCCACGAACTGATCGAACTGGCGAAGAACGTAACCAAGGGTGGACGCAGGCTGCTGGTGGGCACCAGCTACGGTGGCGGCTCCCCGGCCACGGCCAACGTGGTGAAGGCCTCTGACTTCCTGCTGCTGCACGGCAACGGCAAGGACGATCCCGAGCGCGTGCGGAACATGATTCGAACCTCGCGAGCCGCTGATGGCTACCGTCCCATGCCCGTGGTGGTGAACGAGGACGATCACTTCCGCTTCAGCGACCCGGACAACCACATGCTGGCCGCGCTTGGCCTGTACGCCTCGTGGGGTTATTTCGATCCGGGGAAAAGCAACTATACCGACGGGTACCAGTGCCCGCCCGTGAACTGGGGCATCAACACAGAGCTGAAGAAGGAGTTTTTCATGAAGCTCAAAGAGGTAACCGGCGCATGAAGACGGCGTTTCGGATTGCGCTGCTGCCCGGCGACGGTATCGGTCCCGACGTTACGGCCGAAGCGGTGCGCGTGCTGCGCGCGGTGGAGACGAGGATCCCCGGCCTGGCGTTGAACTTCGAAGAGTTCTCCATCGGCGCGGGCGAGTACCTGAAGAATGGCCATCCCCTGCCGGACAGCGTGGTGGATAAGCTGCGGGAGTTCGACGCGATTCTCCTCGGTGCCATGGGACTGCCCGGAGTTCGCTGGCCCGATGGCACCGAGATGACGCCGCAGGTGGAACTCCGCGAGAGGCTCGATCTCTACAACGGCGTGCGTCCCATTTATCTCTTCCATCCGAATGACTCGCCGCTGCGCGGCAAACAGACTGGCGAGATCGACTTCGTGCTGATTCGCGAGAGTACAGAGGGCCTTTTCTCCACCCGCAAGGTGCCTCGCGATCCGGCAGCCAACCGCGCCACGGACACCATGCTGATCACCCGTGCCGGCGCGGAGCGTGTCATCCGCGCGGCCTTCCGCATCGCCGCCGGCAGGAGGAACAGGCTCACGCTGGTGGATAAGGCGAATGTGCTGCCGTCCATGGCATTCTTCCGCCAGATCTTCGACGAGGTGGCACCCGAATTTCCGGCGGTTCAGACGGACTACGCCTACGTGGACGCCGCCGCGCTCTACCTGGTCCAGCGGCCCGAGAGCTTTGACGTCATGGTCACGGAGAACATGTTCGGCGACATCCTGTCCGACCTCGCCGCAGCCCTGGTCGGCGGTATGGGGATGGCGCCTTCAGCCGACATTGGCGACCGGTACGCAATCTTCCAGCCCTCGCATGGATCGGCACCAGACATCGCGGGGAAGGGAATCGCGAATCCCGTGGCAACCATCCTCTCCGCCGCGATGATGCTGGAGTGGCTGGGCACCGCCGGGTGCAAACAAGGTGCAGGCATGATCCAGGCAGCCGTTCGTCAGGTCTTCGCCGACCCGGCCGCCCGTACACGCGACCTCGGCGGCAGGCTTTCCACCACCCAGATGGGCGATGCGATTTTGGCGGCTCTCCCGTGAAGCAGGGCTTCCGTGTCTTCGATACGCACACGCATATCGGGACGGCGCGCCACACCGGCCGCCGCTACAGTGCGGACGAACTGCTCCGCGACATGGACCGCAGCGGGATCGACCGTTCGCTGGTCATCCCGTTCCCCGTGGTCGAGAACAACCGCGAGGCGCACGAAATGATCGGCAAGGCGGTGCTGGCGCACCCCGACCGGCTGAGCGGGACCGCCTGTCTCAATCCCTTCATCCCCGAGCCGGAGTTTCAGGACGAACTGCGCCGCTGCCGCGAGGTTTACGGCTTCTGCGCGCTCAAGCTGCAGCCGCAGTACCACGGCCTGAACCCATTCTCAGAGCGCTCGAACTTCTTCTTCGAGGCGGCTCTCGAAAACCGGATGGCGGTGGTCTGTCACACCGGGACAGGTCTGCCGTTTTCCCTGCCGTCGCTGCTGATGATGCCCGCCCGGCGTTATCCGGAACTGACTATTGTGGTGGCGCACTGCGGCGGCGGTATCTTCCTGCACGACGCGATGGTCGCGGCAAGTTTCTGCCCCAACATCGTGTTGGAGCTTTCCAGCCTGATGCCGCACCACATCATGGAAGTTATGGCGCATGTGGCCGCCGACCGGCTGATGATCGGTTCGGATCTGCCGGAGAGCGTCGAGATCGAAATCGGCAAGATTCTCGGGCTACGGGTCTCTGATGACGAGAAGCGCTGGGTTCTTGACGGTACGGCAAACCGCGTGTTTCTCGGGCCGAGAGCATGATCGCAGCGGCCGGAAAGCGGCGCTATGTCGTGGTGTTGTTCCTGTTCGTGCTGTCGATGATCACCTACATCGACCGGGTTTGCATCTCCGCCGCCAAGGAGCCGATCGCAGCCGAACTCTCGCTGTCAGACAGCGCCATGGGGCTGGTCTTCAGCGCTTTCGCGCTGGGGTATGCAGTGGCGCAGATCCCCACGGGCCGGCTCGCCGATAAAACGGGGCCGCGTCTCGCCCTGACAGCAGTGGTGTGCGTCTGGAGCGCGTTCACGGCACTAACAGGCGCGGCGTGGAACCTCGTTTCGCTGGTGGTGATCCGGCTCTTCTTCGGCGTGGCGGAAGCCGGTGCGTTTCCGGGCAGCGCCAGGGCAATCGCGAACTGGATGCCGGCCGGGGAGCGTGGCAGGGCGAACGGTGTCCTGTTCTCCGGCTCCCGACTTGGCGCGGCACTGTCGTTTCCGCTGATCGCGTGGATGCTGGGCCGCTGGACGTGGCGGTCGTCGTTCTTTATCCTGGGAGGTGTCGGGCTGGCTTGGAGCCTGGCCTGGTTTCTCTGGTTTCGCGATCACCCGGCCGGGGCCGTCGCGGTAAGGGATAACGCGAGACCAGTAGCGTGGCTGCATATGTGGCGCCGACCGGGGATCGGCCTTGCCATGGCGCAGTACTTCGCGACCAACTTCACTACTTTTCTTGTTCTGTCGTGGATGCTGCCCTACATGAAGAAGCAATATGCTCTTAGCGACGCCCGGGCAGCAGTCTACGTGATGCTGCCGCTGCTGATGGCCGCCGCAGCGCAATGGTTCGCGGGCTGGGTGGTTGACTCCCTCTACCGCTCGCCGCTCCGGGCATGGTCACGCCGGATTCCGGCCATCGCAGGCTTTACACTCTCGGCCGTGGCGCTTCTCGCGCTGACGCAGGCCCGGACCGCAGAGACGGCGATCGTCTGGTTTACAATCGCCGCATTTGGGGCGGATCTGACGGTCAGCCCAAGCTGGGTCTTCTGCACCGATATCGCGGGCGCCGACGCGGGCAGTGTCTCGGGCGCCATGAACATGATGGGCAACATCGGCTCGTTCGTCAGCGCCAACGCCTTCCCGTTCCTGTTCGGCCTGACGGGCAGCGCGTCCGCATACTTCGGCGTCACTGCGGCCATGAATTTGTTGGCGGTCTTGTGTTGGTTAAAGATGAAGTCACCGCTGCTGGAATCGGGCGGGCGCAGGGAGGTTCGGCCATGAAGGGTGTCGGCATTGGGGCCGGGTACTTCGCGCGGTTCCATTACGAAGCGTGGACGCGTTTACGGGAAGTGAACATCGTCGCGATCCACGACCGAGTCGACGCGAAGGCCGGCGAGATGGCGGCCAACTGGGGCATCGAGCGATGCTACAGCGACTGGCGCGACATGCTCGTCGAGGAGCGGCCCGACTTCGTCGACATCATCACCCCGCCCGATTCGCACGAAGAGATCTGCCGTTTTGCGGCCGAGCGCGGCATCCACATCATCTGCCAGAAGCCGCTGGCACCGACCCTGGACGCGAGCGAACGCATCGTGGCACAGGCGGCAGCGGCCGGTATCCGCTTCATGGTGCACGAGAACTTTCGGTGGCAGCCCTGGTACCGCAAGATCGGCGGCATCCGTGACGCGGGCGACATCGGCGAATTCACCCACCTCTACATGCGTACCCGCACCGGCGACGGTTGGGGTGAAAGGGCCTACCTCGACCGCCAGCCGTTCTTTCGAGACTACGAGCGCCTGCTGATCTACGAAACCGGCGTGCACTTTGTCGACACGTTCCGCTTTCTGCTGGGCGAAGTGACTGAGGTTTATGCGAACCTGCGGCGCCTCAATCCAGTGATTCGCGGCGAAGAGACCGCGCAGGTGTTCTTCCGGTTCCAGAGCGGAGCCACCGCCATCTGGGACGCGAATCGCTACAACGAGGTGGAGTCACCCTCGCCTCGCTATACCTTCGGTGAGCTGCGCATCGACGGCATGCAGGGGCATCTGACGCTCGACACGGAATCGAACATGCGCCTCAAGCGTCTCGGCGAGCCCGGCGTCGATGTCGACTACGAGCGCCGCGACGTCAACTTCGGCGGCGACTGCGTCTACGCGACACAGCGTCATTTTGTCGACTCCGTACTGACGGGCAGTGAGTTCGAGTCCAACGGCCAGGACTACCTGAAGACGCTCCGGGTGGTGGAAGCCATCTACCAGTCCGCGGCCAGTCACCTGCCCGTAGCTGTGTGAAGCCAGCGCATCCGGCAGCAAGAGTTTCGGCCAGCCATGCTATTCTCGCCCAAGGAGTTTAGCCATGAAGTCACCCAGACCGAAGATGCCCACCGAGGCCGTCAGCCTCTATAACGAGTTCATTCACGGCGGTATGAGCCGTCGGTCCTTCATGGACGGTCTGCGCAAGATATCTACCGCCAGCCTCGGCGTGGCCACCATGGTGGAGGCCCTCATGCCCGACTACGCTGCCGGCCAGCAGGTCGCTCCCACCGACAACCGCATTAAGGCGACCTACGAAACGGTGCCGTCGCCCAACGGGAATGGCAGCATCAAAGGCTACTTCGTTCGCCCAATCAGCGCCGACACCCGTTCAGCCATGCCGTCGAAGTTACCCGGCATTCTGGTGGTTCACGAGAACCGCGGGCTGAACCCACATATTGAAGACATCGCGCGCCGCATGGCACTTGCGAACTTCATGGCCTTTGCGCCGGACGGGCTAACGTCGCAGGGCGGCTTCCCCGGAGACGACTACAAGGGCGGCCAGTTGTTCAGCAAGGTCGATGGCAAGAAGATGACTGAAGACATGGTCGCTTCGGCCATGTGGCTGAAGTCGCGGCCGGACTGCACGGGCAAGATCGGCGTCACGGGCTTCTGTTACGGCGGCGGCATTTCGAATACGCTGGCCGTGCGTTTGGGTGCTGACCTGGCTGCGGCTGCTCCGTTCTATGGCGGTCCGCCTCAGAAGGACGATGTGGCGAAGATCAAGGCCGCGGTGCTGGTGCATCACGGTGAACTCGACGAGCGTCTGGCAGCTGGCTGGCCCGCGTACGATGCGGCGTTGAAGGATGCCGGAGCCACCCACGAAGGACACATCTATCCCGGCTGCGTACACGGCTTTCATTGCGATGCGACGCCCGAGCGCTACAACAAACCGCAGGCCGACATCGCCTGGCAGCGCACCATCGACTGGTTCAACAAGCACGTCCGGGGTTAAACGATGCCGGTGCTTTACTTTTCGGTATAATGTAAAGCATGGCGGAAGCTACTCTCTCCTCTCGCAACCAGATCGTAGTTCCCAAAGAAGCCCGTGAAGCGCTCGGCGTACGCGCGGGAGATAAGTTGCTGATGGTGGTTCGGGGCGATACGGTGGTAATCCTGCCACGGCCCAGGTCCTGGACGAAAGCTCTGAGGGGCCTTGCCACGAAGCCTTATCCAGAGAACTATATCGACCAGGAACGCGATAGCTGGGCGTGAAGCCCATTAGTCGGTTCCTCACCCGGCACATTCGAATTGCGCTGGACAGCAACATCTTCATCTACTACCTGGAGGAGAATCCAGTCTGGGTTGATGCGGCTGGCGAGATATTCACGTGGCTTGAGCGGGAGCCCCATTCCGCAGTCACGTCGACGCTCACCATGACCGAACTGCTGGTCCAGCCATACCGGGCGGGTAACGAGCGCCTTGTGAACCGATACTTCGGCCTGCTCTCGCAGTTTCCGAATCTTGAGTGGGTCGCGCCAGACCTTCACATCGCGGACACGGCAGCCCGCCTTCGGGCGCTGCATAACTTCCGCACGCCGGACGCACTGCAGTTGGCAACTGCCCTTCGGAGTGGAGCGACCGCATTCCTAACCAATGACTCGGCCCTGACCCGGGTCGAACACCTGGAAGTGGGCGTTCTCGGCCAGTTGCGCTAGCTCAAACGCAGCAAGCCGGAGTCGCGCGACAGGCAATCATCTGACACCCGCGACAACCGACCCATGCGCCGGTAGCTCAATCCGCCGCCCTTCGACCTTCAACCCCGCCTGAACCAGCCAGCCTTCGGCCTCGTCGAACCGATAACATCGACCTTCGCAGATCGAGAACAGCAAACCCGAATAAGCCGCCACCTCAGGCGGGCCCGCCGATACCGGTGCCTCCCCGGCTACTACAGACTCCAGAAATCCATCCAGAATAAATAGCCTGCCGCCAGGCTGCAGGCCTGCTGCGAACCGCGCCACCAACCGCTCGGCCGTGTCGGCGGCATAGTCATGCAGGATATTCGCCATCAACACCGCGTCGTAGTCCCAGGCCAGTTCATGCTCATGAATGTCCGCTTTCACCAGTTCCACCCGGTCCGCAACGCCCATCGAAGCTGCGTACTCCCGAGCCACGGCCAGCGCCGGGCCACGATCCAGAATTACTGCCCGCAGCTCCGGAAACCGCTGCAGCAGATGGAACGAATACAACCCGTGCCCCCCGCCCGCATCGAGCAACAATCGCGTACCGGACAGATCCAGTGAATTCGCCAAATCCGGAGCAATGTTCCTCGCCCGGTCCGCCATCGCCCGCGTCAGAACCCCGGCCGTCTCTTCGTCATCCAGCGCCGATGCCCCCGCGCCATCGTGATACACGAACGAAACCTCACCCGCCGGACGGTCCCGCAGCAGGCACTCGATCATGTGGCGCACATCCGCCGAGTACACGCCCAGCCCTAAATAGCCGCGCAGGCAAAACGGACTTTCGGGATCCAGCTTCTCTCTCCCAAACGGCGTCAGCAGCACGTTCGTTCCATTGATCTCGATCAGACCCACAGACCGCAGCGCCGTCAGCAGAACGATCCCGGGCCGCTCGGCCAGCCTCAAAATGCCGCGAAGTTCATCAAACGCGACGGGACCTTTCGCCAGCACCGACCCAATCTCAAAATGCCCCACACCCGCCGTCACC
>JAOAPO010000167.1 GCA_025462945.1 Bryobacterales bacterium
GGAGAAAGGTGATTGTAGCGAGTTGTTAGTCAGAGCGCCAACTGATTGATTCTTCTCGCGTCGAGGTTTCGACTACGGACAGTACCAGAACGGGGTTAAGGTCCCGAGCCACTGCATCAATTCGACCTCACAGACGTATCGTGACGGAGAATGGGTGCGAGTGGAAATAGAGGTGGAGGGCGCCGACAAAGTGGTCCACCGGATCAACGGGGAGACGGTGCTGGAGTACGGAAAGCTGGAGATCGGCGGCGGCAACGTCATCCACTACGACCCCGCGGTAAAGAAGGACGGGACGCCGTTGAGCGAGGGATATCTCGCGATCCAGGCGGAGAGCGCTCCGGCGCAGTTCCGGAAGATCGAGATCATGGACCTGGGTAAGTAGGGCTTGTGATTCGTTCGTGCGTCGCCAGGCGAATTCAGTTCTCAGACGACGGCTTCCCGGCTTCCTGGTGAAGGGCGCGCTTTCGACACCAGCAGCAGCGCGGCCCGCAAATCACCCGACCTGATCTGCCAGGTTTCACCAAGTCTGCTTTATAACGCACGGTCTCCGCCGGTGGCCTGCCCATCTTCTTGATATTGTTACAAAGGATCATCACGATGCGTCTAACCGTCCTCTTAACCGGCCTGCTCACTGCCGCTCTGTTGCTGCCAGCGGCCGACAGCACCGCCGCTGTAACGCTGCTGCAGCAGAAGTGTTCCAGCTGTCATGGAGATACAAGCGGCATGTCGGGCCTCAAGGTCACCACGCGTGAAAATCTGATCAAAGGCGGCACCCGCGGCCCCGCCGTCGTGCCCGGCAAATCCCCCGACAGCCTCCTCTTTAAAGCAGTAGCCGGATCTGGCGAAGTCCTTCGCATGCCGCCCACCGGCGGCGGACTCCCAGCCAACGAGATCGCCATCCTGAAAGAGTGGATCGACTCCGGGGCCAACTGGTCCAACGCCGCCACTGCGGGAGCCGAGCAATGGTGGGCCTTCAAACCTCCGGTCCGCCCCACCTCCGCGAACTCGATCGACGGCTTCATCAACCGCAGACTGGCCGACGCAAAAATCCCGGCCAGTCCCGAAGCCGACAGGCTGACCCTGATCCGCCGCGCCTCCTACGACCTGACCGGGCTCCCGCCCACCAAACAACAGATCGACGAGTTCCTCGAAGACAAGTCCCCCAAGGCCTGGCCCACCGCCGTCGACAAGCTCCTGGCCTCGCCACGCTACGGCGAAAAGTGGGGACGCCATTGGCTGGACCTCGCCCGCTACGGTGACACGGCCGGCTTCGAACAGGATCCCTACCTCCTCACCGCATGGCGCTACCGCGACTACGTCATCAAATCGTTCAATGACGACAAGCCGTACGACCGCTTCGTCAAGGAACAGATCGCCGGCGACGAACTTTACCCCAACGACGCCGAAGCCCGCTCGGGCACAGGCTTCTATCGCGTCGGCACCAACCGCGACATGCTCTTCAAGGTGGAGGACGTCAACCTGGTAGAGAAGCGCATCGATATGGTCGATACCACCGGCGCCGTCTTCCTCGGCATGACCATCGGCTGCGCCCGCTGCCACGATCACAAGTTCGACCCCATCCCGCAGAAAGACTACTATCGCCTCCAGGCCATCTTCCAGCCTGCGGTGTCCGATCGCGTCTTCCTCGACTACAACCCGGCTCGCCAGTACGATCTTGCCGAGAACTCGCGCAGTTTCCGCCTCTATCAAATGGGTGAGCAGGCTTCGAAGATCAACGCGAAGTACTCCGAGGGGCTGAAGGCGAAGAAAATGGCCGCGCTTCCGCCCGAAGTTGTTGCCGCCTTTAACACGGCGGAAGATAAACGCACCCTTGACCAGGCTCGGCTCGTTCTCGACAACAAAGACAAAGTGACCGTCCCGCAGTCCGAGATTGCCGCCGTGATGTCCAAAGAGGACAAGGCCACAATCGATGCCATCTCGCAGCGCCTGCTGCAGATGTTCACTGGCTACGGTCCGCCGCCCATGTCGCCGGCCATCACTGATGTGGGCCGTGACGCTCCGAAGACCTTCATCGCGATACGCGGCAATCCGGAAGCCTTCGGGGAAGAAGTTCAGCCCGGCTTCCCGAGCGCTCTGGGCGGGGGTGATGTGCCCGAGGCACCGCTGCACGCCACCTCCACGCTTCGCCGCAAGGCGCTGGCCGAGTGGATTGCCCGGAAGGACAATCCGGCTTTCGCCCGCGTCATGGTCAATCGCATCTGGCAGTTCCATTTCGGCGAAGGCCTCGTCAAGACCAGCAGCGACTTCGGGACGCGTGCCGGACAACCTTCGAACCCGGAGCTTCTCGACTGGCTCGCCACGGAGTTCGCTGAGAAGGGCTGGTCCATCAAAGCGATGCACCGGCTGATCATGAATTCCGACGCGTACAAGCGGTCGGCCAACGCCACCAAAGAAGCCCTCGCGAAGAACCCCTCCAACGACCTCTTGTCGCACTTCAACCGCCGCCGCCTCGAGGCCGAGGAGATCCGCGACGCGCAACTTCAGGTGACCGGAGAGCTCAACGTGAAGATGGGCGGCTACCCCGCCGTACCGCCGCTTTCAAAGGAAGAGATGTTCGGCATGATCGGCAACCCCGCCGCCAACTGGAGCGTTTCCCCGGATCCCGCCGAGCACATGCGCCGAACCATCTACACCCTGCAGCGCCGCACCTTCCAGCAGCCGATGGCGCAGGCTTTCGATGGCCCCGACGGAGTTCTTACCTGCTCCCGGCGCAACGAAAGCACGACGGCTCCGCAGTCTTTGTCTCTCCTGAACAGCGGTTTTACGATCGACCGAGCCAAAGCGCTGGCCGCCAAATTGAATGATGTTTCCGACGCATGGGTTCGCGTGTATGGCCGTACTCCATCCGCCGAGGAGCTTGCCGAGGCGAAAAATTTCATCGACCGTCAAATGACTCTCTCGAACAACAAGACTCAGGCCTACACCGAACTCATCCGAGGCCTCATGAATACCAACGAGTTTCTCTATGTCGACTAATTCCGCATCCCGCTGCTCTTTCTCGAAGTGTGATCGCGAACGCGCGGACACTAGACGTACCGGAGAACGATCATGACCCGCCGAGAACTACTGGCACGCACCGGCTGCGGCTTCGGCCTCACCGCCCTGGCCGGAATGCTCGAAGCCGCCGAGACGAACTCACTGGCGCCTAAGCCAGCCCCACTCCCGGCCAAAGCCAAAGCCGTCATTTACCTCCACATGCACGGAGGAGTGAGCCACGTCGACACCTTCGATCCCAAGCCCCAGCTCACCAAATACACTGGCAAGACGCTCTCCGCCGAACTGGCGAAGACCATCAAAACCAGCTTCATCCACGACCCCTCCAAGGCCATCCTGCGAGGCAGCCCGTGGGAGTTCCGCCCCGGCGGCCAAAGCGGTGTGATGATCTCTGATCTGTATGAGCACACCCGGGAAATGGCCGATGATATCGCCGTCCTCCGCGGGTGCTACTCCGACCAGTTCGACCACGCGCCCGCAATCTATCTCCGCCACACCGGCCACCAACTCCCCGGGCGCCCCTGTCTCGGCTCGTGGGTCACCTACGGACTCGGCACCGAAAACCAGAACCTTCCGGCCTTCGTCGTCATGTCCGACGGCTCGACGAAGTCTGGCCCGCCCGCCTACAGCGCCGGTTTCCTCCCCGCAGTATTCCAGGGGACCGTCTTCCGCTCCGGCGAAAGTCCCATTCTCTATCTGAAGAATCCCGAAGGCGTCAACAACGACACTCAGCGCGCCACCCTCGACTTCATCAACAAGATCGATCGCATCCAGCAGCGCACGCGTCCGGACGACTCCACGCTCGACGCCCGCATCGCTTCCTACGAACTCGCCTGGCGCATGCAAAGCTCCGCTCCCGAAGCCGTCGACATCACAAAGGAAAGCGAACCCACCAAAAAGCTTTACGGCATTGGCGAAGAGTACACGGACGACTTCGGGCGCAAGTGCCTGCTCGCGCGTCGTCTCGTGGAGCGCGGCGTTCGCTTTATCGAACTCATTTCCGGCACCAACGTCGGCCAGGACTGGGATGACGCTCACACCGACCTTACCGGCTCTCACGCCCGTATGACTAAGAAGACCGACAAACCCATCGCGGGCCTGCTGAAGGATCTTAAAGCCCGAGGCATGCTCGATTCAACGCTCATCGTCTGGGGTGGTGAATTCGGACGCACGCCGCTGTCTCAGGGAGATAACGGCCGCGACCACCATCCCTACGGCTACTCAAGCTGGATGGCAGGCGGCGGCATCAAGGGAGGACGAGCCCTCGGCTCCACCGACGAGTTCGGAGTTCAGGCGGCCGAAATGCCGGTCGACGCCCACGACCTCAACGCCACTATCCTCCGCCTCATGGGAATGGACCACAAAAAACTAACATTCTTGTATCAGGGCAGGGACATGCGCCTGACTGACGTCAGAGGCGAAGGAGAGTTCTCCGCGAAGCTGCTCGCATAGTCCGCGCGATTGCTGAGTCATGGTTCAGGAAGCGCCACGAAATTTTTGGCGCGTGGGGAACGACTTTGCGTTATGACCATCAGAACGCGCTGCCGCCCCGCATTGTCCCCTGGCGAAGCGGGTGCGACGTGGAGTTTGCTCATTCTTACGTGTGCCTGGAATCTCTCTTCGGGCGATGCACCTTTGACGCTGTTGTCGGGCGGCATGGCTGAAGTCTTCGACGCCCGGGGTGAACTGCGTGCATTCGCGCCCGAGGCCGGCCAACGCGGCTGACGCAACTGGGTATGACTACTACGCCGCGGCGCTGACCATAGTGCGGAGTCTGCTCATGGTGTCGTGAGTCAATGGATCCGGCCCTGACGATTGTGGTTGCCGCAGGTGCCACCATCCTGAGTGCTGCTCGCTCTGATGTGCCAGCGGTTCGGCCTGGGAGCTCGCGACACTGATCGCGGCGAGTGCCATTCCGAACCGCCGGTTCGTGTAGCGGAGGCTCGTGTTGGCGGCGAGATCGCATCCCGTGAGGAGCAAGCGCTCCTGCTCCGCGATCCACGCGATACGGGCAACACTGCGGAGCGAAAACACGGAGCCGATTCTCGTCAGCAACACTCATTCAGGCTGGCGAATCCTTGACGTCGGGCAGGGAAATCGTCAGGAGAAACGCCGAATCGGTTACGGACATCACCGCATGCCGGATCGAGCGTCCCAGCGTCAGCAGCTCGCCCGCACGAAGCGAGTGGTCTTGTTCCTGTGCGCGGAAGCGAATTTCCCCGCGCAATACCTGTACGGTGATCGGTCCGTCGGCCTGGTGTTCGTTGAGCGTGGCTCCTGACTCCATCGTGATGAGGACCAGCCGCAGACCGTTTCTGTTTAACAGCGTCTTGGCCTGCCTGGCGGAGGGCCAGGGCTTCCGTGATTCTAAATCCCTCATCGCCGCCGTTAAGTCGAACCGAGCAAAGTCTTCGTTCATATAACTGACATCTTATCCGTGCGCCCCGAGGGGCCCCACGAGCGGCCCCGGTCGCACCGCTTCCCGCTGCACGCGCCCCGGTATCAGCCACGCCAAAGGATCAGATTCCGTTGATCCTTTCGCGGACCTCTGCGCCAAATGCCTATGACCGTTGCGTCGAAATGCCCAGTGGGGGGCACCAAAAAACTCGCACTATTACCGAAAACGCATGGAGTTATGGGCGCTTCCCTGCGGCCCGATATGTGCACCCTCTTGTTGAAGTGCCACTAGCGCTTGTCGCTCCGCCCGTTCAGGCCTGGACCACTTTCAACGACGATCAGCGGCGTTCAAATCCGAAAGCCCATACGACATCTTGGTCCACCGGCTACACAGGCTCGGCTCTGCCCTCCGACGCCGCACCCGAGTGCCGATCGCCAGCGCCTGAGATCGAGTTTGGGCGCCGCACGGGGCCACTCCAGCTTCGGCGCTCCTCCGTTTGTAACTTCCGAAGGCTTTGTCGTCTAAATCAGGACACCAGCCTCGCTCGCGCGGCCGACCACGATCATCACTGGCAAAGTCATAGCGCAACCCGACCTCACGAACAAGAGCCTGCACGATCTCGGAGGTCTTCCCAAAGCGACAACTGTTCTCGTACGTTGGCAACTTGCGAAATCAACGAGGTTCTCAGATAAGGCCAGTGGGCTCCCGGTCTCGTTTCGGAGATGAGGTCCGGTGGTATCGGTGTGCGCTCCCTCGCAGAAGAGCGTGTCCTCGCTTTCTCCGGAGTCAGGTCTTCGCAACGCCAGTGCGCCAGGCTCGATCACTCGCGCGGAAGGGAATCGCATGGATGCCGAAAAGCCAGCGGGCGGTGTCAAGCCAGCGTTAATCGCAGGAACACAATCGCTCGGCTCGGCCGCCGCACGAGGCTTTCTGAAGAAAGGTGCCCCCCACCCCCATGCCGAAGCTCGATGGAACCACCCGGTACGGCAGCTTTACACCAGAGCGCGAGCACACGTTTTGTCGTCTTTCCGAACACACCCTATGCACTGAAGTCACCCACTCCGTACCGAAGACTGCCCGGCATCGAGATCAGGGAGCGGTCTGAAGCCCAGTCAAGGTGATCGACGACATGGGCTGACGCTCAATGGAACACCAACGGCAAGGGACGTAGCCACTGTGCTTGCCTCGGGCGTTCGCCAAACGAACTCACCCTGCACTGCCGGGCTGCCCGATGAACGACGCGCTGACCCGTCCGCGTCAGATTCTAACGGGATCACTCGTCGCGAAACGGACGTCGAGACGCCCGAGATGTTTTAGCGCTTCGAGTGATGCTCCACCTCCGACCAGCTTATTCTTGAACCCGAGCCAGCCGTATTCCGCTCTCTTGAACGCTGCTGCTGATGGTGGGCTGACCCGCTGACCGCCTGTCGCGATGACGCCCATCATCATCCCAATCGGAATACTCAGCGTACCGCCGCCAGGTGGCCTACTTTGGACATTCGGTTGCACTGGTGCTGGCTGAATGTATCCGCGGTGACATCTCCGAATATGACGATCACGGATGAAGGACCAGAAGCAAAAGAGCGGGAGCCGTCGCCGTTTGACCGGCGCGCGATTCGCGCCCTGTTCGGGATAGCCAGGCAGTACAAACGTCAATTCATCATCGTCAGCATTTTCTCCTTTCTTTATACCGGCCTGGACCTCCTGCAGCCGCTGGTATATCGGGAAGCGATCAACGCGGTGGCAGGGCTGTTCGTAAACCAGGTCTCCGGCAGCGCGCACGCCATCGGTGTTGTTGCCCGGACGCCCGAGCAAACCCTCCACACTTTACTAATTTCAGTGGCGTTGCTGTTTTGTATTGCGGTCACCTCCTACTACTTCTATCAGCGCGCAACCTACTATGGGTCCCGGGTGGCGAGCAACATGGAGTCCGCGCTGATCGTGGATACGTTCGGCCATGTTCTAAGGCAGCCGCTCCGGTTTTTCAACCACCAGGCCAGCGCCGGCCTTGCAAAGCGCATCGATCTTTGCGATCAGGTGTCTCCTTTGGTGCATGCTGTCTCGCAGCAGATCGGGCCGGAAGCTGTTCGTCTGGTCGCCATCTGCGCCATCATGATGACGCAAAACTGGCAAATGTCGCTGGTAGCGATATGTTTGCTGCCTCCATACGTGTGGCTGGCACGGTTGGCCGCCATACGGCTCCGCTCAAACCTGGATCCGTATTATCAGCTCTGGGAAGACATTTCATCGCAGATTGCGGACGCCATCGGTGAAGTGAAAACGGTGAAGCTGTCGGGTGCCGAAGCACGTGAAGAAGCGAAGCTGCGCGAGAAATCAGTGGCCGCGTATGACGTATACCTGCAGCGCGTTCGGACGTCGCAGAAATACTATCTCTGGCAGGTCGTGCTCAGCAACTTAAGTAAATCTCTTGTGCTTGGGTACGGGGGCTGGCTGGTTCTGCGACACCGGCTGACGCCGGGCGACGTCGTGATGTTTGCGGCGTATCTCGACCGGCTTTACTCGCCAATCGATGCGTTGAACGGGCTCGCCGTGAGTTTGCAGGAGCATCTGACCTCGGTGCGCCGGGCATTGGCATTAAGAGACTCCGGCCCGCTGGAACCCACCGGCGCCCCATTGCCGAAGGGAGAGGGCAGCGTAGAGTTCCGCGACGTGCGCTTTGGATATACACAGGAGAGAGAGGTGCTTCACGGCATCAATCTGACGCTTCAGCCGGGAAAAGTTACCGCGTTGGCGGGACCTTCCGGCGCCGGAAAAACCACCACGGCGGACCTTCTTCTGAAACTGTTCGAGCCCTGGTCTGGCGAAATCTTCCTCGACGGGCTGCCCCTCAGCAAGGCTGGTTGCGCCCCGGTGCGGGCGGCTATTGGCGTGGTTGCGTCCGATGGAGCGGTGTTCCGCGGAACACTTGCGGAAAACATCCGCTATAAACGGCCGGAAGCAACTCTCGAAGAGGTCCACGAGGCGGCGCTGGCCGCTGGCCTTGGGCGCGCGCTCTCGCGCCTTCCGCAGGGGCTGAGCACCGAAGTCGGGGAGGATGGCGTGGGGCTCTCGCTCGGCGAACGCCAGCGCCTGCAGATCGCCCGCATGCTGGTGGATAAGCCGCGTCTGCTTGTGCTCGACGAGGCCACGGCAAACCTTGACTATGCAACCGAACTGGATATACGTTCCGCCCTCGACAGCCTGGATCCCAAACCGACTATGCTCGTCATCGCCCACCGCTACACGATGATGAAGAGTGCCGATTACGTTTATGTGCTGAAGGACGGTGAGGTGGCCGAACATGGGCGGCCTTCCGAACTTGTCCGGGGTGATGGCTGGTTTGCCGAGCTGGCGCGGGAGTCGGGCGAGGTGCCCAGCCTGGCATGAAGCTGAATTTCGACCTGCTCAAACAGGCTGCATCCATTGCCAGGCCGTACTGGTCTTCGAAGGAAGGAAAAAAGTCTTACTGGCTGGTAGCTCTTCTGATAGTTCTTCTCCTGGCGGACACCCAGTTGAATGTTTGGTTCAACTCACAGGCCGGGGAATCGACGTCCGCCCTGGCGGCCCGTGACGGCGCTCGGTTCTGGCATGCCATACGCACTTACCTCCTGCTGCTGTTGATTGCCGTGCCGGAGTATTCCGCTTACTATTACGCGCGAGATCGGATCGGGCTGAGTTGGCGCAGGTCGCTGACGCGACGGTCGCTGGACCGCTATTTCGAAAACCAAGCCTACTACCGGCTCCGCACCGACCCGCAGATCGACAACCCGGATCAGCGCATTGCGGATGATATCTACTCCATCACCAACCAGACCGTCAACTTCCTCGTGGTTCTGACTACTGCCGTCTTTCAATTGGTCGCATTTGGTCACGTGCTTTGGCGGATCTCGATTTACCTCATCTTGTTCCTGGCAGGCTATGCGATCGTTACCACCTTGCTGACATACGGTGTGTTCGGGCGCAGGATGGTCTCGCTGCACTACCAGCAGCGCCGTAAGGAGGCCGATTTCCGGTTCGGGCTGGTGCGCGTGCGCGAGAACGCGGAATTCATCGCCCTGTATCGCGGAGAGAAGCAGGAATTATCGAAAGTGCAAGGTCTGTTCGGCGCCTTGTACGGGAACTACATGAAGCTGATCCGCTGGCAGTTCGGTCTTAACTTTTTCCAGTACACTCATACGCTCCTCGTCATGGTGTTACCCACTTTGGTGATCGCTCCGCAGGTGCTGTCGGGACATTTGGAGGTGGGACGCATTGTGGAGGCGACGGGTGCATTCTCGGCAATCATGGGGTCACTCACGATTCTCGTCGACAACATGGAAGACCTGAGCCGGTACGCTGCGGGTATTCGTCGCGT
>JAOAPO010000211.1 GCA_025462945.1 Bryobacterales bacterium
GTGTCGCGATTCGTCGCGCCGAGCACCAGATTCTCGATCAGCCCCTCATCCTTCGCGACCCGGTCGCGATGCGCATCCTTGAGCCCGATGCCAGGGCCAAAATCCGGCACGGCGTCGTAACCCGTACCCAACGCCTCACGCTCTCGTTCCGCGCCTTCATGGTGGTCCGAAGCCGCTTCGCTGAGGATGAGCTCGCCAAAGCCGTCGCGTCTGGCATCAGGCAGTACGTCATCCTCGGCGCCGGACTCGACACCTTCGCCTATCGCAATCCGCATCCGGATCTAGGGGTGTTCGAGGTCGATCATCCCGCAACCCAGGCGTGGAAACAAGAGCGTCTGGCTGAAGTTAACTTCGACATCCCGGCATCCACCTCGTTCGTACCGGCCGACTTCGAGCGTCACAGCCTGGCGGAGGAACTTGCGGCGTCGAGCTTCAACCCCCATGCACCCGCATTCTTCTCCTGGCTCGGAGTTACCCCATACCTGACGGACCGAGCCTTTGCGCAGACCATGGAGTTCGTGGCGTCGATGCCGGCGCCCAGTGGCATCGCTCTCGACTACTCCATCCCGCGCAGTTCCCTCAACCCCAGAGAGCAGATGGCGCTCGATGCGTTGACATCCCGTGTCGCGCATGCCGGCGAACCTCTGCGGCTTTTCTTTGACCCCGCGGAACTCGACGCTCGCCTGCGAAACCTGGGCTTCAGCTACATTGAAGACCTCGGCCGCGAACAGATGAATGCCCGTTACACGTCCGGCCGAACCGACCGCCTGCGGGTGAAGGGCAACCTGGCGCACCTGCTCCTGGCCCGCGTGTAGCAACTCAGCATCGCCCTGAATTCCATTTCGCAATCTGCTCCCGCAACGTGTTCAGGCTGGTCCCGATCCGATCCGCCTCCACCACCAGCAGTGAATGCGGCTGACCGGCCGCCCGAGAGGCCGTGTCGAGCGCCGTCCACGCCTCCCGAACATTCGGGAACGGTCCCGGCGTCTTGCAGGCATTGCGCAGCGCCGCGGCCATCCACTCCAGCGCGCCTTCTGCCCGAGTCGCGAACTCATGCGCGGCCTCGGCCACCTTTGGGTCGCGCACGGCATCCAGATCCGATTCGATCGCCATGGCCGCGCGCGCGAACGTGTGCGAACTGATCAGCATCTCGTGCGCCAGGGTCCGCCGTTCCTTCGAAACGCCGGGCTCCGCCACGAATCTGCCGACCGACGCCTCGGCATTAGTACGCGCCAGTCGCGCCGCATTCCGCACCGACGTCAGTACCCGGGGCACGGAGTGGTCCAGTCGCGCCTGCATTACCGCGTGCGCGTAGAGGCGGTAGGCATCCAGCATATCCGCCAGTACGCCACTTGTCTGTGTTCGCTCCCACGTGGGCCACGCCCGGTAGATCAGGAGCGCGAGCGCTCCGCCCAGTGCAGTGTTGATGGTCCGTGGCAGAACCACCTCGGTCGGCTTCACACCCGTCAGAGACATCAGTAGTACGATCATGCCGCTGACAGCAGCCACGAAAACGCCATAGTTGCCCGGGCCCAGCCACCGCAGCAGCACTGAGAATCCGGCAAGCAACGCCACGTGAACCGGCACTGTCTCGGGCAGCAGGTAGTACGCGACCGTGGCGATGAACAAGCCCACCAGCGTTCCCGCGATCCGCAGGATGCCGCGGCTGAATGTACTCAAAAAGTCCGGCTTCAACACGATGGCGATCGTCATCGGGATCCAGTAGGGTCGTTGTACATGCAGCCAGCTCCCGAGCGCGGCACCGAGTCCCACACATACCGCCAACCTGACTGCATGACGGAACGCGGTCGACCGAAACGAAAGGTTCGCAATCAGCCGTGCCCGCCGCCCGGTCTCGTCGCCATGAACCGCAACGGCAGTAGCGCGAACTGACCTTGACGTCAGGCCCGCCGCCGCGCGCAGTTGGCCGGCCAGCGCATTCACCTGCCGCTTTGTATCGCGCTGCAAGGCCGACACCTTGGTGCTGGAAGCGGGCCACTCCCCGACATAGAAGTCCCGAGCCGCCTTGCCGAATTCGTCCATGATTCGAACGTGCGCAACCCGCCCCGGCGTGTCCCCCGTTTCGGCTTGCTCGGCGATGGTCTTCAGCGCTTCGGAACACAGGTCCAGGATATGTTCCACTGCCTCAACCGCCGTCTGACTGCTCTCGTCCCGCGACAGACGCCGCGCGAGCCGCCGAAGCGTTAGCACCGATAGCCGAATCCGCTCCGCCTGATTCAGCAGGAACACCAGGCGCTCCGCCTCGTTCGGGAGGTCGGTTTGCAGCATGGAGAGCGCCTCGCCGGCGTCGATCACTGCTGCGCTTGCCGGTGGAGCCCCACCCGCGCCCGCTGGTGATGTCGCAATTGCAGCCAGTGTACGGTACAGGTTCCCAATGATGCGACGCTCCGGTCCGTACGGCCTCACAGGCCAGATCGCGAGTGACAGTCCGGTTTGCAGTAAACCGCCGCCGAACGCCAGCAGGCCGGAGATCAGTGCTTCCGTCAGGCTGAGTTGCTTGGTGGCGAACACGATCAAAGTGACCAGCGACACAAGTCCCAGATCGGCGGCTTTAGGGCCCAAAACCACGAGCATGCCCACGCCGAACGCCCAGATCATCGCCGCGATGGCCGCCGTCGCGTTGTTACGTGCCGAGAGCGCGCCCACAGCTACTGCGATGCCAACCAGGACGCTGGCCAGCAGCATCCGTCGACCGCGCACTGAATAGGCTTCGCGACTATCTGAGTAGCAAACGTTAAGTGCACCGAGCGCGACTACGGCCGCTTCCGCGGGTCTGCCCATCGCCGCGCCAACAAGCAACGGCAAAACAATCCCCACCGTGTTGCGGAACGCGACCTCAGGTGTGAGCTTACTGGAATCGAACCGGAGGACGGTCTGCCAAAAGGCGCTCGCCATGTCTACCTACACGATAGCGGCACCGCACCTACAAAGCGCGGTGCATGACGTACGCATCCACGTAGCCCAGCAGAGGATGGTGAAACGCTTCTGGCAGCATGCCCACAATCTCGAAGCCGAGATGCTGCCACAGCCGGACCGCCCGTTCGTTCACGCTCACCACGAAGTTGAACTGCATCGCACGGAAACCCTGGGCCTTCGCCTGCTCCAGCGAGTGGGCGCACATAGCTCGGGCAACGCCGCGACCGTACGCCTCAGGTGCGGTCATGTAGCCGCAGTTTGCCACATGCGCACCGCCGCCCTGCTGGTTCGGGCGGAGCATGTACGTGCCGAGTACCTGCCCGGCTTCTTCGGCAACGAAAACCTGGTTGCCCGCGGTGAACCAATACTGCAGGGCCTCGTCGCGGCTCATCTCGTGCGGCAGCGCATAAGTCTCACCAGCCCGGATCGTGGGTTCCAGAATGGCCCAGATCGCTGCATGATCACCCGCCTGCGCGCCACGAATGGTCAACGCGCTTCGGCAAGCTCCGGGGCCACTTTCGTCTGGCGTTTCGACACTGGCGTCAGCTTCTCCAGATACAGGTAAATCACTGGTGTGATGTACAGCGTCAGCAACTGCGAAACCAGCAGTCCGCCGACCACAGCCAGACCCAGCGGACGCCTCGCCTCACCGCCCGCGCCGTACCCGAGAGCAATCGGCAGCGTGCCCAACAGAGCGCACATCGTGGTCATCATAATGGGCCGGAACCGCTCCATACAACCCTCGAAAATCGCCGCCTCGACCGACTTGCCTTGCTGCCGCGCCATAATCGCGAAATCGACCATCATGATCGCATTCTTCTTCACAATGCCGATCAGCAGAATGATGCCGACGAACGAGTACAGGTTGAGGTCCTCGTGGAAGGCCAGGAGCGTCAGCAGAGCGCCAAGTCCGGCCGAGGGCAAGCCCGAAAGGATGGTGATTGGGTGTATGAAGCTTTCGTACAGCACGCCCAGCACGAGATAGATTACGAGCACGGCAATTCCCAACAGGATCGCCAGTCCGCCCAGCGACTTCTGAAATGCCTGCGCCGTGCCCTGGAATGTGAACGTCGTCGTGTCCGGTAAGCCAAGCTGCCGCGCCGCTTCCTCGATCTGCTGGGTGGCCTCGCTCAGCGAAACGCCGGGCTTCGTGTTGAACTCAAAATTGACCGCCGGCAGTTGGCCGATATGATTGACGCTCAGCGGCGCGACGCCTTCCACCGTGCGCGTCACTGCCGCCATCGGCACCAGCTTGTCGTTGGAGGACCGGATGTACAGCTACTGCAACCCGGCCGGATCGCGCTGGTACTCCGGCAGTACTTCCAGAATCACGTCGTATTCATCCGCAGCCGCAGAGATCACCGAGACTCGCCGGTTGCCATAGGCATCGTAGAGCGTGTTCGCAATCTGCTCCGGCGTGATCCCGAGGGCCAGCGCGCGATCGCGATCAATATCGATGCTGACGCGCGGACTGCTTAGTTGCAGGCCGCTGTAGACGGTGGCCAGAGCGGGCAGCGTTCGCAGCTTCGCTTCCAGTTGTGGAGCCCACTTGTACAGAACACCGGGATCCGCATCCTGCAAAGCGAGCGAGTACTGATACCGCGATTCGTTCTGCCCAAGGCTCAGCAGCGGCGGCAGCCGCAGGTACACCACAAGGCCTGGAATTTGCGCAAACTGCCGCTGCAGATCCGCAATGATTTGCGTTGCGTGCGGGCGCTTCGGGTCGTTCTTAAAATTCATGAACAGAAAGCCCTGATTCTGCCCGGAGAAGCCGCCTGTACCCGTGCCGAACTGATCCACCCAGGGGTTCTTCTGGACGATTCGCATGGCCTGTTCCTGCAACTTCGCCATCTGCTCGAAAGAGGTGTCCTGCGCAGCCTCGGTGCTGCCGTTGACCGCGCCCGTATCCACACTCGGCAGGAAACTCTTGGGCATGATGGCGAACATGTAGACCGTAACCACCGTCAGCGCCAGCGTGCCCAGCAGCGTCGCGAATCTCCAACGCAAAGTCGCTTGCAGGGTACGCCGGTAGAGGTTATTCAGGCCGACAAAAAACG
>JAOAPO010000213.1 GCA_025462945.1 Bryobacterales bacterium
CCCCTGATCTCATCGCTGTCGTCGCTCACGCTGACACGGAACTCGTAGTGCACCGCATCGACGCCCGCCTGCCGTGGATACGTGTCGGCGGAACAGCCCAGCGTCGTCAGCAACAGCAGCGAAGCGAATCTCATGATGCGGAGATTCTAGCGCCCCAGTCCGTGAACCCAGCGAAACAACGCGTTGTGAGCCTTCATAAGGCTCCACTCGCCGGACTCACTCTCCGCAACGGCGGGCGAAGCCAGCCGGTAAATATCTACGATCTTCTCGTGCGTCTCGGGCTGCTCCATCAGCTCCACCCGGACCAGATCCTCATCCGTTTTCGCCATCACCTCCCGTTTGGCGGCGAACGTGGGAACCTCTCCCGCGGAGGGCAGCAACTGCAGCCTGAACTGCCTCTTGTCGCTCGTTCTTCGAAGCACAACATCGTATGCAAACAGGACCGTGCCATCATCGCCGCGCAGTATGCGGTGCACTGTCTCTCCGGCATGTGCTCTGTCCGAACCGTCCGCGGTGACACGGTGCTGCGGACCGCCGTCGGCGCGAACGGTGAGGATCACGCCCTCATCCGCCGCCACAGTACGCCAGTTCGTGGCCTGCGCCGGCATGTTCCCGCACGCAACAGCCAACCCGACGGCCGCGGTTACTCCCGCAAGATGGATCGTCCTCATGGCTTTGCTCCCGCCTTCACAATCGTCACTGCGCCCTCCGGCATGGGCCGGAATCCCGTTCCTGTCAGCCGCGTCTCCAGCTGTCTCGGCTCGCCCCTTACAGCAGGCCGACGCGGACTGAGGAAGTTCGCGGCGACCATCAACGCCACGCCTGCCGCCACCGCACCCCAGAGCTTCCACGAGATACCCTTCACCGGCTTACACGCGTCGAAGACGCGTCGATCCAGCGCGGCGCTGGGCTGCGGCGCTTCCCACTTCTTCAGAACTTCTCTGAGCTGTTCGTCCTGCATCACTTCGCCACCTCTCGGACCCGGCGCCCGAGGTTCCGTCGCAGGCCTTCTCTCGCCCGGTACAGCCGAGCCTTCACTGTGCCGAGTTCCGCTTCCACGACGCGGGCGATCTCATCGAGGGATAGTTCTTCATACTCGAACAGGATCAGCGCCTCGCGCTGCGCGAAAGGCAGCGCCGCCACGGCACACCGTACCTGCTCCGCAGTCTCAGCCGCCAGCAGCGTATCCAGAGGCCCGGATCGGGCATCGCTCAGATCCTCAGCCGGCTCGTCGTCAACGGCGTAGTCACGCAGCCGCTTGCGTGCCTGGTTGCGAACGCCCGCGAAAAGATAAGTCGAAGCCGATGCACGCGCTGCATCGAACGAACCCCGGTACAGCCCCACGAACACATCGTGCACCATATCCTCGGCCGTTTCCGGCGAGCCCGTCAGGCGGTAGCCGAAGCGGAACAGAGGGTCACGGTACCGGCTGTAAAGGTCTCGGAATGTCGCGTCGGTCATGCTCAAGACCTGTATTACCGCTGTGCACCCAAAAGATACGGCGACTACGCGAAAATATCGTCGATGCGGCGGCCCTTGCCGTCCTTCGTCACGTAGACCGGGCGCTTCTCCACGGTGAACGCCTGATCGGCCGGAATCCCCAGCGCGCCGTAGATGGTGGCGTGCAGATCCTCCATCGGCACAGGGTTCTCGATCGTCGTGCAGGGCCGTTCATCGGCCGTCTTGCCGTAGACGAAGCCGCGCTTGACGCCGCCGCCGAACATCACCACGCTGCCTGCGCCCGTGAAGTGCCGGTGCATGCCGTAGTGCTTGGGCAGTGTCATCACATCGGGAACAACCACCTGATCCTTCACCTGATTGCCCACCTTGCCTTCGGTAAGCGCGTCGCGGCTGAACTCACTTGCCAGCACAACCAGCGTTCGATCCAGCAGCCCGCGAGCTTCCAGATCGAGGATCAGCTGAGCGATGGGCGCATCGATCTGGCTCTTCATCACAGCTGCGCGTTCATGCCCGTTTTCATGCGAGTCCCAATAGCGGAACGGCACGTATTGCGAGGTCACTTCGACGTACCGCGCGCCTGCTTCGACCAGACGACGAGCCAGCAGGCAGCCCTGTCCGAAGCGGCCCGTGTTGTAAGCATCGAAGCTCTTGCGCGGCTCCAGCTCCAGGTCGAAAGCCCTGGCCGACGGCGACGTTAACAGACGGTCCGCGGAGTCCATCGCGCGCATCATCGATTCGCGCTGCCAGGTACCCCCGTACTTGTACGTCGGCTCTTTCGCCAGCAGTTGCTCGTAGAGCTTGCGGCGGCTGCGGAACCGAGTGTCCCCAAGCTCAGCGGGCGGACGAACCGCCGAGGCCGCATCCTGCGGGTCCTGAATCAGGAACGGCGCAAACTCGGTGCCAAGGAAGCCGCCAGTATGGAAGGACTTCAACGCCGGGCTCTCCGCGCCGATCTCCAGATCCTGCCCGATAGAAACGAAGGCAGGCACGGTCGCATTGCGGGGACCGAGTACCTTCGCCACAACCGCACCAATATGCGGCATCGCCAGCGACTGCGGCGGGATGTAGCCGGTATGCCAGTGGTACTGATGCCGCGAGTGCAGAATGAAGCCGAGGTCGCCCGCCTGGAACGTACGGATCAGCGTGCCTCGATCCATGACCTTCGCCACGCGCTCCAGGCCCTGCGAGATCTTGATGTTGTCCACCGACGTGTCGATGGCCGGGAAGGTACTCAGGACCTTATCCGTCCGCACCCCGGGACTGAACTCGGTGTAACGCTTCGGGTCAAAGGTTTCTGTGGAAGCCATGCCCCCCGCCATCCAGAGCACGATGACCGCATCGGCAGTTGCGCGTCCAGGGCCTGCTTTCGCAATTCGCGGCGCAGCGCCCGTGAGGGCAGAGACCAGACCCGCGGCGGTGGTGCCGGTGAAGCGTCGGCGCGTGATGGCTGAAAGATTCATCAGTAGATCAGCTGGAACTCTGGCTTCATCATGACAGCCCACAAGAGGTCCGCGACTCCTTCCGGTTTGTGTTCGAGGGCTGCCGCCGCAATCTTCCGCTCCGCCAGCGAAGGTGCGCGCCCGAGTGCCGTCCAGAAGATCCTGTCGATGATCTCGGCGTCCGTTCGCAACGGTTTCGGTGCCACCAGAGGAGCCTTCGGATCGACGGCGGTCAGCTGTTCCATGTTCGGCTCATCGGTGAAGAGGAAGAACCGAATCTGCGGATTGATGTCCGACGTGATCTCCGTGTTCTCCAGCGCCACCTCGCCCTTCAGCCGCGTGAAGCCCTTGCCGGCAATATCGTAGCTGACAACCGATGGCGTCTTCACGTGGATGCCGGCGCCTTCGCCCTCGCGCAGGCCGCTCGGGTTCGATGGGGTCAGCGCATTGACCTCCGGCTGACGCCAGACGGCCTCTACCTTTTCGGGTGAGTACGAGCCCGTGTCGCTGACCACCAGCCAGATGCGTTTAGCATTCGAGACATCCACATCGAATGCGATGGGCCCGTTCTTGACCACGTACGGCCTGTCGAACGCGGCAACGGCGGCGGGCGGCAGTTGACCCGTCAGGCGTTTCGCGCCGCGTTCCAGCCAGTGCGTGAGCGCCTCGCCATTGACCAGTTCCAGCGCCTGCAGCGTGGTCGCGTCGGTCTCCCGCGCCGAATAAACCTGATCGCGAATCGGGCGGCCCAGAGCGCGCGTCAGGTTGCCCGCTTTGATGTGCCACTCGCGTCCGTAGTTGCCGGTCAGCGCAGTCGCAGGTCGGTAGGAATGCCAGTCGCCTGTAATGGTCCCGATGGCATCCGCGAACTGCTCCGCGGTGATCCGGCGGACCTCAGGACCTCGAAACACGTACTCGCCGGTTGGGCGTTCTTTCCGTGCCACCGTCGGCATCTGATAGGCGCGCGACGAAGCGATCTGGCCGATCAGGCGTCGAATGTCGTAGTTGCTCTCGACGAAGTCGGCCGCTAGCCAGTCCAGCAGCTCCGGGTTCCACGGCTCGCCGTCCATCTCATCCGGAAGTTCGACCAGACCCCGCCCCAGCATGCGCTCCCAGATGCGGTTTACCAGCGTCCGGGCAAGGCGTCCATTGCGCGGATCGAGAAAGGTGGCGACCGCTGCGGCACGACGATCGGCGAGCGACGCCGACAGAGGCTTATGGCTGAGTTCGGGATACAGGAACCCGGCTTCGGTGTACTGGTCCTGCGCGGTATCGCAGCGGAACAACTGCAGCTTCGGCTCGGGCGAGAAGTAACTCGCGAGAGCATACGCGTCTTTCAGCTTCCAGCGGCTGATGAAGCTGTCGTGACACGAGTTGCACTTGAGATTGATGCCCAGGAAGATCTGCGCCGTATTCTGCGCCGCCTGCATGTACGGCGTCTGACTGGCGTTTACCGTGCCGCGCCAGTTGACGCCGATGAGGAAGCCCTCGGGGTCGTTGACGGTGACCGGATTCAGCAGGCTGGCCACCATACGGTCATACGGCAGGTCGGCGTCGAGAGCATGGAAGAGCCACTGCGAGATGCTCTTGCGGGAAGCGTTCTCACTGAAGTAGCTGACGCCCTCATCGTTGCGCAGCAGGTCGTTCCAGAATGAGATCCAGTGCTCAGCGTACTGAGGACTGTTGAGGAGTTTGGTGACCAAACGCTCGCGCTTGTTGGGTGCGGTGTCTGCCGTGAAGCTGCGGACCAGTTCACGGTTCGGCAGCAACCCCTGCAGATCCAGTGATGCCCGCCGCACGAACAGGGCATCGGAGACAACGCCCGGGTCAGCAATGCGACGCTTCGCGAGGTACGACCCGACGAAGCGGTCAACCGGCTTGGTCCAGGCAGATGCGGGAACACGGGGCTTGGTGAGCGCGAGCGGTGCTTCCCACTTCGGTCTTGCAGCCGCCGAGGTCGGAGTGGCACGGGCGCCTTCGTCGATCCACTTTCGAATCACCGCGACATCGCCGGCGGCGAGAGCTTCCGAACCGAGCGGCATCCGAGGGTTGGTCTCACCGCTAACACGCTGGATGAGCAGACTGCCTGCACCATTGCCCGGCCGGACCAAAGCGCCGCTGCGGCCGCCATCCATGAGGTCTTTCAGTGTGCGGAGGGAGAGTCCGCCGGAGCGCTTCTCCTGGCTGTGACAGCTGTGACACCTCGCCGCCAGCAGCGGGTGGATCTGACGGTCGAAGTCGACGGTCTGCGCCGACGCAACACCGACGGTCAACGCCGCGACTAAAAGACTGCGCACTACCAACAGATTATTATGCGCAGAGCTTCATGACAAAGTTCTCCATGACGATGCGGTCGTCAGGGCGTGCGCTGCGGAGGTCTCGATCGGCCTCAAAGATCAGCTTCAGGCCGCGCTCCATCTGTGCCTTCGTGAACTTCGAAGCGGTGAGCCAAACCTGATCGGCGCGCGAACCCCACATGTTCACGCCCATCCTCTGGAAGTGGCCCTGCACCTGACCCGCGCCTTTGAGATTGGATTCTTTCGCGACAAGCGCCATGCGGAACTGGGTGGCAAGGAACGAGAGAGCCAGGGGGAGGTACTCGCCTTCACGGACGAGCGCATCGAGGGCCCCGAGGGCCCCGGAGCGGTCGCGGCGACCGAGCGCATTCACCAGCACCAAAATGGTGCTTTCGCGCGCATCGGGTACGAGTAAGGGAAGCTCCGCTGCGGTGATCGGCTTGCCGTAGAGGGCCAGCTTTTCCAGCTCAACGGAAATCCGGTTGACGTCTGCCGCAAGGGCTTCCACCAGAGCTTCCGCAGCGGCGGGCTCGATCTGGAGCTTCAGCGTCTTCGCGATCCGGTCCAGTTCGCTGCGCGCCGCAGCGGCATCGAAACACCGGAACTCGACCACTTCCGTGATGGCCGCGAAGAACTTCCTCACACGCTCATTCTTCGGCTTGTCCTCACCCTCGAAGTCCCAGCGTGAAGCTTCGACCACCAGGGTGACGCCGGGTGTCGGGTCCTTCACATAGGCGGTGAGGAGGTCGGCGTTCTTTGCAGCGACGGCCCCTGAGCCCTCGTCCGAGTCGTCTGAAACCTCTTCTGCAGCAGCTGCCGCAGCGGCACGTCCGCGCGGCATTGCCGCCTCTGCATTCCCTACGAACATCAGCCGTTCCGCCGAGAACAGCGACATGGCGCGCGCGTCGTCGAGGATGGCGGCGAAGTTGGTTTCAGCCGCGTCGAACCGTTCGATGGGGCTGGGGGAAGCTGCAATCAGAGCCTGACGGCAGCGCGTCCGGTTGTAGCCTTCCTGACCGAGAAACAGACAGACGGGCGGGATCTCACCGCGCTTGACTCGACCGAGAAACTGAGCAGGAGTCACGGCTAGAAGCTCTCAAGAATGGCGCTGACAACCGTTCGGGCCATGTCGCGGCTGATGCGTTCCAGCGTGGCCTGGCTTTCGTCAATGTACTGGCGCGGATCCACTGCCATCTCGTAGCGGTCACGGAACTCAAGGTTCGGTCGCGAGAACAGTACTTTGCCAGCCTTATCTACCAGCTTGACCTGCACCTGAACCATCAACTGCGCGCCGGTGCTTCGTCCGGAAACCGGGTCATAGATTGTGGCGCTGTTGAAGACATTCACCACGCCACCCGAAATTGTCGCGTCTGCCTTTGCGGGGTCGGCCACCACGTTGTATCGTGTGCGCGAGAGGATCTCGCGGGAGATCGCCTCGCTCATATAGGCGGGCAGCTTGTACTGCGTGGTTCCGTTGCCCCAGGGGAGCACCGCGATCGTGCGGAGGTCCTTCGGGAGCAGGTTACCCTGACTGCCGACATGGTAGCCGCAGCCGCTCAGTGCGAGCGCGGCCATGAGTACCAGCAGCCTCAAAGAACCTCCATCGCGATGCGCGCGGTGTTCTCGGCGGACAGCCGGAGATTGTCGGCAACCATCCAGATCCACACGGCCCCGGCGTTGTTCCGGTCTGCCGATATGGCACCGACCGCAATGCCGTTATGG
>JAOAPO010000247.1 GCA_025462945.1 Bryobacterales bacterium
TGCCTGTCCTTTCGAGCGCCTCCTCCACCGCCTCATGATCCTCCGGGGTTTCGTACATTCCTTTTTGACGAGGCATCCTTCCCATGTACACGACCTCGCTCGCGGTGAAAGGAAAGCTGGTGACCTCAGTGGCCTGGACCACCGCTACGCGACGAGCGAAATCTCGCCGATTCCACGCATGAGCGTCGCGCTCTCCCATAAGGCAGACACCCGAGGAAGGGGTTTTGAGTCCTGCGAGCAACGAGAGCAGGGTCGATTTGCCTGCCCCGTTCGGGCCCGCAATCGCGACGAATTCACCGGCGTTGAATGCGAGTGTTACTGAACGCAGAACTTCAGCGTCGCCATAGCGAACACCTGCGTTGGCCAGTTGGAACAAGGGGATCACTTGCCTGGCTCCGGCAGGCTGATTTCCGGATGCAACAGCCGCAGGACCAAACGCGCGGCTTCCGGGGCACGAGGGCCGGGTATGACGAACGGACCCGACGGAAGCGCGAAAACTCGTTTAGCAGCTACCGCCTTCAGTCGGGGCAGACTCTGCCACAACGCAACCACCTCTTCCTGCTTCGGCCGGCTCTCGCCACTCAGCTCCAGAATGAAGTCAGGGTCGCGGGAAAGGATTTGTTCCAGCGAAATCTTTGGATAAGCCGCTGCGACGTCGGAGAAAATGTTCGTGCCGCCGCCGGCATTCAGCAAATCGGAAAAATAGGATTTCGACGAGCCCGCGACCATGCCCTCCAGTCGCCCGGCCGTGTGCCCAACGATGAAAGCAACCCTTGGACGGGCTTTGTTCGCCACCAGTTCCGCAACAGCTTGCATTTCTGTCTGCATCTTGTGAATCAATCGTTCGGCAGCAGCGGAGTCGCCGGTTGCCTTGCCCACCACGCGCGCACCGGCATAGATCATGTCCAGGTTCGAAGTATCCATCACGACGTACTTGTTGTGCAGCCGATCCAGTTGCTGGGGCAGGTTATTCGGTTGCTTCTGGACAACAACCAGATCCGGACGCAGCGCAAGGATGGCTTCGGCGTCTGGTTTTAGGAGCGTTCCAATTTTAGGTAATGTGGCGGCTTCCGGAGGAAAGTTACAGTAGACCGTCACGCCGACGACACGCGGACCCAGTCCCATCGCGAACAGTGTTTCCGTTATGCTGGGAGCCGTTGAAATGATTCGGCGTCCATCGGCGGCGCAGGCGCTGAGCGCGAGCAGCAGCAACATAATCAGGCGCATCTAAACTCTCTCCATGCCTTAAGCAGGCGTTCATTCTCATCGCGCCGCCTCACGGCCACACGCACAGCCTCTCCAAACAAGCCAGGCCAGTCAGTACAGTTACGGATCAGGATCTTGTCTCTCAGCAGATGTTCGCAAAGGCCTGAGGCCGAGCAGGCCAGTTTCACGTAAAGGAAGTTCGCATCACTCGCGCGCGGTTCCGTTCCCGCAATGCCTTTTAATTGCTCAAAAAGCCAGGCTCGTTCGGAGGACGCAAATTCGACAGACGATGCCGCATGCGCAGTGTCTGCGATGGCAGCGAGTGCAGCTGCTTCCGCGAGTACATTGACTTGCCAGGGTTCACGCTGCGACTGCCAGCGGGTCGTGTTGGCTGCCGAACTCACCAGGGCACCCAGCCTCAATCCCGGCAACGCATAGAACTTCGTGAGCGAGCGCAGCACGAGCAGATGCGGATACGCCGACATCAGTGTTGCCGCTGACTCCAGTCCTGAGAACTCTAAAAATGATTCGTCAACGAGCACCGGCCCTTCCGAGGCCTCAAGATGTTCCCGAAGCACGTTCAGGGGCAGGCTCTCACCGGTTGGATTTGCCGGCCGAGTGATTACCAGCAGCCCACGACCGCGCAACGCAGCGTAAGAGAGGGGCTGCACACGAGCCAGCGGAAATGCACGATGAAACTCTGAAAAAGCAGGTAACGCGAGCGTGACAGGCGAATCGGCAAGCATTCGGGCAAGGAAGAAAATCAGTTCGGTTGCGCCGTTACCGAGCAGGATTTGATCCGCATCAATGTTCCACAAATTCGCCAATGCAGCGCGTAAGGCGGGCGAGGCGCGCTCAGGATAGTGAACGATGCGATCCATAGCCTGCTGAATCGCGGGTATCACACCCGGAGCCGGTCCCAGCGGATTGATGCTCGCGCTGCAGTCCAGTACCTCTCGCCAGTCCCAGCCATGCTCACGCGCGACAGCGAAAATATCGCCGCCATGCATCATTGCCATGCCCCGCACCCCAGGATCATGGCTACGAATAAGGCCTCGCTCGCATATAGGAGCACACGAACCTGCCCGAACAAGCCACGCCGAAGCGGCACAACCGGATCACCCAACGTGGGCTTATCAGTCGGAACACCGTTATAGAAGTTCAGTCCGCCCAGTTGCACCCCAAGCGCTCCGGCTACCGCCGCTTCGGGATATCCGGAGTTTGGACTCGGCTGGCTGTCGCCATCGCGCAGCGTGATGCGAAATGCACGTGGCGCGTCGAACCCAGGCAGCAACGCGGCAAGCCAAATGAGAGATGCCGCCAGGCGGGCGGGAATGAAATTGGCAAGATCGTCAAGGCGGGCTGAGCCCCACCCAAACTCGCGGTAGGTTTCGTTTCGATAACCCACCATGCTGTCGAGCGTATTGATCGCTTTGTACACGCCCATGCCCACCGGTCCCGCAACTGCAAGCCAGAACAATGGAGCGATCACGCCATCGCTCAGATTCTCGGCGACCGTTTCTACTATCGCCCGAACAATGTCTTGCTCATCGAGAGTCGCGGTATCCCTGCCCACGATGCGCGAGAGTGCGTCCCGGGCTTTCGTGAGACCCTGGCATTCCAGCGCCCGAACTACGCGGAACGCCTCCACATCAAGATCGCGGCATGCCAGCAGTGAGTAGATCCAGTAAACAGTCCCCCATGGCAAAGTGGCCCAGACGACCAAGCCAGAGACACCAACGACAGATAACCACAACAGGCATCCCGCCGCGCGTGAAGGCAGTCCCGTGCTACGCCAGAATCGTTCCGCCACTCTGGCCATCCAGCCAATCCCGCGTACGGGATGTGGCAACCACTGGGGATCGCCGAACACAAGATCGAGGGCCACACCGGCGAGCAGCTCCCAGGGCTTCACGAACACAGATAAAGCTCCTCAAAACGCCGTCGATCCACGCTGGCATCGAACCAGTCACTGAGAGCGTCATACACCTTTTCTCTCGGCGGCGCGGGCTTTACTTCGCGCCCCAGCAACTCACCGAGCACCTGCGGATTCTCGAGCGCCCCATGCAGATAGGTGCCAACGCACAAACCGTCTCGAACACCATCAAGGCTGCCGTCCGAGAGCGTCGCAAACGGGGCTGCGCCGGGAGGGCGAGTCGTCACACCAAGATGAATCTCATAACCGGCGAACTCAATACCGGACGGCGTCACCGCCAGGACCCGCCGGGTAACCTTCTCCGCAGCCAGCACGGTCTTACCCCCCAGCAAGCCGAGGCCGTCTGCCCCGCCTTCCCCGGACTCCATCCCCAGCGGGTCTTCGATGCGATCGCCCATGAGTTGGTATCCACCGCAAATGCCAATCACACGAACTCCGCGCCGGTGCTGGCTAAGCAGCCAGTCTGCAAGACCCGTCCGGCGCAGCCATGCAAGATCTCCCAATGTATTTTTGGTGCCCGGAAGAATGATGGAGGTGAAGGTCTCGTCGACAGGGCGTGTGATCCGGCGCGCGTTGGGGATGAGCCTGAAATCCGACAGGTTCGATATGTGCGGAAGTGAGATCACAGCAACGTCGCCGCTCCCGGAACCCTCCAGCGAAACTCCGTCCTCCGGATCGAGCGGTATGTCATGCAGGTAAGGAAACACGCCCACGCACGGTCTGCCAGTTCGCTCCTCCAGCATTCCGACGCCGCTCTCGAACAAGGCAGGATCGCCACGAAATCGGTTAACGGCGAACGACCGGACCAATGAATGCTCGTTCTCTTCCAGCAGACTGAACGTGCCAACGATCGACGCAAATACGCCGCCCCGATCGATATCGGCAACCAGCAGCACGGGAACGTTCAGCCTCGTTGCGAGCCCCAGGTTCACAAGGTCGGTCGGCTTCAGATTCAACTCGCTGATGCTCCCCGCGCCTTCCATCACGATGAACTCGTGCCTGGAAGCAAGCCGCTCATAGGCATCCATCACCTGGCCCAGCAAGTACGGGAACTGTTGATAGTATTCGCGCGCCGGCAGTGTCCGCCAAACCTTGCCATTCACCACCACCTGGCTGCCTGTATCCGAATTTGGCTTTAGCAGAATGGGATTCATGTCGGGTTCGGGCTCCAGATGACAAGCCTCTGCCTGTGCGACCTGCGCTCGGCCGATCTCGCCCCCGCCTTTACAGGGATACGAATTGTTCGACATGTTCTGCGCTTTGAACGGCGCGACGCGATGCCCCCGGCGCACCAGCCAGCGGCAGATAGCTGTCGTCATCCAGCTCTTGCCGACATGCGAAGCAGAACCGGCTACCATGAGTGCGCGAGCCTTCAAGCTGCGCTCCCTGCTATCCTTTCGGCTTTAATTGCATGCCGAATCTGTTGCCCTTTCGCGCCTTTCACTCGAACGAAAGCGCCATCTATATCCCCGGCGAAGAAGCGCCCCGCTTGCTGGACCCTGCGACGCTCACCGCTTACCCACACCCCGCGCTCTTCCTGTACTCGCAGAGCTTCGGCAATGAAGTGCGGTACGGGGTGACGGGGCTCCTCAACCGGGCTGAGGCCACGGTATTTCCGCATGAGGAGGCCTCCCCTGAGCGTGTTGCTGCCTGCGCGGGCGCTATCGCAGCGGCCCGTACCGATCCCGGCAGCCTCTGGCTCTGGTGCCACGACGACGGGCGAAACCTCGGGACACTTCTCCGCTCCACTGACCGGCCTTTTCGTGATGCCACCGACACCGGGGGCGTGCTTCATCAGGTCTGGCCTGTCACTGATCCCGCGGAAATCCATAGCCTGCAGGTCGCGCTCGCCGGAAAGGAGTTGTTTCTTGCAGACGGACACCACCGCTTCGCAGCCGGCTGGGATCTTGCAACGATTCAGATCCGCGGTGACGCGCTCCGCACTCGTGCTCCGCGCAGGGCCAAACTGGTCAATGGAATCGAGGACGACACGATCGTTATCGACGAGATCGAACGTGCCGCGCGTCAGGGCATCCTGCTGGCCGCCAAGAGCACAGATTTTTACCCCAAGCTCGCAGCTGGCCTGATTATACGAAGCTGAAAATGCGACCGACATCTATGCTCCTTCGGCACAGGTCACTTGAACCGGCGAACGGGATAGAGATGTCTGGCGTGCCAGTCGTCCTCTCCCACGAAGGCGCAGGTTACAAGTCCGCACACGTGCGGGCCGATGGCAGGTTTTCGGACTTACAGGCTCTTCCGTTACCGGGCTTTCTAATAACCTCCGCTTCCCAGTCCAAAGTGACCAGTGCGTTGTTCGAGGCGTTCGTTCCTGTTTACCGCTGCGGGGCAGTTCCGGATTCACACCGGATTCCCTATTGCTGCACCAGTCACCCGGCACACCAACAGCACCCACGAGGGTAACACGCGAAGACGCGGCGAACCGCCGTTTGACCCCCGTTGAGAACTCATGCTAGATTGAGCATTCCTCAGGTGCCCGCAAGGGCGTAACAGGGAAGTCCGGTGAAAAACCGGCACGGTCCCGCCACTGTAAGGAAGTGAAGCCGCTTCGTTTGGGAGCCA
>JAOAPO010000261.1 GCA_025462945.1 Bryobacterales bacterium
GATCCGCTCTTCTAATGAGCCATAACTGAACAACTCGTTTTGGTGTATGTCTGCGCCGCGCATAGTATCCAGGCGTCTTTTTGTGCGCCCAGGTTACTCGTTTTGTTTTTCAGCAGCCTGCTAGTGGTGCTGTTCATGAACCTGGTCCCGCCATGCCGACCAGCAGGCCCGTTCACACCCGGAAAACGGTGCTATGTTCGTCGAGAGGAGTAGCCATGAGTCAGAGCATGCGAGCCTGTTTGCGATTCTTTTGCGTTGCCCTGATCGCGGAACTGTCCGCGGTCGCGACTACGTTTTATTCCGTTACCGACTTTTGCGCGCCGAACACTTGTCGGGCGACCGTCCTGAACGAAGAGGGGCAGATCGCCGGTCCGGGGTTTGTCTATTATTCCGATCGCAAGGTTTTCGTGCCGCTGGGCGAAAACGATATTCCGCTCGCAATCAACAGCCTTGGCGACGTGGTTGGGATGACCATTCGCGGCACGATAAATCGGAGCGCTTTCCTCTATGTGAGTGACCTGGCCGCGCGGTACGACCTGTTCGCCGCTTTCGGAGCGGGGGCCGGAATCGCCAGTTCGATCAACGACGCACGCCAGATCGTGGGGATGAGCTTCGATCCGGACGTTCCCCCCTATCCTGGAAACGGCCCCCTGCAGTTCGGTGGCATTCCCCTGCGGGTCTTTACGCAGGCACCTGTGAAGATCAACAACGCGGGACAGATGATTGCCAATTCCGCCGCCGACACGTCCGGCTTTGCGGGAGGATTGTTGTTTACACCGGGCCGGGGCCTCACCCACCTGCCTGGCCTTGCAGTGGCCATCAACAACCGGGGGCTGGTGCTGCTGAAAACCGGTTTCAGTCAGTTCGCCACAACAGATGCATCCGGCGCGCTGACTCCGATTCCACTGGACCCACCGTTACCTGTGGACTTTATCGGAATAAACGACAATGGGGAACTGGTTGGTACGGTGGGGGGACCCGACAACCCGCCGCTTGCCTTTATCCAACCCCTCGGTTTGCAAGGCGCACCCCTTGGGTACTTCATTCGGAGCGATCGGGCGTGGAACCTGGGACTTCCCACCGCGATTAACAACCGCGGTGAGATTCTGGTGGAAGGCACCTATGGCACGCGAGTCACCTCCCTTCTGCTGACACCGATAGCCCCGTAAATTGCGCCGGCGAAGCACACGTTGCGCGTCCCGCGCCTGCGCTTCGCCCGACGACGAAAGAGCACACGGCAAGAGCGCCAGGCTCACTTACCTAAGCCTTACTTCCCGGGTCTTACTTACCGAGGTCCATGATCTCGATTTTTCGGAACTGCGCCGGAGCGCTTTCCGCCTGAATAGCGAGATATCCCTCGCTCAGCGGCGTTCCGTCCTTCTTCAGCGCGGAGTCAAAGTGGATGACGTTGCCGCCGCCGATCTCGATCTTCCCGTACTCCAGCACCGTCTTCCCGTTGATCCGGTGCACGACTTTGTCGGCGCCGTTCACCTCGATCTCCACTCGCACCCACTCTCCGTCGCGATACGTCTGTGAGTTCGAAGTGATGCAGTGGCTCGGGACCTTCCACCCCGTTCTGGTAAACCTCTGTCCAGCGAGAGCACATGTTGGCCGTAGTCCGCTCGCCTGTGGGGCGGCCGCCGAGTAGTTCGGCCTCGACCGAGATCGGGAAGTCCTGATCCTTGCCCATTGTCTCCGGTGGCTGACAGTGGAGCATCACGCCGTTGTTCCGCAGCACCCAGCCCGGACCGCCCTTTACCTGCTCACCAACGAAGCGATACTCCACCGCGACGACGTAGTGAGAGAACTTTCTGTTTCTGTAGAACAGGCGTCCGAAGTGCGGCGGATCCCCGAAATCCGCCCAGTTGTCATAGGAGACGGTCAGAAGGCCGTTTTCGGCCGGAAACGTGTCGTTGTAGTTCACCCCAGGTCGAAACCACTGAACTTTGGAACCCAGCCGTCCAGACTTTTGCCCTTTAACAACTGGACCCACTTCCTGTCCTGTGCCGGGGCGTTCGGGGCTGCGAGCAACGCCCCGGATGTTACTAACAAAATCGCCGCCGAGCGGCCGAGTATGTGGTGCCGCATGCGTCCGCGCTTACCGCCGCACGGTTCGTCGCGCGCAGGCGCGTCGTGCGGCGGGAACAGAACGAGTCAAGGAGGCGTGATTCACGACCGCTGGGGCCGGCCAAGTCCAAGCTGGCCCCTGGTGACGAGGCAAAGCACTGCGGCGACGCCGGCATAGGCCAACCAGAACACATTGTGCTGGGCCGCGTTGTCACGGAGCGTCGCTTTCCCGATGAAATCATTCAGGATTACCCCGGTCGCCACGTTATATAGCCCGTGCACAACCACAGCGGAAATCGTGCTGCCGCCGGACTTGTTAAAGCCGAAGGATAAGATGACCGACGCGGCCATTGTCACGGCGAGGAACTGCCACCAGGTCACGTTATAGACGTGAGCGAGGATCAGGGGCAAATGCCAGCTTGCCCAGACGAAACCCACCATCAGAGCCGAAAGCACCGGAGGGAACCGCTGTTGCAGGCGCGGGAGAGCGTATCCCCGCCAACCCGCCTCCTCTCCCAACGGCCCTCCTGCGAGGTTGGGTCCAAACAACGTCACAATCTGCAGCAAGGCTGCCCACTGCCATCTATCGAAGCCCGACCTGGTCATGAAGAACGCCGCCGCGAATGCGGAGATCAGTACGGCCAATCCGCCGCAAGCGATCCCAAGAAGCACGTGGGGCAAATCCGACCACAGCCGAAAAGCCCGCCAATTACCTGTCGAAATTCGATGTGTGGCGAGGGCGGCGAGACTCGGCCCGAATGTTCCTGCGGACAGATAGAAAGGTGAAGCACGGCGCCCAACGAGAGCAGGAAGCCAGAGACCAAAACTGAATGCAAATGCGAGAACAAAATAGAGCATGACCTCGCGCTGGTTCCACTCCGGTAAACTCATACCGTCGTGGGGAGGGGACTTCATCCGCCGCATTATGGCAGATTCTGCCCAGACGACGACAATCACGTCCGCCGGCGCGCAG
>JAOAPO010000263.1 GCA_025462945.1 Bryobacterales bacterium
GATCCGCTCTTCTAATGAGCCATAACTGAACAACTCGTTTTGGTGTATGTCTGCGCCGCGCATAGTATCCAGGCGTCTTTTTGTGCGCCCAGGTTACTCGTTTTGTTTTTCAGCAGCCTGCTAGTGGGTCAGCAGGTCTCCCATGCTTGTGGCCGAAGACTCCGGCTATTGTGTCAATGTCCCAGATTCCGCAGCGCTCGCTTCGCCGCGATAGAGATCGAGTGGTGGTGTCGAGGACACGGGGGCAGCCGCTGGACCTGCGACAGAGAGTGGCGAAGGAGGATCGGACGCTAGTCAGAATTTTCGCACTGCCTTCCTGTGCTTGTCCCTCCAGCCTCTGAATTTACGCATTAGAGAGTACGGGCGCTCTTCGCTCGCAAGACGGCCAGAGAGGAACGACTCGAGATATGGAACACACACACCCAACCGGCACCCATAGCCATCCGGAAACCTTCGACGACGTGATCGCCCGTGGCTTCCATCCCACCCCGACGCCACCTTCCCCGGAGCCACCGCACGCCCCCCTCACGCCGTCGGGCGTGGTGTCGCCGCCCCACGCAGAGCCTTCCGCCGCTCCCGTCGTCTCCGCGCGCCAAAACCAGTCGTCCTGGCCGGAGGCCAATCGGGTCGCATTCCGCAACGCCATCACAAGCATGGTCTCCAGCGGCAAGTATCAGGCTCTCGTCGCGTTCCATATGGACATGTCACACAACATGCACGGCTCCATGGGAACGACCGGCCTGTACCGCTTCCTCGCTTGGCATCGTCGCTACCTGATCGAGTTTGAGAAGGCCCTCCGCGTTGCCGATTCTGCCCTTCGCCCCGGCGCCGCGCCGCCTACCGTTCCATACTGGCGTTGGCAGGACCCGTTTCCTGGCTGGCTCGCGGACTTTCTCCCGGCCAAGGTCCCCGGCACCGCCACGACTCCGCCGCCGCGCAAGAATGCCGCACCGCCTGCTAAAGCCACCGCCGCTGATATCGACCTGATCCTCCACCAGTTCGCGATTCAGCAAACCGGTATCTCTGGCCAGAACGACTATGCGAAGTTCACGTTCGGCCTTGAAGGCTTCGGTCGCCGTCCCGACGGCTCTTCGCTTCCCGGTCACAACCAGGGCCATGCCTGGGTGGGCGGCATTATGAACAACACCAGTACCTCTCCCACCGATCCCATCTTCTGGCTTCACCATGCCGAAGTGGATCGCATCTGGGAAATTTGGCGTCAAGTTCACCCCACGCCGGCGCCACCTCTTCAAGGCGCAAACCGCATCATGGACCCGTGGCCTGAAAGCTACGACCAGCTCCTTGCCCCCGCCACCTTCGGCTATAAATACGATTCTCTGGCGCCGTGAGCCGCGGCCGTCGGCGGTCAGCTTAGTATGTCGCGGACGACTTTGCCTTCAACGTCCGTTAGTCGGAAGTTGCGACCGGCATATCGATAGGTAAGCTTCTCGTGATCCATACCCATCAGGTGGAGAGCGGTAGCGTGGAGGTCGTGTACGTGTACCGGGTTCTCGGCCACCTTGAACCCGAAATCATCGGTGGCGCCATAGATGGTAGACCGCTTCACTCCGCCTCCGGCCATCAGAACGGTAAAGCCGTAGATGTTGTGATCTCGGCCGTTGTGGACAGAGCGGAAGCCTCCGAGGTTGATTACGGGCGTGCGGCCAAACTCGCTGGCGACGATCACCAGAGTTTCGTCCAGCAGGCCCCGGTTTTTTAAATCCTGCACAAGGGCACCGATCGGCTGATCCACCTCGCGTGCCGTATGTTTGTGGCCCATGATGTCCGCATGGTGGTCCCACCCGGCATGCACGACCTGCACGAACCGGACCCCCTTCTCGACGAGACGCCGTGCCGTCAGGCAGCCCTGGGCGATACCGCCTTCGCCGTACATGGCGCGTGTGGCTGCACTCTCCTTGCGAGTGTCAAAAACGTCGGGAGCCTCCGTTTGCATCCGGAATGCGACTTCCATGGATTGAATCGTGGCTTCCAGTTCGGGCGCACCGTTCAGTTTCTCCAGATAGCTCTGGTTCAAATCGCGCAGCAGATCGAGCTGGGCTCGTTGTTGCGTCAGGTTCTGGCGGCTGTTGGCAAGGTACTGAATCTGTTTGTTGGGGTCCTGGATGTTGTAGGGCACCATAGTGCCCTGATAAACCGCGGGTAGAAACGCGGAACTGAAGCCCCCGCCCCCGGCCCCCGCAGAGAGGACAATGAACCCCGGCAGATTTTGATTCTCGGTACCGAGGCCATAAACCACCCACGACCCCATGGTGGGGCGACCCGCGCGCACGCTGCCCGTGTTCATCATCAAGACGGACGGTCCGTGGTTCGGGATATCCGAAATCATCGAGCGAACGATCGAGAATTCGTCGATCACCTTCGCCATGTGGGGGAAGATCTCGCTGACCTCAATTCCGTTCTGCCCGTGCTTGCTGAAGCTGAACGGCGACTTCATCAGGTTGCCAGTCGCGAACTCGGTCCGGGGCGTCTCGTAGGGAAGGGGCTTTCCGTCGTACTTCTCAAGCATCGGCTTGTAGTCGAACGAGTCGATCTGGGAGAGGCCGCCCTGCAGGAATACGACAATCACATGTTTGGCTTTAGCCGCAAAGTGGGGCGCTTTCGGCGTCCATGGATTGCCTGCCGTAGCGGCAGAGGCCGTGAGCGGCTGGCCGGCTGTTGCCGCAAAGCCCGCCATACCAAAGCCAGTTGCAAACTTCATCAGGGCATCACGCCGCGTGAATGGCGGCAAGCCGGGTTGATGTATCATCGCTGCTCTCCTTCCGGTACACTTGACCGGGGTCCTCGGACCTAATTTACGTATGTGAATTCGCCCGAGCTCAGCAGAGCCTGGGCGTACTGTTGCCACGGAGTCATTCTGCCCGCCGGGAACGCCGGGGCAGCCGGTGCGGTTGCGTCGGCTTCATCACCCACGGCGGTGGCATTCCTTCTGCCGACCCTGGCTGAAGGCGGTGTCTCGGCAACAGGCTGCGGTTTGGCCGGCTCTGCCGCCGCGGCCGCGTACAGAGCTTCTGATTTCTCCAGGAACGCCAACCCTCGCTGAACTTCGTTGGCAGTTGGCCCGCGCTGGAACAGAATCCTGTAGGCGCGATTGATCTTGCCAGCGGCGTCGTCGTTGCCGGCCCCTTGCGTTCCGAGGCGGGCAAGCAGGGAGTCGGCGGCCCGCTGAATGAGATCGCTGTTCATGAAGAACAATCCCTGGAGCGGAACGTTCGTGACCTCGCGCTGCTCCGAGGTTATGTTTGGATCAGGGTAGTCGAAGAGTGTGAGGAGACTGTATGGCGACCGGGCCGCTCTCCCATAAATCGTTCTCTTCTTCGTGTTGGGCGAGGCAAGTTCCTGGGGTGGCCCCCCGGTTCTCTCATCAAGCGTACCGGTGACGAAGAGAAGTGAGTCGCGCAGTGCTTCGACTTCTAAGCGGCGGAAGTTCGCGCGCCACAGGAGGCGGTTTTCCGGGTCGGCCGTCTCGTTCGCAGGGGCGTGCCCATAAGCCAGTTGATAGGTCGACGAGAGCATCATCTCGCGATGCATGGCTTTCACTGACCAGCCACTCTCGACGAAACGGGTAGCCAGGTACTCCAGCAGTTCAGGGTGTGACGGGCGCTCGCCCATCACGCCGAAATTGCTGGGCGTATCCACAATGCCCCGCCCGAAGTGATGCTGCCAGATCCGGTTCACCATGACGCGCGCGGACAGCGGGTGCTTCACGATCGCATCGGCGAGTTCGAGCCGACCGCTTCCCTGCGTGAACGGGAGAGGTTCGCCGTTGGTGTTGCCGAGGATCGCGGGAAAGCCTCGCTGCACTTCGTCGCCAAGTGCATGCGGATTCCCGCGTAGATTCAGCTTGATGTTCTTCGGGCTGGGGTCGTCCCTGAGGCCCATGAGATAGGGGTACTCGGGAGGCATTGCTTTCGTCAGCGCCGCGACTTCGGCCTGCAGGCTGTCAAGCTTCGCTTTCTCCTCAGCAGTGAGGAACCGGAGCAGGTTTTTGCCTTTGTACTCGAAGATGCCTTCCTTCTTGACATACGACTGGTCGTCCTCACCCTGGATCACATCGAGCCAAACATAGAAGTGGTTCGTGTCCATGACCTTCTGCACCATGAGCTGCTTGTACTGGAAGAGCTCAAACT